>CAZOSI010000026.1:0-23909 GCA_964582485.1 uncultured Novosphingobium sp.
TCTCCTTTTGATTTAACACTGTTCCAAGTGTATCGTTGGCCAATCAAGTGGCGAAGGAGAGCTTAAACACGAATTTGCTATCAAGGCTAGGGTGAAAACCCTTGGATAACTGGGGTATTTATCCACGTTTCCCAACTGCCTTGGCTTCGGAGCATTGCCCCAATGCCGCGATCGATCCCAGTTTAAAATCGCTGCAAAATGAGAACAAATTCCCTGTTATCGAAAACTCAATTCCCTGTTTTCCGATTCCAAATTCCCTGTTTTGGAATCGCATAATTTGCCCGCGAAGTGGCGGACTTCCGCAGCACAGAGGGAAATATCGGACCGATTTTGACTGATATTTTTGCGGAATCCGCCAAAAACAGGGAAATCAGGCACAGAGCGTGGCTCCCTTCGCACTGCGTCGCGCACCAATCAGTCTTGCGAGGTAACACAAATTAGCCTGCGGGCGCACTGCGCCTGCATGAATTGGCGCAGTCCTGCCAAGATTGGCGGCTACATTACCAGGATCGTGAGCAAGAGATGCCCGATCGCCGTGCAATACGCGCGGCAATTCAGCCCAATTCTCTGTCTGTTCACTGCAGTTGCGGCTTGACTGAGGGCGCTCATTCAAACGCCAAAATAAGCGACCATCCAATTTGCAACTCGCTTAGGCCCCGCTTTTGAGGATTAAATCCGCACCTTTTTCACCGATCATGATCGCAGCAGCATTTGTGTTGCCGGAAACAAGCCGCGGCATGACTGACGCATCGATCACCCGCAGCCCGGCGATGCCTTTGACACGCAATTGTGGATCCAGCACAGCGCTGGCATCGAGGCCCATTCGGCAAGTTCCGACCGGATGATAACCGGTGTTTCCATGGGCACGGGCATAGTCCAGCAATTCGTCGTCGCTTTGGCAGTCCGAACCAGGCCAGGGCTCGCTCTCGACAAGCCGGGCAAGCGATGGTGCGGCTACCAGCTCGCGCGCCATGCGCATTGCCCTCACCGATAGTCGGCAGTCCTCCCTGGCCTCAAGCCAGTTATGGAGGATTGCGGGAACCATCGCCGGATCGGAATTCTTGAGTCGGACGCTTCCGCGCGCTTCAGGACGCAGCACCGTGGGGCCAAGGGTTAGCCCCGGCCATGGTGACAGCTTCGACTTTTCGCCCGCCGCTGCTGCATCAAGATCGCCAGTGACAGGAAGGCAGTGAAATTGAATGTCGGGGCGTTCAATCGCTGGATCAGATTTGACGAAAGCGCCAACTTGCGCGGCCGGAATTGTCATCACCCCTTCGCGCCGAGCAACATAACGCAGGACGTTCCAGAGCAATCGTCCGCCGGAAAGCTCACGGTTGTAGCTATAGGCATCCTGCCGGAGCCGCCAACTCATCGTGAGGATGTAATGGTCCTGCAGATTGGCGCCGACTTCGGGGCTATCGAGAAGCACAGAAATCCCCATATCCTGAAGATGGGCTACCGGACCGATCCCCGAAAGCATCAACAACTTCGGGCTATGATAGGCTCCAGCGGACAGGACCACCTCCCTGTCCGCGCCGATCACTTCTGCCCCGCCCGGACCGTTGATCTCAACGCCAGTCGCGCGCGTGCCTTCAAAGAGAATGCGACGGCATTCAGCCCCGGTGACGATCCGCAGATTGGGTCGGCTTTTCGCCGGCCGCAGAAAGGCGTCAGCAGCCGAGCAGCGCCGACCGTCGCCGGAGGTGGTCTGGTAATAGAACGCCCCGAACTGATCCGGGCCATTATAATCCCTGGTCTGAGGCACGCCGATTTCACCAAAGGCCGCCAACACGGCATCATTGGTCGAATTCCGGTGAGTGACTTCTTCAACCCGCAGTTCACCTTGGTCGCCTCGCGACGAATCTCCGCCGCCGGCATAGCTTTCGCTCTTGCGGAAATAAGGTGCGACATCGCGCCACCCCCAGCCGATAGCGCCGAGATTGCTCCAGGCATCGTAGTCCGCTTGTTGTCCGCGCACATAGAGCAGGCCGTTGATGTTGGACGATCCACCGAGGCCCCGGCCGCGTGGCAAGAGCATCCGCCGGCCGCCGATCGACGGCTCAGTTTCGCCGGAATAATGCCAGGAATGGCCGAAAGCATTGGCCGTGACGCCAAAGCCGGCGGGCATCGAGAGCAGAAATCCCCGCCCCTTTCCGCCTGCTTCGATCAGCACCACGCTGTTCCGCGGATCTGCCGAGAGCCGGTTGGCCAAGACACAACCTGCGGACCCGCCGCCAACAATGACAAAATCAGCGTTCATCGAAGTCCCACCACTGGATGCCCCGTTTGCCTGAATGCGGATGCCCATTGCCGCTGCCACATGCACCTGGGCGATCAGCCTTCAATCGCTCAAAAACTTCACGGTTTCGTCCAGGCTCGCCCGTGCGTTATCAAAGCTGTTGATTGCAGCAGCGGGGTCCGGGTAACCGATCGCCAAGCCACAGAAGAAGTCGTGGTCATCCGGAATTTCCCCGACCCGCTTTACCGTCTCCGGATAGTGCGACCAGGCTTCCTGGGCACACGAACCCAAGCCTGCCTCAACCAAAAGCAGCATGACGGTCTGAAGCCACATGCCCAGATCGGCCCATTGGGGTTTCCCCATGATCTTGGGCGTGTGCAGCAGGAGCCCGACCGGAGCGCCAAAAAACTCAAAATTGCGGGCCAGTGCGGCCATCCGGCCGGCCTTGTCATCACGTGGCACCCCAATCGAAGCATAAAGCGCCTCGCCGTTGTCCTTGCGCCGCGACCGCCATGGGTCCGGCAACTCTGGCGGATAGATTTCATACTCCAGCGCCTCTGCCCCCGGCCCCTTCATCATGGCAGCGCGAGTCTCGCGCTTCAATTGCTCAAGCCTTGCCCCCGTCAGGACGACAGCATGCCAGGGCTGAAGGTTGCCTCCGGAAGGCGCCAGGCTGGCTCTTTGCAAAATGCTTCGGAGAAGTTCCGGTTCGACCGCGCGATCGGCAAAGGCTCGGATCGAACGCCGACGGGCTACAGCCTCACTTACGCCAATTGCGGTCATATCAAGTGCCACTCCATTTCGGCTCGCGTTTTTCGAGAAAAGCGCGCGGCCCTTCGCGCGCGTCGTTGCTTTGCACAATCCGCCCCAACGCTGCATCATTGGCCTGCCACAGCACAGCCTCATCGAAGGCGCTGGCCGCGCGCGCCAGGACGAGACTTTCCCTTACCGCCAAGGGAGCGTTGCGAGCGATTCGCCGAGCAAGATCGAGCGTTGTTTCCTCAAGCTGATCAGACAAGACGAGGCGGTTGATCAGGCCATGGGCCAAGGCAATTTCGGGCGTGATCGGATCGCCGGTAGCGATCGCCTCCAACGCAAGCGCGCGCGGCAAATGGCGTGACAAGCGGATCGCTCCACCGGCCATCGCCATAAGGCCGCGTTTCACCTCAGGCAGCCCGAACCGGGCCCTGTCCGAGGCCACGATCATATCGCAATTCAAGGCAAATTCGAAGCCACCGCCCATTGCCGGGCCATCGACAGCGGCAATCCAGGGCTTTGTCTTTTGGGCCTTTATAAAGCCTCCAAAGCCATAAGTATCATCAACCAGATCGGCTCCGCCGCCGCGGGCGATTTCGGCAAGATCAGCACCAGCGCAAAATGTCCCTGGGGTAGAGGATTCCAGGATGGCAACGGCAATCGATTGATCACACTCCACCGCGTTGACAATCCATACCATGGCACGGGTGACGTCGCCGTTTATGGCATTGCGACTTTCCGGACGGTTGAGGCGCACACGCGCGATCGGTCCTTCGACATCAAACTGGACTACTGCCCCCACGCCACTCGGGATTGATTGTTTGCTCATCTTTGCCACCACCTCGGAGTCTTATTCGCCTTTGAGGGAAAACCATCATTCACGGCGCAAAATGACCGTGCGTTCACATATCCAGTCGAAGTTGTCGCATCTCCATAGCGCATTGCGCAATTCATGTTGACAATTTTTACGCATTTATGCAAATTAGCCGCAAGGAAGCCAAAAAATCTATTCTGGAGGGGAGTTTCCCTGAAATTTTCGCATTATCCGCGCTTCGCGATGCGCCTGCTGCTCAGCACAAGCGCGATCAGCTGCGCCGTTCCCGCAATGGCTCAGGAGGCCGCTGACGAAGGTGGGCTGAGCGAGATCGTCGTGACCGCCCAGAAGCGCGAGCAGAACCTTCAGGACGTGCCCATCGCGATCTCTGCGATCGGCGCCGAGAAAGTCAGCCAGCTGGGCATTTCGGATTCGCGCGATCTTTCGGGCATGACTCCCAACGTGACGATCACGCAGGGGACCACCAGCAACGCCGCAGCAGTAATCTCCATTCGCGGCATCCCCACGCCGGCGAGCGAAACCTTTGGCCTCGATACCTCCAACGGTCTCTACATTGACGGCATCTACATTGGCCGCTCAGGTGCCAGCGGGCTTGATGTCATGGACATCGAACGGGTCGAAGTGCTGCGCGGACCGCAGGGACCCCTGTTCGGACGCAACACCACCGGCGGCGCGATCCACTTCATTTCGCGCCGCCCCTCGAAGGAACTCCGGGTCAAGGCCGAAGCAGGGCTTGGCAACTTTGGCGCCTGGAACGGCCGGATATCGCTCGATCCGGGTGAAATCCTGGGAATTGCGACCAGCTTTTCTTATTCGCACCGCGAGCGCAACGGGGTGGTCGACAACATCCTTCAGCCTGACAAGTCGCTCGATCCGGGCGCGCGCAAATCGGATTCGTTCCGCATTGCCGGCCGGGCCGAGATCGGCGGAACCGGCTCGATCCAGTACATCTTCGACTGGAGCAAGACGACCGGCGCGCCGACCAATTTCCAGCTGACCAACACGGCTGATGGCACCGGGCCTACTTCGGCCACTGTGGCCGGACAGCCGGTCGTCGTCACCCAGCAGGCGCCGGTCCAGCAATATCTGGCCGGGGTAACCTTTGCCAATCCGGCCTGCGCAGCGCTGGCGGCTCCGACCCGGGTTTACCGCGAGCAGGTCTGCAACGACATCACCAGCACTTCGATGGACAAGACCTGGGGGCACAACCTTCAGATCCAGAACGACTTCGGCGGCTTCAGTGTCAAGCTGACCTCGGGTCTGCGGTTCTGGAACAATGACAGCACCAGCGACCTGGATGGGATCGGCGCATTCAGCGGACCGCGCTTTACCAACACCAGCCTATTCAACGGCTTCCCGTCGGCCCTGTTGCAGAACCTGGGCTTCCCGGTCGGAACGTCCAATTTCCTGGCCGGCACCCCGGTGCCAACCATCTCGCAAAATCTGTTCGATACCAACAACAAGCGGCGCCATCGCCAGTTCAGCAACGAACTGGAAATCAGCGGGGACACCGACAAGCTCGATTGGGTGGTCGGCGGCTTCTACTTCTGGGAGAAGGGCAGCGAAGACAATCCGCAGAACAGCGGCTTCATCCTAGATACCAACAACCAGGTCTTTTCGAACACCGCCTTTGTCGGCGTGTTGCAGGGCGTCGGCTTCCCGCTCGCCAGCGCTCAGGCTTTTGCCCCGGTTCTGGCCCCGCTGTTCCGCGCCGCCAACCCGGCGCGCTATCGGATGGTGCAGACCCTCGCCACGCTGAAGTACAGCGCCACCAGCGAAAGCACCGCAGTCTATGGCCAGGCCACGCTCTATCCGGGCGGGCGCGAAGGGCCGCTTCGGCTGACCCTGGGCGGACGTTACACCTGGGATACCAAGTGGATGGTGCGCACCCAGAACGGAGCGGCGGCTCTGGCCACGCCGGACCATGGCAAGGCCAAGTTCAGCAAGTTCACCTGGAACGTGATGCTGGGCTATGATCTGAGTGATCAGATCACTTCCTATGCCCGCGTTGCCACCGGCTATCGCTCGGGCGGCTTCAATGCCCAGGATGCCGCCGTGGCGGGCTCGCTGCCGTTCTTCGAACCGGAATCGGTGATCTCGTTCGAAGGCGGACTCAAGACCGAGCTGTTCGATCGCCGTGTCCGGTTCAACGTGGCGGGTTACTACAACGAATATACCGATCTGGCGGTGAACATCCCGCTGACCAATGCTCCTCCGGGCACGTTCGCTTCGCGGATCGGCAACGCCGGCAAGGTGACCTACACCGGGTTCGAAATCGAGGGCACCGCGAAGCTGACCGACAACTTCACGGTTGAAGGCAGCCTTGGATATGTCGACATCAAGTTCAAGGAATTCATGGCCGGCCAGTCGACCACGCCGAACAACCCGCCGGTCAACATCGCCTCGGTGGTGACCCCGGGCTACACCTCGCCGCTGACGGCGAATGCTGCTCTCAATATGCAATTCCCGTTGGGCAACGGACCCCGCCTCTATGGCCGGGTCAGCTATACCTACGAAGACGGGAAATACAGCTTCAACAACAGCCTGACCACGCCGTTCAACACGGTGCTAAAGGGTGACAACCGCAATGTTGTCGATGCGCAGCTGGGGATCGATCGGATCAAGATCGGCGGCGGTGAAGCCGACATCAAGCTGTGGGTCAAGAACCTGACCGACTCGCATGATTTCGTGCGCGGGATCGATTTCGGCCAACTCGGCTACGGCGGCGGGTACTTCGCTGATCCGCGTACCTTCGGCGCGACTGTCGGGATCAAGTTCTGATCTAGACCCAACGAACACGAACAGGGGGCGAAGGGCCGCGGCGACGCGATCCTTCGCCCCTTTTTGTTGAAGGATAGCGGGTCGGCCACTGGTCGTCCCCGCCAAGGAGTGGCCTCAGCTGAGCAGACGCGCGGCTGCTTCTGCACCACCCCGGATAGCGCCTTCGATATAGCCTATGCCATTGCAGTCGCCCACGGTTTCGACCGCAAAGCCCTCATCACGCAAGCGATCGGCAAGGGCTGTATCGCCGCTGGCGCCCATCGCGACAATCACGTGATCGGCCTTGACCTGCTGCGCCGTACCGGTGGCATCTTTGAAACGGACCGCTCCGGCTTCGATGGCAATATCCTTTGCCCCGCCAAGCAAGGAAACGCCGTGCTCCTTCAATTCCGCCAGGATCCGCATCCGGCGGACCAGCAGCAAGCCTTTGCCAAGACGCGGTGCGGGATCGATCACCGTCACAGTCCGGCCTCGCTCGTGCAGGAATTCGGCTAGTTCGATGCCGACCAGCTCCCCACCGACAATCACCACATCCTGCCCCAAAGGCATCCAGGTCCTGGTGGCGTTGCGGACGAAATCGAGGTTTGCCGTGATCCCGGTGGCAGCGCCAATTCTGGTTGCAAGGCGCGTCACCAGCCCGGTCTTGCGCCTTAATTCATCCGAACCTTCGCCCAGCAGCAGTTTGCGCATGTCATCGCCGCTAAATACGTGGGGCAGGTCGGTTCCGGGCAGATCCGGCATATCGCGCCGGGCCCCAGTCGCGACGATCACGGCATCGGGGGCAAGCTGGCGAAGCAGATCGGGTGTGGCCGCCGTGCCAAGCCGCACCTCGACTGTCGACCGGTCGATCTCGCGGATCAGCCAATCCAGCAGGCGTTCGTTCGCGGGATAGGCCAGCGCCGCAATCCGCAAGGTCCCGCCGAGGCGCGGCCCCTGTTCGATCAGAGTGACGCGGTTTCCTTCGGCGTTCAGGCGGCGCGCGGCTTCCATTCCGCCAGGCCCTCCGCCGATCACGACATAGTACCTGCCTGTCACCTGCGCAGGCACCCGATCGCTCTCAAATCCGGTTTCCGGATTGACCGCGCAGCGCACCGGCTGGCGGACATAGGCGGTCGACACGCAGGTGTAGCAGTAGATGCAGGGCCGAACCGTCTCGGGCGCGTTGCCCGCCAGTTTGGTCGGCAGGTCCGGATCGGCCAGCAACGGGCGGCCCATGGCGAGGAAATCGTACTTGCCTGCAGCGATGTGCGCCGCAGCGTTTTCCGGCTCAACCCGTCCCGATGCGATCACCGGCACCTTCACTGCTGCCCGGATCGCAGCCGAAGCTGGAATGTTGGTTTCCGGCACGTGCGGAATATTCGAGGCGGAATGAAGCTTGCCCATTCCGGTATTGTGATAGGATGTCGCCGTAATCGCATCGACCCCGGCCGCTTCGACCAGCCGCGCCGCTTCGAGCGCGAGGTCGAGAGTGATCCCGCCGTCCTTGCCGTGCTCGGCGGTGTCGAGCTTGACCCAGACCGGGAAGTCCGGCCCGACCGCGTCGCGCACCGCGCCGATCACCCGCAGCAGCAAGCGCAGGCGGTTTTCCAGGCTGCCGCCGTATTCATCGGTGCGGGAGTTGGTCTTGGGCGAGATGAACGAGGACAGCAGATAGCCGTGCCCGCCGTGGATCTCGATCGCGTCGAACCCGGCCACCTTGGCCCGGCTCGCCGCCGCTCCGAACTGGCTGACCACCTGGTCGATGTCGGCCGGCTCCAGCACTTTTAGCCGCGGCATCTTGCCCCCGGCGAAACCGGCCAGCTCTTCCGGCAGGAAATAGTCGAGGAAATCGCCCTGCATCGGCGGCGGGAGGCACGGAGCCCACAGTTCCTGATCGAAGGCATCGGCCGAATATCCCGCCACCAGCCCGCCGTGGTGCAGCTGCGCCGCGATCTTGGCGCCGTGGCGGTGGACCCGTTCGGTCAGGGTCTTCAGGCCCGGCAGAAACCGGTCATCCGAAATCGCGGTCTGGTTGGGCTGGACCGCGCCGGTCGGCCAGGCCACCCCGGCCACCCCGGTGATGATCAGCCCGGCCCCGCCCCGGGCGTGCTCTTCGTGATAGGCCATCAGCCGCTCGCCGACATGGCCATCGGCTTCGGACAGGCTGACCCCCATCGCGGTCACGATGATCCGGTTGCGCAGCTCCATCGCGCCGATCCGGCCCGGTGCCAGCAGCGCGCCATAGTCCTTGCCTGCCATCGATCCCGACCCTTATCTTTTTCGTACCGCCCGCATTGGCCAAGCGAGCCGCCCCGGTCAATGGCATTCGCTATTGGCGATGCCCCGCAATCCGCATTTGCCCATTAGTTGCCCTTTAATACCAGATTATGCGTTACAATATTCATATTGACCTACGCAACTGAACCCTGCTTTTTGATCCCGGTCAATGCCGGCCGCAGCCCTTGCACTCCAAGGTTGCCGCAAAGGAGCACGGCAATGAGCAACACCCCTTCGACCACCGACGCCCGCACGCCCCCCGTGGCGGTCTGGCAGATTCTGGAGAAGCTGCGCGGCCAGGACCTGGTCGATTGGCGGGTCGCGCCGCTGGACGACCGGCCCACCCCGGCCGAGCGCGGGCTCGACATCGGCTTTCCGTTCGGCTGGTACGCGGTCGAGGAGACCGGCTTCATCGAAGTCGGCCAGGTGAGGCCCCTGCGCTATTTCTCAAGGGACCTGGCCATGTGGCGCGGCGAAGATGGGCAGGTCCGCGTGACCGATGCCTGGTGCAAGCACCTGGGCGCACACATGGGCCACGGCGGCAAGGTCCACGGAAACCTTCTGGAATGCCCGTTTCACGCCTGGCGCTATGACGGCGACGAAGGGGTGGTGAAAGAGATCCCCTATGCCAAGGCACTTCCGCCGCAGGTCAAGCGCAAGTGCCTGCGCACCTGGCCGGTGACCGAGGCCAACGGCTGGATCTGGGTGTGGTATCACCCTAACCAGAACGTTGCGCCGATGTGGGATGTGGTCGAGCACGCGGAATACGGCGATCCCGAGTGGACCGGCTACGACATGCACGAATGGACCGTCTACGGTTCGATCCAGAACATGGCCGAGAACGGCGTCGATGTCGCTCACTTCAAATATATCCACGGCACACCCGATGTGCCCAAGGCCGAACTGCGCTGGGGCGACTGGGGCCGCGGCGCAGATGTGAAGGCGCAGATGGGCACGCCGGGCGGCGTGATCGACGGGCTGATCAGCTATGACACCATGGGCGCCGGACAAAGCTGGGTCCGCTTCCGGGGCATATCGGAGACGCTTCTGGTTGCCAGCCTGGTGCCAGTCGAGGAAGACGTGCTGCGGGTCCGCTATGGCTTTATGCAACCCAAGAGCCAGGCCGAAGGCCCCGGTGCCAGCCTTGCCAAGGCGCTGATCCGCGACATCTGCAAGCAGCTCGATCAGGATAAGGTGATCTGGGACCGGATGCGCTTCGAAGCCAACCCGATCATCTGCGACGGCGATGGGCCGATCCCGCAGTTCCGCCAGTGGTACAGCCGCTATTACGCCAAGCCCGAAGGCGAAGGCGATACGCCCGGCTTGCGCGCGGTCGGCTAGACTGTCCTGTTGCCCGGTGCAGAGGCAGCCCTCGGTCCAGCGACCGGGGCTGCCTTGCGTCAAACCGACATCGCCGGGTAATCGGTGTAGCCCCGCTCCTCTCCGGTGTAGAGCAGGCCGAAGTCCGGCTTTGCCAGCGGCGCGCCGGCTGCGATTCGTTCAACCAGATCAGGATTGGCGATAAAAGCGCGGCCGAAACTGACCGCCTCCGCCCGCCCGGCATCGAGCAAGGCGCTGGCGCTCTCTGCCTTCAGGCTGTTGTTAGCGATGATCGGCCCGCTGAAGTTTGCGCGCAACAGCGCCAGCGTATCCAGATCGGGCAAGTTCATATCGACAACGTGAAGGTAGGCCAGGCCCAGACCATCCGCCGCCTTGACGAACGGCCCGAAGGTTTCGGCCGGATTGGCCGGGTCCATCCCGTTATAGGGATTGCCTGGAGATACCCGAAAACCCACCCGTCCCGGTCCGATCGCCTCGGCCAGCGCCCTGAGCACGGCCAGAGGGAACCGGATTCGGTTTTCTACACTGCCGCCGAACGCATCGGTGCGGTGGTTGCTGGCCGGATTGAGGAACTGGTTGATCAGATATCCGCTGGCGCAATGCAGTTCCACGCCGTCCAGGCCAGCTGCAACTGCGTTGCGCGCGGCGGCCGCGTATTCCTCGATCAGCGCAGGAATCTCACCTTCCGTTACTGCGCGAGGGATCGCGCAGTCGGCGGGCGTGCCATCGGGACCGGGCACCTGAACCGGGCAGGCGATTGCCGATGGAGCGATCACATCAGCCTCAAACCCGCGATTGGCAGGAACAACCACCCGCCCGCAATGCATCAATTGCATAACGATCCGCCCGCCGCGCGCATGAACTGCATCGGCCACCCTGCGCCAGCCTTCGATTTGCGCAGCACTGTGAATGCCCGGGGTCCGCCAGTAACCCTTGCCCGCCGGACTGGGCTGGACACCCTCGGTCACGATCAAACCGGCGCTTGCTCGCTGGGCATAGTATTCTACCATCAGATCGGTGGGGACGTCGCCCGGTCCGGCCCGATCGCGCGTCATCGGTGCCATCACGATGCAATTGGAGAGTGCGATATCGCCCAACGAAGTGGGCGCAAAAAGGCTGACGTCCATTCGAGTTCAACTCCTGAAATCGGCGATTGACCGCCATTTGCGTTATCCTGTAAGCTATTTTTTACGCATATCAAGGAGAGGCAGGATGAATTACGGGTTTGATGGCAAGGTCGCACTGGTCACTGGTGCCAGTGGCGGGATCGGCCGAGCGACCGCTTTGGGCTTTGCAGCCTCGGGCGCAGCAGTGGTCGTCTCGGACGTCAACGATGCCGGCGGCGAGGAAACTGTCGCCCAGATCACGGCGAACGGCGGCAAAGCCGTGTTCCAGCATTGCAACGTTGCCGACGCTGGCGAAGTGAAGGCCCTGATCGCGCGTGCTGTCAGCGAATATGGTCGCCTTGACTTTGCCCATAACAATGCCGGGATCAACAATCTGGGATCGGATGAATACGACGACGCCGTGTGGGACCGGGCAATCGCGATCAACCTTTCGGGCGTGATGTATTGCATGCGCGAAGAGGCAGAGGTCATGCTGGCCCAGGGCAAGGGTGCGATCGTCAACACCTCGTCGATCAACGGCCTGGTCGGCAATCCGGCTCAGCCAGGCTACACTGCCACCAAACATGGTGTCATCGGACTGACCCGCCATGGCGCGCTGCGCTGGGCCAAGGCCGGGATCCGCGTGAACGCCGTCTGCCCGGGGGTGATCGAAACCCCGATGACCGCACCGCTCACCGCCAATCCCGATATGAAGAAACTGCTCGATAGCATGACCCCGATGGGCCGGATGGGCCAGTCCGAGGAAATCGCGGCTGCCGTGCTGTGGCTGTGCTCGGATCAGGCCAGCTTCATCACCGGACATCCGCTGGTCGTCGATGGCGGGGCTACTGCCACCTGAGCGGAACACGGATTGAAAACAAAAGGGCCCGCACTGACGATTCAGTGCGGGCCCTTTTTTCCAAAGATTATAACGGTCAGGCAGCGGTTTCCCAGGGCGCAGTCTTGGTGCCGCGCGTGGTGTAGCGGCCGTTGACGCGCTTCTGGAATGATTCAACTTGCGCACGCGGGTTAAAGAACTGGCGGTACCAAATCCGGACCTTGTCAAACGGCCCGTCACCGCGCACCATCATCGGGTTGAGGCAAGGCCGTTTGTTGCCCCAAATCTCAAAGTCCTGAGCAAACGCCTCGACCCCGGCCTCTTCATAGCTGCGCGCCAATGCGACATCGTCGGGCGTCGGCGCGGCGTTGTCGACCTTGACCAGCAGCCCGTACCAGACCTTGATCACGCCATCATCGACCGGGGTGTGGGCGATCAGCATGTGCGACGGGTTGGCACCGACCATGACCGACTGGAGAATGCCCGGACCGGTATACCAGGTATCGTTGGTCATTGGCTCACCGCCATCAGCAGCGAGCGTCTTGTGCCCGGCAGAAAGGATCTGGCGGCAGACGTGATCGGCGAATTCGTTCTCGAAGCTGACCATGTCGATCGAGCCATGAACCGGTTCGAGGTGCGCCTTGTCGGCCATGTTGTCGACCACTTCCTGCGGGTGGCTGTTGAGCACGCCCAGTTCGCGGACATTCCAGTTGACCCAGTGTGGGGTGCCATAGACCTCGAACGGAGGCAGGTCATAATCCGGTTCAAGCCCTTCGGGATCATGCCAGGCCCACAGGCAGCCGGCCCGCTCAATCACCATCCAGCTTTTGATGCAGGCGGCCTTGGGAGGTGGAACCGGGGAATAGGCAATCTGGTTGCACTTGCCATCCGGGCCAAACCGCCAGCCGTGATAGGGGCAGCGGATGTTGTCCCCCTCGACATGCTCGCCATCCTTGACCACATAGGAGGTGGTGTTTCGGGCCAGGTGCGTGCCCATGTGCGGGCAATAGGCCTCGACCATGAAGACCTTGCCGCTTTGCGCGCCGCGGTACATCACCATCTCTTCACCGAAAAAGCGGACGCCGATTGGGGTCGCGGTGACCTCGTCCGATTGCGCTACCATGAACCAGCCGCGCGGATATGTGAATTCGCCCAGCCCGTAGTCAGCGGTCGTCGCCATATTCTCTCTCCGTGGAATCGTCACCACAGAGATAGCGCAAAACGCACCAATCGCGCAACACTTTTACGTGATGTAAGTCGAGCGTCGGTCTATCTGGCCAATATGCGCAGCCCTGCCGGGACTTTATTACGCAAATAGATCAATCGCCGTCCTCTGACCCGGCGTCAATCTCGGTGATCCGAACTACCCGGGCGTTGTATTTGACCGTCTTGACGGCGATCGACGTCTCCACGTGATGCACTCCCGGCAAGGCAAGGATCTGATCCGAAGACACTTCCAGCAGGCCATCAAGCGAGTCAAAAAGACAGATCGCCAAGACGTTGAAGCGCCCCATGGTAATCATCACGGCGTTGACCGCATCAAGCTCGGCTATGCGTCGGGCAACTTCCCGCACCTCGCTCACTTCCGCCTGAACTCCGATGAACGCCATCCGGGTCGAAGCAGCCATGCCAAAACTGGTGATCGCGGTGAACGAGATCAGCCCATCTTGCTGAAGCCGCTTGATCCGGCCGCGCACAGTGCCTTCGGTTACGCCGAGGTCCCCGGCAATCTTGCGGTTGGAGACGCGGGCATCACGCGCCAGAACGTCGATCAACTGGCGGTCGAGATCGTCAAGCTGCGGCGCGCTCATGCATCCTCCCGCGCTTCGATCGGGGCAACATCAAATTTGTACTTGATCACATCCACGGCGATCGCCGGAACCATCGAGCGGATGCCCCTCACCTTGGAAAACTTGTCGAGCAGCAGATGGGGCAGATCGCCAATGTCGCGCAGCACCACCAGCATGTCGATATCGTACCGCCCAGTAACAAGGTGTGCCGCAAACACTTCCGGAAACTCGGCAAGTTCAGTTGCCACTTCAGAGGCTGGTCGGCCATCGACTTCGATCGCAACTTCCATCAGCACATTGTAGCCGTGCGCGGAAAAGTCTGAAACGGCCACGACCCGCAGCTTGTCGGCCTCTTCCATCCGCCGAATCCGGGCAGAGACAGTGGCTGCGGTCAGGCCCAGCGAATTGGCAATCTGCTGGTTTGTCGCGCGGCCGTTGACGCGCAATTGCTCGACAATTGCGCGATCGACATCATCGATCGGGAAGGCTTCACTCATTGCTTGGACAAACCCCCTAATTCCCGCCCCGTCAACACTTCAGCCCGCAAAAGGCGGCACAAATCCACGTTTCAGAAGTCCTTCAGCTCGCGCCCGAGCATGGCTTGGTCGAATGACTTGACCTTGCGCGTTTCGGTCCAGACCACTTCGAGCTGGCGATCTTCGAACTTCCACTGCCCGTCTTCGCGAGCATAGCGATTGTGATAGCGCATCGCAAAGTCGAGCAGAGTCAACTCGCCGCGGCTTTCCGGCGCGGGCAGGATGTGGCTGGCAATCCCGGTGGTCTGACCCGTCAGAGTACCATCGACCGCGCGTTCGAAAGTCTGGTTGAAAACGTTGTGCATGGTCTTGCCGAAGCTGGCTGATACCTCCGCGATCATTCGCGCCCATCCTTCGGGTCCGGCGTAGCGGACCCCCGGCTGACCAAACCCTCGCAAAGTTCCACCTTGCGTGAACACTCCAGTCAACATCGCGGCATCGCGACTGTCGACGGCCAGAGCATAGCGAAAGGCAAGATCATGCAATTCCTGTGGAGCGCTGAAGGGGACCAGCCCGCTCACAGTCTGAAATCACCCGAAACGTTGATCTGCTGGCCTGTGAAATTGGCCGCGCGGGCCGAGGCCAGCCAACCCCAAAAGCTGAAAGTGACTTCGGACAGTGTGCCAAATCCGATTCTCAGCGCAGCCTTGCCCATCAGTCGCGCTTGATCATGCCGCCGTTCACGTGCCAGACTTGCCCGTTGACCCAGGCTCCGTCGTCAGAGGCCAGGAAGGCCACAGCAGCGGCAATGTCATCAGGCTCACCCAGGCGGGTGTGCGGCACGGTCTTTAGCGCGGCGGCGACATAGTCGTCGGTCAGGTGCTGTTTGACTGCTTCGGTCATGACAACGCCAGGGCAAATGCCATTGGAACGGATGCCCTGTTTGCCGTACTTGGCCGCGACATGGCGGACCAGCGCATGGATCGCGTTCTTCGTCATCGGGTAGGCCACCTGAAAGGCATTGCCGCCGATCGCCGCGCCGGACGAGGTGTATATCATCGCACCGCCACCGCGTTCCAGCATAACCGGCAGGGCGGCTTGCGTTGCGAACATGTGGCTCTTGGTGTTGATCGCGAAGGATCGGTCGAGCACCTCTTCCGGGCAGTGCAGTGCGTCGATATCGCCCTCAGTTCCGCCGGCCAGGTTCGAGTGATAGAAATCAAGCCCGCCGAATTCATCGAGCGCAGCCTGGACGATGGCGGTCTGCGAAGCCGCCTTGGTGCCATCGAGGTAGACCCCGATCGCGCGGCCCCCGGCGGCACGAATGGCTTCCGCCGTTTCCTTGGCCCATTCCTCGGTGATGTCGCCGATGACCACGGCGGCGCCTTCCTCGGCCAGCCGCCGCGCCGTGGCCGCGCCGATCCCGCGCCCGCCCCCGGCAACCACGCCAACCTTGTCCTTCAAACCACGCATGCAATCCTCCTGTCAGCCGGCCAGATGCCGGGCCAGATAGTAAATTCCGATCGGAAAAACCCAGCCGAGCTTGCCCCAGAAGGCCAACTTCGGATTCTGGTGGTTCCACAGTCCTAGTGCGCCAGCCGCGCCCATTGCGCCCGCTCCGTCAATCCAGATCCCGGCAAGGCCGCCCAAACCGAGCAGTCCGAGCAGGCGGATCGCCATTCCGGACCGGTCTTTGGCGACGGGGTTCTTGATCCCGGCCAGGCCAGCAAGGCCAATCAAGCCAAGCAGGCCGGCAAATGGCGCGAGTGTTTCGAGCATAGTTGAACTCCTCCTGTTTTTACCACGTCTGTGGTGGGCGACGATTGAACCAGGGTGCTGCCTGTTCAAGCTGTCCAGCCAGACGGTAAAGCAAAGCCTCTTCACCGAACCGTCCGGTAAACATCACACCGATCGGAAGGCCGGTCTTTGAATGCGCCAATGGGACCGACATGCTTGGCTGGCCGGTCAGGTTGGCGATCTGGGCAAAGGGCGTGAACAGCGACACGCGCTGGCCCCATTGCTGAAAATCGCAATCAGGCGTCAGGTTGATCCGGCCCAGCGCCAGTGGCGGCGCCGCCAGTGTGGGCGCAAGGATCACATCAAAGCGCTGCATGAACTGGCCGACAGCAACCGCCAGACTCTGCAGCGTGTTGTTGGCCCGGGCATAGTCCATTCCCGTCACCGTCTGGCCGAAGCCAAGGAAGGCAAGTGTGATAGGCTCAAGCACGTCCGGTCCAGGCTTGATCCCGGTCGCTTTGCTGCGATCGAGGAGATCGGCTGCGATGGCGCCGGCCATGGTCTGAAAGGTCGCCAGGCCAACCGCGCCGACGTCCCACCGGGGCTGGGCCACTTCGACGTGGTGGCCCAGATTTTCACAGAGTCGTGCGGCCGCCTCCGCCGCAGAACGGCAGTCGGGATCAACCGGACTTCCGGCCGGCGCATCAAGCATCAATGCAATCCGCAATCTTCCTGGATTCTTACCGACCTGAGCCAGAAAACTTTCAGGCGGGGTTGGCGCGCCATAGCGTGAACCCGGCTCGGCACCGTGCGTGGCATCGAGGATCGCTGCATTGTCCCGGACTGACCAACTGACGGCGTGGTGGGTTGACAGCCCGCCCCAGCCCTCAGTCCGCGGCGGACCCATCGGCACCCGGCCGCGGCTCGGCTTCAACCCGAACAGCCCGCAGCACGAAGCAGGAATGCGGATCGAGCCGCCGCCGTCGGTGGCATGGGCGGCTGGCAGCACGCCGGCGGCAACGGCGGCCGCTGCTCCGCCCGACGAGCCTCCCGCAATACGGCTCGGGTCCCAGGGGTTTCGGGTGTCGCCCGTCAACTTGTTTTCAGTGGTACCGGTAAGGCCCAGCTCGGGCGTGGTCGTCTTGCCAAATACGACGAAACCAGCCCGTTCGATCCGGGTGACAAGTTCCGAAGTAACCGGCGCGCGGAAACCCTTGTAGAACCGGCTACCGCCTTCGGTAAGCTCTCCCGCGATGTGGGTGTTGAGATCCTTGAGCAGCCAGGGGACCCCGGTGAACGGGCCGTTAGGCAAGCCCTTGGCAATAGCCATTCGAGCCCGTTCGTAATGCTTCTGCGCCATGAAATTGAGGCGCGGGTTGATGGCCTCGGCCTGGGCGATCGCGGTATCGAGCAGTTCGGACGGTGAAACCTTGCGCCTCTTCACCAGCGCCGCGAGCCCTAACGCATCGTGAGTGGACAGGAGCTCCTTCCCCGGTCCCGACGGGGCAGCAAGCGCCGGTTCAGCGGCTCCGGCTGCCAGCAACGCAGCTCCACCGACGAGGGCTTCACGCCGTGTTGGCACGACCTACACCCCCGATTTCGGCGAACCGGGCACGCCGTCGCCAGCCGCGTAGAACCGCGCATAAAACTTGCGGAAATGCGGAACCGGCCCGTCACCGTCGCAGATGATCGGATTGGGCTGATACCGCATCCGGTCCCATACCACCTTGTCCTGATCAAGCTGCTTGTTGACGTCCTTGATGATGGCCCGGGCCAGTCCGGCCATTGGCCCCTCGGTCTGTTCCTTGGGCTGGGTATAGCAGTAGACCACCTGCAACTGGTCCAGCTCAACCGGGATGATGCAGGCTACCAGCAAGGTTTCGCAGATCCCGGTGAAGCGGACCCAGGCCTGCCCCGGCCCGACTGAATTGCTGGTAATGGTTCCGTCCACAACTCCCTTGGGCGTGCCCATCTTGGCGCGAACGATACCGCAGCGCTCCCACTCACCCCAGCTCAGCTCTGCAGTCGGAAGTTCAGCGGTGCCGTGAATGTACTTGAAGTGGGCAAAGTCGACGCCGTTTTCGGCCATGTTCTGCAATGAGCCAAAGATCTTCCATTCGACGATGTCATAGGCGGTCCAATCCGGATCGCTGGCTTCGGGCAGATGCTGCACCTCATACATCGGCGCGGCATCTTCGGGGTGATACCACATCCAGAGCCACTGGTTGGCTTCACGGATATGCCAGGTTCGGGTGCACTTGCGCTTGACCTGCGGAGGGATCGCCTTGGCGTAAGGAATCTCCTTCACCACGCCTTCTTCGCCATCGTAGCGCCAGGCATGAAACGGGCATTCGAGCAGATTTCCGTGAACCTTTCCGCCATGGCCCATATGCGCGCCAAGGTGCCTGCAATAGGCATCGACCATTCGCACCTGCCCGTCCTCACCGCGCCAGACCGCCAGGTCGCGGCCGAAATACCGGGCGGGCTTGACCTCGCCCACGGCGAGCTGATCGGCCAACATGAAGGGATACCAACCAAATGGATAGCCAATGTCGAGGTTGCGCTGTTCTGCAGCGGGCCGGTTGGGGATGTCGGCTACGCGCCAAGCCTCACGTTCCTCCTTGGTCATCTTTTCCAGGACCTGCCAGACGGCGACGGGCGCTGTGCGGGCATCGGATGCAGCTTCAGTCATGGTGTTCTCCCCGGCGATCCGGTGCTGATTTTGTGGGTGGTCAGAGCTTGAAGACGCGTTCGGCGTTCTCGCGCAGAAACTTGGGCCAGACTTCGTCCTTCAGCGGCACGTTTTCCATGTCTGCCATGATCCGTTCCAGACTGAGGCCCATCGGGAAGTAGCCGGCGTAGATCACCTTGTCGGCGCCGCGGGTGTTGGCGTAATCGATGATCGCCTTGGGGTAGTGTTTGGGCGCAAAGGCGCTGGTCGAATAATAGAGGTTCGGCCACTTGAGCATCAGCTTGACCGCCAGGTCCTGCCAGGGCTCCGCCCCATGGCGCATCACGATCTTCAGGTCCGGGAAAAACCAGCAGACTTCGTCGAGGTGCTCGACCTTCTGGGTTTCCATCGGAATCCGCGGGCCCGGGATCCCGACATTGAGCAGGATCGGGATGTCGAGTTCCACTGCGCAGGCATAGAGCGGGAACATGTATTTGTGGTTGATCGCGACCTGCGGCAGCGTTCCAGCCGGAAACACGCTGATTGCGGAAAGCCCGACTTCGGCATGAATCCGCTTGATCCGCCGCACCTCGTCCATCCCCTTGTTGGGATCGCATGGCAGGTCGAAGAAGAACCGGTCCGGATATAGCGCTTTGGCCCGGCGCGAGGTCTCGTTCTCGTTCCAGCCGATCAACGCCTTGGCAATGCCATGCTTGTCCATCTGCTCGACGGTCCACTGCACGTAATCGTCGGCATGGCCAGTCTGCGGCACGTCCTTGAACATGTATTGCGCCGGCATAGAAAACTGCTGAAGGGTCTGCGCATCCTTGATCAGCGGACGGAACGCGGTGAACCAGTCGGACCGGTCTTCCGCCTCTGGAATGCCGAGCATGCAGTCGATGATGCCGATATCTTTGGGCATGCTCATCTTATTGATCTCCAGATAGATTGGACCAGGCAGCCCGCAGGGCCACCTTGTTGACCTTGCCCACATCATTGCGCGGCAACGGCTCTGAAGTGATCGCAACACGCCCCGGCGCCTTGTAGCGGGCAAGACGTTCACCAACCCATTCCTTGACCGCGGCTTCGCCGATCCCCTCGCCCTTGACCACGGCAACCAGCAGTTCGCCAAGCCGTTCATCGGGAATTCCGAAGGCGGCGCATTCCCCTACGCCGGGCATCTCGCCGATCACGCGCTCAACCTCGGCACAGTAGATGTTTTCGCCCCCGGAAATGACCATGTCCTTCACCCGATCGACGATGAAGATATAGCCCTCGGCATCGACATAACCGACGTCACCGGTTTTGAGCCAGCCGTCTGCAGCGAAGGCGGCCGCTGTTTCTTCGGGACGGTTCCAGTACCCGGCCATGACCATCGCGCCCTTGAGCTGGATCTCGCCGCTTTGGCCGTCGGGCAGTACCGTGCCATCAGGCGCGACAATCCGGACCTGGGCCAGTGGAAGAACGCGGCCAGCGGACGAACGGTTGCGAATAAAGTCGTCGCCTACGGCCTGGGCAAGCGAACCGGACGCTTCGGTCATGCCATAGCCCGTGCCCATCACAGCCTGCGGGCAAACAGCGCGAATTTCGTCGAGCAGGTTGACCGGCAGCGCCTGTCCGCCCGAAGCCACGTTACGCAGCGAAGATAGGTCGGCGTCGCCCAGCTTTGCTCGATGGAGCATATCCCACAACATGGTCGGCACGGCCGAAAACATCGTGATCTTCTCAGCCTCGATCAGCCGCACCGCCTCCTGCGCATCCCAGCGGCGCATGATCACCACTTTCGATCCGCTGAACAGCGGCGAAAGGAACGCTGCGCCTAGGCCCGAAATGTGGAACAGCGGATAGACCATCAGGACAGATTGCTGCGGCAGGTTGGCCATCAGCGCATCCGCGGAAATTCCGTGAGCCCGGGCCATGTTGTGCAGCACCATCACACCCGAAAGCTGCATCAGCATCAAGCCGGTGATCAGGCTCCGATGGGTCAGCACCGCGCCCTTGACCCGGCCCGTCGTACCCGATGTGAACAGGATCGTGGCCGGATCGAGCGGCTTGGCCAAACCTGGATCGGGTAGGGCTTCGGCGGCACGGCGCGCAATCTCCTGACCGTCAAAGGGCCTGGTCAGATCAAGCATCCGGCCCTGGTAACCGCCTTCGCGGATCAGCGCGGCCCGGCGGCTGTCGGCCAGGACCAGCTCAGGAGTGACATCATCGATCATCGCCACCAGTTCGGCCGGAGAACCGCGGCTGTTGAGCAGCGCGGCAATCCCTCCGGCTTTCAGCACAGCCATAAAGGCGACGATCCATTCGGCCCGATTGCGCATGCAGATCGCCACCCGATCGCCGCGCTTGATGTGCAACATCGGCGCCAACTGGTCACGCCAGGCAAAGACTTGCTCAAAGGTCAGGCGTCGTTCAGTTCCGTCAGACGAAAAATCGATCAGAAAGGTCTTGTCGCCATGCCGCCGGGCAAAATCGATCATCAGGTTGAGATCCGGCGCCGCCTTGGCAAACTGCAACAACCCATCGCGTTCGATCAATTCGAACGGAGTGCCCGGTGCGGTAACCGCGGCGAAGACGGGATCGACCTGGTTCATGATGCGTTTGCCGCCACGTCCTGTGCCCACCGATAGTCCTGCTTGCCGGCCGGGCTGCGCTTGACCTCGTCCACCCAGACCAGCGCCTTTGGCACCTTGTATCCGGCCAGACGTTCGCCCAGGTAGGCCTTGACCGCGTCATAGGCCGGTCTTGCCACGCCTGCGCGCGGAGACACGACCGCGATAACCCGCTCGCCCCACCGGTCATCCGGCTGTCCGGCAACGACCGCGTCGAAAATCGCCGGATGGGTGCGCAGCGCTTCCTCAACTTCCTCGGGAAAGACCTTTTCCCCGCCGGTGTTGATACAGGTCGATCCCCGCCCGAACACGGTAATCATGCTGTCGGGATCGAGCCGTCCAGCATCGCCCGACACGGCCCACAGCGTGCCATCGATCGTCACGAAGGTCTCGGCGGTCTTCACCGGATCGTTATAATAGCCGATCGGAGTGTTGCCGGTACGGGCGATGAATCCGGTTTCTCCGGTCTGCCCGATCCGCCCATCAACGATAATCTGCTGCTGGGCATTGGCGGGCAGGCGCATCACGCCCTCTTCCGACTTTTCCGCCAGCCCCGACATGCCGGTTTCGGACGAACCAAGACCGTCGGTAATATTCGCGCTGGGCACAAGGGTCTTGAGATCGTCCTTGAGGTGTTGCGAGAAGACTGCCCCTCCCGACCCGAGGTTGATCACGGCCGACAGATCCCAGCGCCCCGGATTGGCGCGCAGGGCATCGCGCAGCGGGGTAGCCATGGCATCGCCCACGAACTGGATCAGGTTGGCCCCTTCCCGCTCGGCGATATCGAATATCCGCTCCGGATCGAAAGTGCGTCCCTCATCGAGAATGATCGTCACACCGTTGAGCAAAGCGCTCCACAGCGCCCACATCGCCGCCATGTGCATCAGCGGGGCCAACGGGAACATCTTGAGCGGATACCCATCACGCGCACGGCTTTCGATATCCTCGGGCAGCTGGATGGGGCCATGCGGGTTGAAGTACCCGGCTGCGCCGGCGCAAGCGAAGACAAATGCCCGGTGCGGCCACATGACGCCCTTGGGCATGCCGGTGGTGCCACCGGTATAGCAGAGCAGATAGTCCTGCTCGTTGCGTTCCCATGGCCCGCCGGGCTGGTGCGCCAGCAAATCGGCATAGGGAACCGAACCGGTGATGTCGGCGCCCATGCCGTCTTCGACGGCAACGGCGATTTTCAACCCCGGCACATCGCCGCGCAACTCGCGGATAATCGGAGCGAACTCCGCACCATGAATTATCGCCGCACTATCGGCATTGGTGAACAGGTAGCGCAGTTCGTCGGCACGGTAACGATAGTTGACGTTGTAGGGTACCGCACCCAGCTTGGCGGCGGCAATGAAAGCCTCGAGATAGGCTGGGCAATTGTAGAGATAAAGCCCGACGGAATCCCCGCGCCCTACGCCATGCTCGGCCAGACCTGCCGCCAGCCGATCACAGCGATCGTTCAGTTCGGCAAAGGTCAGCCGCTCGCGCTCTCCGATCAGGGCGATCCGGTCGGGAACGGTGCGGGCGACCGTTTCGAACAGGTCGGCAAGATGGAACTGGCTGGCCACTTCAGTACACCGCCGCAGGGTTCTTCAGTTTCGGGCTGCCAAGCATTTCGCGATAACTCGGCTTTTCCTTGCCCCGATCGGTCACCCCCAACTCCTTGGCAATCTCGGCGCCGATCAGGGTCTGACCCGACAGCTCGTCGCGATTGGGTGCTGCCGCGATGGCATCGATGATGTGTGCGGTGAATTCCGGATTCTCGGCCGCGTCGATGAAGCCTTCGTACTGTTCGGGGTTGGTCTTCTGCGCAATCAGCGAGCGTTCGGTAACCAGCGGTCCCATCCAGATCGACACTGCGATCACCCCGGTCCCGCGCAGATCATGCTCCATGTCGTGGGCGAATTTGTCGACCCCGGCCTTCTGCGCGCCATAGGCCGGGCCATGCATATAGCACGAGCCGCCGAACGATGATCCAAAGGCGATCACTCCTGATCCCTGCGGCACCATCATGCGGGCCGCATGCCAGCTCGCGGCATAGGCTGAGCGCAGCCCGACATCCAGGATCTTGGCAGCATCAAGTTCCTTTTCCCAGAATGGCATTTTCTCGATCAACTGATGGTGAATATAGGTGGCATTGTTGACCAGCACGTCGAGCCGCCCCTGCTCGCGCTCGATCTGCGCGAACAGCGCGGCAACCTGGGCATCATCGCCATGATCACAGATCACGGCAATTCCATGGCCGCCCGCCGCCGTCACTTCAGCCGCGGTTTCAGCGACCGTGCCGGGCAAGACAGTGCCGTCCCAGCCCTTGGCGTCACCCGGAGTTGTCGTGCGCCCGGTCACATAGACGGTATATCCCAGCTCGCCGAAACCGCGCGCGATGCCGCGCCCCGCTCCCCTGCTCGCTCCGGTGACAAGCGCGACCTTTGACGCAGCCATGTTCTCTCCCTCGATTCGACGCATTA
>CAZOSI010000027.1:0-23393 GCA_964582485.1 uncultured Novosphingobium sp.
AGGATCCGCACTTACAACTTCCCGCAAGGCCGGGTCACCGACCACCGCATCAACCTGACTCTGCACCGCCTGCCAGAGATCCTTGAAGGACCGGGCCTCAGCGAACTGGTCGATGCCTTGATCGCCGAAGACCAGGCCAAGCGGTTGGCGGCCCTGGGCGAGTGACGGACTTCTCCGACCAGACCGTGGCCCAGGCAATCCGCGCCGCGACCGAGGTACTGGGCGCACGGACCGATACCGCGCGGCTTGATGCCGAGTTGCTGATGGCGCATCTGCTAGGGGTCAGCCGGTCCGACCTGTTTCTGCGGCGGATGGGTGATCCGGCCCCGGGGGACTTTGCCGAACTGGTCGCACGCCGCGCCGCGAACGAGCCGCTAGCCTATATTGTCGGCCATACCGAGTTCTGGGGGTTAACGCTTGAGGTCTCGGGCGCGGTTCTGGTGCCGCGTGCCGATTCCGAAACGCTGATCGTTGCGGCGCAGGAAGCGCTGGCCACGCGCCCGCCGCGGCGGATTCTCGACCTCGGCACCGGTTCTGGCTGCCTGCTGCTGGCGGCGCTGAGCGAATGGCCCGGCTCCGAAGGGATCGGAATTGATCGCTCGATCCAGGCGCTGGCTGTCGCCACCCGAAATGCCCGCCGTCTGGGGCTTCAGGCTGAGATGATCCGCAGCGACTGGACTGCGCCAGGTTGGGCGGCAGGACTCGGCTGCTTTGACCTGATCCTGGCCAATCCGCCTTATGTCGAGGATGCGGCCGAACTCGATCCCGATGTGCGCGATCACGAACCGGCGGGCGCGCTGTTCGCAGGGCCCGATGGGTTGGACGATTACCGCACGCTGGTTCCGCAGTTGCCGGATTTGCTGGGGCCGGACGGTGTCGCCCTGGTCGAAATCGGCTACCGCCAGGCCGAGGCGGTAGGGGCGATCGCAGATGCTGCGGGGCTGGTCTGGTCATTGCACCGCGACCTTGCGGATCGGCCCCGTGCGCTCGAACTCAAGATTTCCCTTGGCAAGCCGGGCGTGAACGCCTAGGTCGAAGTCAGGCCCGCGCCGGACCGCCTTACAGCTGTGTTCCGCAGGCCGCTTCCAACATTTGCATTTTCGGGCTTAATGCAACGCGCCCGCTGGCAGATGTAGGACCCCGGATCGCACGATGCGTGCCGGGGATTGAGGGTCATGCGGTCGAAACGCCCAAAGCCAGACTGACCGCGCATTAGGGAAACGAACCCCTTGAATAACAATCGTGGGAATAACAACCGTCGGCGTGGCCGCGGTAATCGCCCGAACAACGGCGGCCAGCAGCTCAACCGGATTGACAGCCGGGCGCGCGGCAATGCGCCGCAGCTGTTGGAGAAATACCGCAAGCTGGCGCAGGATGCGCACCTCAACGGCGATCGCGTTCAGGCGGAGTACTACCTCCAGTTCGCCGATCACTATTTTCGTGTGATCGCAGATCAGCGGGTCCGCCAGGAGGAACAGCGCGCCCGCCCGCATGGTGAACGGTGGCAGGAAGACAATGCCGAGAGCGAAGACGGCGGCGATTTCTCCAGCAACAGCGATTTCCCGAGCTTTGACCAGCCAAATTATTCGCGCCAGCAGCGCGAAGAGCGCCCGCGCCGCGAAGAACGCGAAGAGCCGCGTGAGGAAGTGGTAGAGCAGGTTCAGGAAGTCTCCGCCGAGCGTGAAGAGGAGGGCAATTCCTTCGAACCGGCCGAGAACCCGTTCTTGCGCGAAAACCGCAACCGGGGCGGACTGCGCCCGCGCCGCGAGCGGGATGAGCGCCCTCGTCGTGAGCGCGAGGAGCGCCCGCGCCGTGATGACCGGGACGAGCCGGTCGGGCTCGATCCGGCCTCACTGCCTCCGGCGATCTCTGTTTCGCGCGACGATGAAGCTGCCGCTCCGGCCGAAGCCGAAGCCGAAGCCAAGCCGCGTCGCGGTCGTCCGCGCAAGAAGCCGGCCGGCGACGACGCCGGCGAAGCACTCGAATCGGTGAACTGATCTCCGGCGTGGTCGGCGCGGTGGAGCGGGTTTTGGCTCATCCGCGCAAACTGGCGCTGGCGTTGGGCGCGCTTGCCGCTTGCGGGTTCCAGCCGCTGGCCTTGTGGCCGCTCGCCTTTGCCGCGCTTGCCGTCCTGATAGAGCTGATTGCCCGGGCCAACACCCGGCGCGAAGCCTTTGTGCTAGGCTGGTTGTTCGGACTGACCCATTTCAGCCTTGGGCTCAACTGGATCGCGATCGCCTTTGGCTATCAGGCGGATATGCCGGCCTGGCTGGGCTGGATCGCTGTCGCCGGGCTTTCCGCCTACCTTGCCATCTGGCCGGCCCTGACCTCACTGGCCGCAAGGACGTTTGGCGGAAGCAACCGCCCGGTTCTGGTTCTGGCCTTTGCCGGATGCTGGATCGTTGGTGAATGGCTGCGCGGCTGGGTCTTCACCGGATTCCCCTGGAATCCGCTGGCAGCGATGACGCTGCAATCGTACGCCGATCCCGGGCTTTCGATCCTCGGGCGCTGGCTTGGCACCTATGCCGTGTCGGGTTTGGTGATTCTGTTGGCCGGGGCCTGGCTCATCGCCGCGCTGCGCCAAAAGATCGATTGGCGCGGCGCCGTGCTGCTGTTTGGACCGGCAGCGCTGATGCTGCTCCCCACCGCAGGAGAGCAGCAGGAGGGAGCCTTGGCTTATACCTTGGTCCAGCCCGATGCCCGGCAGGAAGAGCTGCACGATCCCTCCCGCTACGAGGCGATGTTCCAGCGCGGTATGGGCCTCAGCCGGGCAGACCGGCCCGGCCAGACCCGGCTGGTGCTGTGGCCCGAATCGGCGCTACCCGATTACCTTTTGCCCGGCTATCCGCAGGCCTATTACGACGCAACGACCTATGGCCGCAGCCCGGCGCAATCGCGGGAACGGATCGGACGACTGCTTGGCCCCGGCTCCATCTTGCTGACCGGAAATGACCGCCTGGAAGTGCGGGACGGGCAGGTGATCGGCGCGCGCGCCGGGATCACGGTGATCGATGAGAGGGGCACGATTCGCGCGGCCTACAGCAAGTCGCACCTGGTGCCTTACGGCGAATATGTGCCGATGAAATGGTTGCTCCAGCCGCTCGGTCTTGACCGGCTGGTGCCGGGCGACATCGAGTTCTGGCCTGGCCCCGGTCCGCGCACAATTGACCTTGGCGTGCACGGCCGGGCCGGGATGCAACTGTGCTACGAGATCATTTTCCCGGGCGCTGTTACTGAGCCCGGCAAGAGGCCCGATTTCATTTTCAACCCATCAAATGACGGTTGGTACGGCGATTGGGGCCCGCCCCAGCACCTCGCCCAGGCCCGACTCCGCGCGATCGAGGAAGGGCTGCCGGTGTTGCGTTCAACCACCACCGGGATCAGCGCGGTGATTGATGCGCGGGGCGTAGTCCGCGAGATGATCCCGCTTCGGGTAGCTCAGCGCCGGGACGGGCTGATCCCGCCCGCCGAGGCGCCGACGCTGTTTGCCCGGCTGGGCAATCCGCTTTCGCTTGGCTGGGCGATACTTCTTCTTGGCCTTTGCCTTGTTGCGCGACGCCTTCGGCGGAGCTAGAGCAAGTATCACATAAAGCTTTCTTTATATCGGAACCGAAATGCGCAGCGACTATCTCTTTACCTCCGAATCTGTCTCCGAAGGCCATCCCGACAAGGTTTCGGATCAGATTTCCGACGCCATCGTTGACCTGTTCTTGTCCAAGGACCCCGAAGCCCGGATCGCCTGCGAAACGCTGACCACCACCCAGCTGGTGGTTCTCGCCGGTGAAATCCGCTGCAAGGGCGTGTTCGAGAACGGCGAATGGGCCCCCGGCGCGCAGGAAGAGATTGAGGCAACCGTGCGCAAAACCGTGCGCGAGATCGGCTATGCGCAGGACGGCTTCCACTGGGAGCAGTTCGAATTCATCAACCGCCTGCACGGCCAGTCCGCGCACATCGCGCAAGGCGTTGATGCTTCGGACAACAAGGACGAAGGCGCAGGCGATCAGGGGATCATGTTCGGTTACGCCACCGACGAAACTCCCGATCTGATGCCCGCCACGCTCTATTACAGCCACAAGATCCTGGAGCGGATGGCCGCCGACCGCCATTCGGGCGCCGCCCCGTTCCTTGAACCTGACGCCAAGAGCCAGGTCACGCTTCGCTATGAAGGCAGCCTGCCGGTCGCCGCGACCGCTGTCGTGGTCTCAACCCAGCACGCCCCTGGCTATGACGAGGGCGACAACGAAGCCGAGCTCCACGCCTATGTGAAGCGGATTGTGGCCGAAGTGATCCCGCCAGTGCTGCTACGCGAAACCGAATATTTCATCAATCCCACCGGCAGCTTTGAAATCGGCGGCCCGGACGGCGATGCCGGCCTGACCGGTCGCAAGATCATCGTCGATACCTATGGCGGCGCGGCCCCGCATGGCGGCGGCGCGTTCAGCGGCAAGGATCCGACCAAGGTTGATCGCTCGGCCGCCTATATCACCCGCTACCTTGCCAAGAACGTGGTCGCCGCAGGCCTGGCGACGCGCTGCACGATCCAGCTGGCCTATGCCATCGGCGTCTCCAAGCCGCTGTCGCTCTATGTTGATACCCATGAGACCGGCTCTGTTGGTGATGACAAGATCGAACAGGCAATTCTGTCCTTGCCCAAGTTGGGCGGCCTGACCCCGCGCGCGATCCGCACCCACCTCGGCCTCAACAAGCCGATCTACAAGCCGACCGCTGCCTATGGCCACTTTGGCCGCAAGCCGGAAGGCGATCTGTTTCCGTGGGAACGGCTCGATCTGGTTGAGGATCTGAAGACGGCGCTGGCTTAGTCCGTCATCCCCGCGAAAGCGGGGATCGCCGGCAGCTGCGCAGCAAGATCGCGGCAAAGTTGCCAGCGATCCCGGGTCAAGCCCGGGATGACGTCTGCCGATAGTCCGCCGTAATCACGCCCGCCGCGACCAGTTCGGCCTCGTGCGCTTCCTCGCGCCAGTCTTCGGCCAGGGCCGCCGCCTCCCATTCCAGCATCGCGGGGTGAGCCAGGACATGATCGACCCAGGCCTGTCCCTTGCCGACATCGAGGCCATAGGTGCGGATCCGGAAGGCGACCGGCGCGAAGAACGCGTCGACGGCTGAGAATTCCGCTCCGGCCAGCCACGGGCCACCGAACCGCTCCAGCCCGGTTTCGAAAATCTCGCGCACGCGCTGAACATTGCGCTTCAGGCCTTCGCTCATCGGCTTGGGGGTAACGCGCACCCCGACGTTCATCGTGCAATCGTTGCGCAGGTGTCCGAACCCGCCGTGCATTTCCGCGACCGCGCCTTGGGCAAAGATCCGCGCTTCCTCGTCTGCCGGCCAGACCCCGTCATGCCGGTCAGCAAGGTAAAGCGTGATCCCCAATGAGTCTGGAATCAGCCGCGCGCCCTCGATCAGCAGCGGCACTTGCCCGGTCGGCGAGAACTTGCGGAAATCCTCATAATTGTCGGGCTTGGCGAAGGGCTCCAGCCGGTCCTCGAAGGCAATCCCCAGCGCTTTCATCAGCAGCCAGGAACGCAGGCTCCAGCTCGAATAGTTCCGGTTGGCGGTGATCAGGGTGTAGGTCATTGCGCCAGCCTAGCTAGGCTGCATGCTGCGTCAATGTGCGGTGATGGCGTCGCCCTCATCCGGCCAGCGCTGCAACCGGGGGCGTCCGGCGTCGAGGAACAGGGCGGGCAGTTTGGCTAGCATCAGGATCTTGTGGATGCACCAGTCCGCTGCGCGTTCGTTCCACTTCGCGGTGGCGCGGCCCTGGCGTTCGAGCCAGCGCTGGTAGGGCAGAAAATGGTCGGGCTCGTCCTTGTGGACGATCTCGAAAATCCGCTTCATCACCGGGTCGGACATGATCAGCCTGTTTTTAAGGATGATGCCAACCTGGGCATAGCCGCGCTGTTCAGTCAGCATGATCACCCGGCACAGCCGCTCGAAATCGTCCTCGCTGCCGACGATCTCGGACGTATCAAGCTCTTCGATCGAGCAGCGGAAAATCCAATGGATGAACCGGTCGATATGCCCGACCCCCGAATCGACCTGCAGCGGCATCCGTCCTTGGCGTTCGAACCAGCGGCGGAACATCCGGTAGTGCTTTTCCTCGTCGGCGCGGTGCTTGGCGATCTCGGCCTGGAACTCGGCATCGTCGGGGCAGCGCTGGCGCACCGCATCGAGCACCCGGTCAAGCGAGGTATAGCCGCGGTGCTCGTTGTAGAGATAGATCGAGGCCAGCACATCGAGATAGCGTTCGCGAAAGCGGGACCCGATCATAAATACGCTACTCCAGCATGGCGGTCAGCCCTAGCACGGCCTCGGCAAACTCCTCACGGAATTCCTGCACGACGCCTTTGGCGCTGCGAACCTGGTCGACCAGGCCAACCCCTTGGCCAACGAAGTAGGAAACGAGTTCGCGGGCCTGTTCGTTCCCGCCGAGCACGGCCTTTTCGATCTTCTGGAAGCTGGGCTCGGAAACCATGCCCATCAGCGGCATCGGCAAGGTGCCGGGGCTGCCCGCGCCGTCCCAGGCTTCATGCCAGGCGGTCTTGAGCTGGCGGGCGGGCTTGCCGGTGCGGCTGCGGCTGCGCACCGTGTCGCGGCTGCGCGCGGAGATCATCTTGTCGCGGAAGGCTTCGCTGGTTTCCGCCTCGGTGGTGGCGAGCCAGACCGATCCGGTCCAGGCGCCCTGCGCGCCCGCCGCCATCATCGCTGCCATCTGCGCCCCGGTCATGATCCCGCCTGCGGCCAGCACGGGAATGTCCTGTCCGGCGGCCTTGAGCGCGCGAACCACTTCGGGGATCAGCACCAGGGTCGATACTTCGCCGCAATGCCCGCCGGCCTCCCCGCCCTGGGCGACGATGATGTCGACCCCAGCGGCAGCCTGGCGCAGTGCGTGTTCCTTGGCCCCGACCAGCGCGGCGACCGGCACGCCGCGCCGCTTGCCTTCTTCGATCATCCGCGCCGGAGCGATGCCCAGCGCATTGGCGATCAGCTTGATCGGGTGGCGGAAGGCCACTTCCATCTGGGCATAGCCGTTTTCCGGCGTGATCCCGGCGCGGCCTTCGTAATGGACCACCTGATCGGTCGATACGTCGAGGCCGTACTGGCCGAGCAATCCCGCGGTGAAGCGCTTGTGCTCGTCAGAGATCGCATCGGCACGCTCGGCATTGCTGGCAAAGTCGGCGACGCGCGGATCGACCACTTCGGGCACCAGCACGTCAACGCCGTATGGCGCGCCGTCGATGTGTTCGTCGATCCAGGCGAGTTCTTCTTCCAGCTGGTCGGGCGTAAAGCGGGTCGCCCCCAGCACCCCGAATCCGCCGGCCTTGCTGACTGCCACGACCACGTCTCGGCAATGGCTGAACGCGAACAGCGGAAACTCGCAGCCGGTCAGCTCGCAAACCTTGTTGTGCATCGCCCTTACCCCTGCGGCAGCGTGATCGGGCCGCCCAGTTCGATCGCCTTGATATAGGCCGGGCGGGCCTTGAGCGCGGCGAGATAGCGCGACAGGTTTGGCCGCGGCGCGACCTGGCCCAGGGTGTCGGCGTGCTCGAGCAGGTATTCGAGGTTGATGTCGGCCCCGGTGAAGGTCTCACCGCAGAGAAAGCTCTTGCCCTCCAGCTGGCTTTCGACCCAGTCGAGCTGCTTCTTCAGTTCGGCGTCCATCCAGGCCAGAGCGCCATCGGGCAGGCCCAGCCGGGGGCCCAGCAGCCGCATCAGCATCGGCATGCCGAGCGTGCCTTCGGCGAAGTGCAGCCATTCGAGGTATTCGGTGCGGCCACTATCAGGCGGCAGCAGCTTGCCGCCGCCGTGCCGGTCAACGATATATTCGATGATCGCCGAGCTTTCGACCATCACCCGGCCATCGACTTCGACCGCCGGAGCCTTGCCCAGCGGGTGAACGTCGTAAAGCGAGGGCGGCGAGCGGAAATCGGCGCCGCGGACGTGCTGGACCAGATCGTAAGGCAGGCCCAGCTCTTCCATCAGCCAGATGATCCGGGTCGAGCGTGAAATCTGCAGGTGGTGGACTCGGATCGTCATCAGGACTTGCTCCTTGGGTGGTCAGGCGCGGGCGCGCAGGGCTGGCCAGGCCCGGGTGAGGCCGACCGCGTGGACCAAACCATAGGCCAGAACAATGAGCGATGACCAGAGCGCGAAAGCATCGACCAGTTCAGGGCGTCGCAGCGCAATGGGAATCAGGATCAGTCCTCGCAGCAGATAGACAGCTGTGATGCCCACCAGGCAGAATGTTGTGAGCGGAAGCCGCACAATCCGTCCGGCCCCCGACAGGGCGAAAGCTCCCCACAGTGCCAGCACCGCAGCGATCCCAAGTGTCAGCAGGGCAGGGAACCACTCACCGCGTTCAGCCGCACGGGCCATGTCCTCACCCGCGCCGAAGAACCGGTACCAGTCGGGGCCGCCCAGTATGCAGCCAATGTGCAGCGCAGAGGCTGCGAACGATAGCCAGGCCCCGGCCACCAGCCAGGGGGAGCCTGGGTTGGCTGCGATCTTAGCCAAGATAATGCGCTGTGGTGCGGGCGGCGACCTCTTCGGCGCTGACGCCGGGTGCCAGCTCGATCAGCTTGAACGGGCTCTGGTGATCCGGCCGCTGGAACACGGCGAGATCGGTGATGATCATGTCGACCACGTTCCTGCCGGTCAGCGGCAAGGTGCAGGCGGGGATGAATTTCGGGCTGCCGTCCTTGGCGCAGTGTTCCATCACCACGATGATCTTCTTGACCCCGGCGACCAGGTCCATCGCCCCGCCCATGCCCTTGATCATCTTGCCGGGCACCATCCAGTTGGCGATGTCACCACCCTCGCTGACTTCCATGCCGCCCAGCACGGTCAGGTCGATCTTGCCGCCGCGGATCATCGCAAAGCTGGTCGCGCTGTCGAAATAGGCCGAATGCGGCAGTTCGCTGATGGTCTGCTTGCCGGCGTTGATCAGATCGGCGTCGATCTCGTCCTCGGTCGGGAACGGACCAATTCCCAGCATGCCGTTTTCGCTTTGCAAGGTCACGGTCATGCCCGCAGGCACGTGGTTGGCGACCAAGGTCGGGATGCCGATCCCCAGGTTCACATAGTAACCGTCGCGCAGCTCCTGCGCGGCGCGGGCAGCCATCTGGTCGCGGCTCCAGCCCTTGGCGATATGGTCATGTTGGGTCATTTCCAGGCCGATCAGTCTAGTTGTTCGATGTCAGTGGTGGGCATTGCGCGCTCCGCGTCAAACCCTTCGAAGATGCGGGCGAGGGCGGCCTCTTCCGATATGTTGACTGCCTGCGACCAAGCCCGAGCAGCATGTTTGACGGCATCTACCATCATCATGCCAAATACGAACGGGTCGGCTGTCAAGTTCTCTGGCTGAACGAAGCATATCGCTCCACCATCCAAAGGTTTCCACATCCGAAGGAATTCCTTCGCGCTCTCAAGGCCATGGATTCCGCTTACATCGATTTCCCCGGCCAAGCCCGACGCTTTTCGTCCAAACATCAGCCGACATCCGTGGTGCGAGTGGTGCGGAATTCGATCTTCTTTTCGTAAGGGTTGCCATCGATCAGCCGGTGGACATAGACGCCGGGCAAGTGGATCGCATCAGCATCGAGCTGGCCTGGTTCGACGATTTCTTCCACCTCGACCACACAGACCTTGCCGCAGGTCGCCGCCGGCACGTTAAAATTGCGCGCGGTCTTGCGGAACACGACGTTGCCGGTGGTGTCGGCCTTCCACGCCTTGACCAGCGCCAGGTCGGCAAAGATCCCCTCTTCAAGGATATATTCCTCACCGCCGAATTCTTTCGATTCCTTGCCCTCGGCCACCAGGGTGCCGACGCCGGTCTTGGTGTAGAAGCCGGGAATGCCGGCGCCGCCGGCGCGCATCCGTTCGGCCAGGGTACCTTGCGGGCAGAATTCCACCTCCAGCTCACCCGACAGGTACTGGCGTTCGAACTCCTTGTTCTCACCGACATAGCTGGAGATCATCTTCTTGACCTGCCGCGTGCGCAGCAGCTTGCCGATCCCTTCGCCGTCGATCCCGGCATTGTTGGAGACGAAGGTCAGGTCTTTCACGCCCGAATCGCGGATTGCGTCGAGCAGCCGGTCGGGAATACCGCACAGGCCAAAGCCCCCGCTGGCGATCAGCATGCCATCACGCAGCACGCCGTCGAGCGCCGATGCGGCATTGGGATAAATCTTCTGGGCCATCTCTGCTCCCCGCAAAACGAATCAGACGGCGCTAAGGGGGCGCCGCGCCCTGTGCAATTGCAAGAATTGCCCTCACGCTTGCGGCAAATGCAACACCTTATCCAAGATCGAGCCCGACCAAGGCCGAAAGCTCGGCCAGGGCCTGCTCGCCGCTCACTACCTTGATCGCGGCCATGCCCAGCTGCGCGGCTGGCTTGCAGTTGATCCCCAGGTCATCGAGGTAGATGCATTGCGCCGGTTCCAGCCCGAGCCGTTCACACATCATCTGGTAGATCCGGGGGTCAGGCTTGCGCACCCCGGCCTTGCTGCTTTCGATCACATGCTCAAACCGGGCAAAGACCTGTTCGTAGGCATCCTTGCTGTCGCCGCTTCGGGCCATCCCGGCGCCATGGCCGGTGGGAACATTGTTGGTGATACAGGCCAGACGATATCCGGCTTCGGCCAGCTGATCGAGCGCGCTGACCATTGCCGGGCGGATCGCGCCAGACAGCACCGCCAGAACGGCGCGGCCTTCAAGGCGGTGGCCCAACTCTTCGGCCTCGGCTTCGAACAAGACGTCGAAGGTTCGCCCGTCGATTTCAGCGCGTTCAAACCTGGCCCAGGCGTTTCCGTGAGGATTGGCGGCATTGACCTGGCGGATGAAATCGCGCGGCAGTCCGCGTTCTTCCTCCAACAGGTTGAACGCCTCGAACGGCGAGGCGGTGATCACGCCGCCGAAATCGAAAATCACTGCCTCGAACCGCGATGTCGTCACACGTTCCTCCCCGCTTGCCCAATGGCACTGGCCGATTGGCTGGTCCTGCGCAAGACCTCCAAGATTTGATGCAGGTCATGGTAGCCTGCAGTCACGGGCCTATAACAAGCTTAGCGAAAGGAGAGGAACCATGCGCTCCATTCTTGTTCAGACTGGCCGCGACAAGGGGATGGCCGCGCGGCTCGATACCGCGATGGATCTAGCCCGGGCTCACGAAGGTCACGTTACCTTGGCGATCGATACCCCGGTCGACCAGTTCGTCACGGTCGATCCCTATGGCGGGGCCTTTGTCGCGCGCGAAGCGCTTGATGCTGCGATCGCTGCCGACGATGCGTTGGCCGCTGCATTTGCCGGCCGCCTGGCGGATGACGATGTGCCTTTCGACGTTGTCCAATTCGAAGCTCAGCCGCTCGAGGCGATGATTGCGGCTGCGCGGCTGGCCGATATCGCGGTGGTTTCGCGTGATTGTGGCTATGCCGGCGATCTTGCTGTCGAAGCCAGGTGCCCGGTGCTCATTCTGCCGGCCGATCGCCGGCTTGGCCTGCCGCTGAAAAGCGCCTGCATTGCCTGGGACGGCAGCGATGAAGCGGCGGCGGCACTGCGTGGATCGACCGGACTGTTGTGGGGTTGCCCGGATGTCCATGTGTTGACCGTGCTCACCGACAAACCGCACGGCTTCCCGCCAACCGATGCGCTGCGTTATCTTTCGCGGCATGAAATCAAGGCTGAATTGCACGAACTGACCAAAGGCAACTCGGTCGAGGAAACTCTGGCCGCCGAGGTGGGCCGACTGGGTGGGCAGCTGCTGGTGATGGGTGCTTTTGGGCACAGCCGTCTGCGCGAATTCATGTTCGGCGGGGTTTCGCGCTATTTCCTTGAGGATCCGGTCGGTCCGGCGCTGCTGATGGCGCACTGAGCGAGGCGGGTCGCCGCAATCGATACCGCAGTGCGATATCGCACTGCGGTATCAGGCAGCTTGAAGCCTTCCCGAAAGTGCAGGTCTGATCTTCTTTCCCTTACGGAAGCCGCAGCAAAATCAGACATATTGCGCCGAAATGAACGGCACTTGCAAATTACGCAACAATAAATGATCTTTTCGCACTTGCACAAAAAATGGGGCTGCACCATTTAGAGCCTGCCTTTCAGGCATCCTCTCCCAAAACTTCCCAAGGCCCGGACGGCAACGTCCGGGCCCTTTTTTTGTTCACCAGTGGCCCGGCACGCTTCGTCAGCGCCGCCGGAATTGCAATTGCTGCAACCAGTTCCTAGCTTTGGCATTCAGACAGCCGGATTGGAACGCAGATGGCCGATACCCCCGCCACCACAGTCAAACTCCAGGTCGCCGCGGCGCGGCAGGAGGAAAGCGGCAACGGCTTTGCCCGGCTGCCCAAATCTGCCTTTTCAAAGCTCGGCGTGACCGAAGGCGATATGGTCGAGATCGAGGGCAAGCGCACCACTGCGGCGCGGGTCCAGGCTGCCTATCCCGAAGATGAGGGGCTGGAAGTGATTCGGCTTGACGGGTTGCAGCGGGCTAATGCCGAAGCCGGTTCGGGCGATCATGTTCAGGTTCGCAAGGCCGATAGCAAGCCGGCGACGCGGGTGGTGTTCGCTCCGGCCCAGCGCGAAATGCGACTGCAGGGACCGGGCCAGGCGCTGAAACGCAATTTCTTCGGCCGGGCGCTGGTGGCGGGCGATATCGTCGCCACGACCGGGCAGCAGCAAGTCCGCGACATGCCGCCGCAGGTCGCGCGGATGTTCAACGCTCCGGCCTTTGCCCTGACCCAGATTCGCCTGACCGTGGTTGCGACCGTGCCCAAGGGCATCGTCCACATCGACGAAAATACTGAAGTTGAGCTGCGCGAGGCGTTTGAGGAAGCGCGCAGCCATCGCGGTGATGTCAACTACGACGACGTCGGCGGGATGGGCGATACGATCCGTCAGCTGCGCGAAATGGTCGAACTGCCGCTGCGTTATCCTGAACTGTTCATCCGCCTTGGTGTCGATCCGCCCAAGGGCGTGTTGCTGCATGGCCCGCCGGGAACCGGCAAGACCCGCCTGGCCCGCGCCGTCGCCAACGAAAGTGAAGCCAGCTTTTTCACCATCAACGGGCCCGAGATCATGGGCAGCGCCTATGGCGAAAGCGAAAAGCGCCTGCGCGATGTGTTCGAGGAAGCAGCCAAGGCCTCGCCTTCGATTGTCTTCATCGACGAGATCGATTCGATCGCGCCCAAGCGCTCGGGAACGCCAGGTGAGGCAGAAAAGCGGCTGGTTGCGCAGCTACTGACGTTGATGGATGGCCTCAATACCGGCTCCAACATCGTGGTGATCGCGGCGACCAATCGCCCCGATGCGATCGATGAGGCACTGCGCCGCCCCGGCCGCTTCGACCGCGAGATCGTGGTCGGCGTGCCGGACGAAAGTGGCCGGCGCGAGATTCTGGGGATTCACACCCGCGGCATGCCGCTGGCTCAAGGGGTCAACCTCGATGAGCTGGCGCGCACGACCCACGGCTTTGTCGGAGCCGATCTGGGCGCCCTGGCACGCGAGGCGGCGATGGACGCGGTGCGGCGGATCATGCCGCAGCTCGATCTTGAAGCGCAGACCATCCCGGCAGAGGTGCTCGAGAACCTGACCGTAACCCGCGACGATTTCCTCTCTGCGCTAAAGCGGGTCCAGCCTTCAGCGATGCGCGAAGTGATGGTCCAGGTGCCGAACATCGGCTGGGCCGATATCGGCGGGGCCGACGAGGCGCAGGACAAGCTGAAAGAAGGGATCGAGCTGCCGCTGAAGAACCCCGACGCCTTCCGCCGTCTGGGGATCCGTCCGGCCAAGGGCTTTCTGCTCTATGGCCCGCCCGGAACCGGCAAGACCCTGCTGGCCAAGGCGGTAGCCAAGGAAAGCGAAGCCAATTTCATCTCGATCAAGTCGAGCGACCTGCTATCCAAATGGTACGGCGAAAGCGAGCAACAGATCAGCCGGCTGTTTGCCCGCGCCCGCCAGGTCGCGCCCTGCGTGGTTTTTATTGACGAGATCGACAGTCTGGTTCCGGCCCGTGGTACCGGCGGGAACGAGCCGCAGGTCACCGCGCGGGTGGTCAATACGATCCTGGCTGAAATGGACGGGATGGAAGAGCTGTCATCGATCGTTGTGGTTGGCGCGACCAACCGCCCGGGCCTGATCGATCCGGCGTTGTTGCGCCCGGGTCGGCTGGACGAGCTGGTCTATGTCGGCACACCCGATGCCAAGGGTCGCGCGCACATCCTCAAGATCCACACCAAGGGCATGCCGCTCGCCAAGGATGTCGATCTGGGGGCGATCGCGCATGAAGCGGAGCGCTTCACCGGGGCTGACCTGGAAGACCTGACCCGCCGCGCCGGGATGAATGCGATCCGTTCGCGCGGGGCCAAGGTCAAGTCGGTGACGGCCGAAGACTTCAAACAGGCCCTGGCCGATTCGCGTGCGACCGTGACGCCCGAAATGGAAGCTGAGTATACCAAGATGAAAGGTGAGCTGAAAAAACGGGCCGCCGCGATCAATCCCACGCCGCTTGGCTTCCTGGCACCGGGGATGGTCAGCTCGACCCGCGACAAGAAACACAGCTAATCCGCGCCCGAGGCGAAATCAGACTTCGTCGCAAAGCGCCTCGGGCATGTGTTCGCGAAGCCATTCAAGCATGGCTTCGCGGACTGCCGGGCGCAGTCGGGCGAGCGAGGTTGGCCCCGGCGCGCTCATCACCAGATTGAGATCGATTGAGCCGACCCGCACTTCGGACACATGCAGCGCGCCGGTGCGCTGGTCCCAATCGGGGTTGGCGGCAAGCAGCGCGGTATAGGCGTCGCGGATCGGCTGAATCGCACTGCCCGGCTTGATCGGCAGCACCACCGACCCGGTGATCCCGCCACCGACCCGGGTCCAGTTCTGGAAGCTGCCATCGAGGAACTTGGCGGTCGGGATTATGATCCGGCGCTCGTCGCCGGTGCGGAGCATCACGAAGCTGAGACGGATATCCTCGATCCGGCCGCTCTCACCATCGATCACCACGAAATCGCCGATCCGGATTGGTTCGGTCAGCGCGATCTGGATGCCGGCGATCAGCGACTTGAGCGCTGGCTGTGCCGCTGCGCCAACTGCCAGGGTCGCGATCCCGGCCGAGGCGAGCAGGGTGGTGCCGATATTGCGCACCGCAGGAATTCCGAACAGCACCAGTGCCACCGTCACAAAGATGATCACGAAACCCGCCATGCGCGAGAAGATCGCGATCCGGGTGCGGCGGCTGCGCGATGCCACCTCGTCCTGATAGGCTTCGGTCCGCAGCTGCATGATCTGCGCAAAAGCCTTGATCAGCGCGAACAGCACCCAGCCCAGCAGGGCGGGTTCGACGAACCGTCCGGCCACGTCCCAGACGCTGGCAATCAGCGCATTGCCTTCGGCGGCCAGCGAGATCGCGATTGCAGCCATGGCAAAACGGATCGGCTGGTAGATCCGCGCGAAGACGAGATCGTCCGATTGCGAGTCGGAAAGGCGGGCGGCGCGTTTCAGGACGGCGAACAGCGCGAAATGCAGCGCCAGAGCAATGCCGACTGCGATGGCTGCGTGAATCGCCGCGCCGGTCAGTGCCGCCGACCAGTCTATCAGGGTCTCGGTCGCTGCGGACGCCGGAGTCATGGCTGGTCCCCCGTCATCAATGCGCCGCACCCCAGCTGGGACCGGTTCCGATCTCGACGCCCAGCGGCACGGTCAGCCTGACCGAAGGTTCCGCCGCCCCGGCCATCACAGCGCGGATCACCTCGCTCGCAGCCGCAACATCGGCTTCGGGCAGTTCGAATACCAGTTCGTCGTGGACCTGCAGCAGCATCCGGACATGGCCCAGCCCGGCTGCCTCGAGCGCGGGCATCATCCGCACCATGGCGCGCTTGATGATATCGGCGCTGGTCCCCTGGATCGGCGCGTTGATCGCTGCCCGCTCAGACCCGGAGCGCTCGTTCTGATTGGATGAGCCGATCCGCGGGAACCAGCATTTCCGTCCGAACAGGGTCTCCGAAAAGCCCTTGTCGCGGACCGAGGCCAGGGTCTCGTGGATGTAGCGCTGGATCCCCGGGAAGCGCTGGAAATAGAGATCGATCGTGGCCTGCGCTTCTTCGGACGTGATGCCCAGCCGCCCGGCCAGCCCCCAGCGGCTGATCCCGTAGAGGATCGCGAAGTTGACCGTCTTGGCCCGGCCGCGGGTGTCGCGATTGACCTCTCCGAACATTTCTTGCGCGGTGCGGGCGTGAATGTCTTCCCCGGCGGCGAAGGCCTCTTTCAGCGCCGGCACATCGGCCATGTGTGCGGCCAGGCGCAGCTCGATCTGGCTATAGTCTGCGGCGAGCAGGACATTGCCGGGCTCTGCCACGAAGGCCTCGCGGATCTGGCGGCCAATCTCGGTGCGGATCGGGATGTTCTGCAGGTTGGGCTCGGTCGAGCTGAGCCGCCCGGTTTGCGCGCCGACCAAGGAGTAGCTGGTGTGGACCCGACCGGTCTCAGGGTTGATCGCTTCCTGCAAGGCCTCGGTATAGGTCGAACGCAGTTTGGACAGCTGGCGCCATTCGAGCACCTTGCTGGCCACCGGTGCGCCTTCACCGTCGAGCCGTTCGAGCACCGACTGGTCGGTCGAGTACTGCCCGGTTTTGCCCTTCTTGCCGCCCTTGTAGCCCAGCTTGTCGAACAGGATATCGCCCAGCTGCTTGGGGCTGCCGATGGTGAAGGGCTGACCGGCCATGGCGTGGATCTCAAGCTCCAGCTTGCCGATCTCTTCGGCGAAAGTGGCCGAAAGCCCAGCCAGCCGTTCGCGGTCAACCTTGATCCCGTGGCGCTCCATCTGCGCCACCACCGGCACCAGCGGCCGGTCCACACGTTCATAGACGCGGGTCGCGTGTTCTTCGGCGAGCCGCGGCTTGAGCAGGCGGTGCAGCCGCCAGGTTACTTCGGCGTCCTCGGCAGCATATTCGGTGGCGCGGTCCAGCGGCACTTCGCCGAACGGAATTGCCTTCTTGCCGGTGCCGCAGATGTCCTTGAAAGACAGCGTGGAATGGCCGAGGTGACGGGTCGAAAGTTCGTCCATCCCGTGCCCGCCGCCAATTCCGTCGATTGAGCGTCCGGCATCAAGATCGAAGCTCATCACCATGGTATCGTCGATCGGGCCGACCGCCACGCCGTAGCGGGCCAAAACATTGAGATCGTACTTGGCATTCTGGCCGATCTTAAGCACCGCGTCACTCTCCAGCAGCGGTTTGAGGATCGCCAGGGCGCGGGCCATTTCGACCTGCGGCGGGCGTTCGGCAAACATGTCGCTTCCACCATGGCCGAGCGGGATATAGCAGGCATCGCCCGGCCCGAGCGCAAGGCTGATCCCGGTAAGGTCGGCGCGCATCGCATCGAGCGCGCTGGTTTCGGTGTCGAAAGCGACCACGTGCGCGGCCATCGCCCGGTCGACCCAGGCTTGCAGCGCCGCTTCGTCCTGGACGCAGGCATAAGCCGCGCGGTCGATCGCGGGCAGGGCGGGGAGCGGCTGTCGGTCGCTTCCGATACTGGTCCCGGCCCCTGAAGTGACCGCCTTTTCGGGATGGAGCTGGGTCTTGCGCTCCGGGCTGCCGCGCCCTTCGCCCAAGCGTTTGAGCAGCGAATTGAAGCCGTGCTCTTGCAGGAAAACCGCCAGCGGATCGGGCGGAATTTCGCCCAGTTTGAAATCGTCGAGCGCCATCGGCAGCGGACAATCTTCCTTGAGCTGCACCAGCACCCGCGAGAGCCGGGCCATATCGGCATGCTCGATCAGGTTGTCCCGCAGCTTGCTGGCCTTCATCTCGCTCGCGGCGGCCAGCGCGGCTTCAAGATTGCCATGGTCCTGGATCAGCTTGGTCGCGGTTTTCGGGCCGATCCCGCGGATGCCGGGAACATTGTCGACCGAATCGCCCATCAGCGCCAGAACATCGCCGACCAGATTCGGCGCTACGCCGAACTTTTCCTCAACCTCGGGAATGCCGATTCGGACGTTCTTCATCGTATCGAGCATGTCGATCCGGCCTTCCCCGCAGGGACCGACCAACTGCATCAGGTCTTTGTCAGATGAAACAATCGTTACGTCCCAGCCGCGCTCGGCTGCGGCGCGGGCATAAGAAGCGATCAGGTCATCCGCTTCCAGCCCCATTTCTTCGATGCAAGGCAGGCTGAAGGCGCGGGTGGCATCGCGGATCAGCGGGAACTGCGGTTTCAAATCTTCTGGTGGCGGGGGCCGGTTGGCCTTGTATTCCGGGTAGATATCGTTGCGGAAGCTCTTTCCGCTGGCGTCGAGGATCACCGCAAGATGGGTCGGTCCGTCGGCCTTGTTGAGGTCATCAGCCAGCTTCCATAGCATCGTGGTATAACCATAGACCGCGCCGACCGGAGTGCCTTGCGGATTGGTCAGCGGCGGCAGCCGGTGATAGGCGCGGAAGATATAGGCCGATCCGTCGACCAGATAGAGATGCTGTTTGGGCTCCATATGCCATGCCTAGCAGGCCGCGATCCATTGGGTAAGAGGCCGTTGATTTGTTGCGAATCACCTCCACAATTTGAGCCGCGGCGCCTGTCACAAGCCTGTCAGGAACCAGTGGAATAGGTCAAAAGTGGCGGAAATACGGCACCTTGAATCGCACCTTCAGCAATCTCTTGCATAGGGGAGCGAAGGCCACTAAATCACGCCGCGAAGTCTACCGCATCGGTAGGCTTTCCGTGCGGTCGCTCGCGTCGAAATTGGCAAAAGCGGTCGTGCGTGGTCCACTCGCTGTTAAGGAATACCATACATGCGCAAGATCGTTCTCGCCGCCGCCGTTGCCGGTGCTGCTCTGACCCTGTCGGCCTGCTCGCAGGAAGCCAAGGAAGACGCCGCCGCCACTGTTTCGGAAGCTGCCAGCGACGTTGCCACCGACGCCGCTTCGGCCGGTGCTGAAGCTGCCGACGCCGTCAAGGGTGCCGCTGCTGAAGGCGCTGCCGCCGTTTCGACTGCTGCTGCCGAAGGCGCTGCTGCTGCCGAAGGCGCTGCTGACGAAGCCGCCAAGGTTGCCGAAGAAGCTGCGAAGAAGATGTAATCTTCGCCTTCGGGCAAACGGATCGGGGCGCGAGGGCTTTGCCTTCGCGCCCCTTTTCTTTTGTCTGCTTGACTCGTTTAATCGCACGATTAACTTTCGCCGGGTACCGGTCATGACGGCCGCTGGGAGAGAGAGTTGAGCGCTTCGCTGCCTGAAGGCCTTGCCACGGCGCTGGCGCGGATCGGCCTGCCAGCGCCTGAGGCGCTTGAGCGCCTGTCGGGCGGAGCCAATATGGAAAGCTGGCGCTTCACGGCCGGGGCGGAGACTTGCGTTCTGCGCCGCGCGCCTTCGCTGGAAATGATGGCCGGACGGCCGATGGATCACTCTGGCGAGGCCGCGCTGATCCGCGCGGCGCGGGCGGCAGGGGTGATGGCGCCCGAAGTGCTGGTCGAACTCGAACCGGCGGACGACATTGGCTCTGGCTATGTGATGCGCTGCATCGCTGGTTCGCCCGATCCAAACGTCATGCTGGCCGAGGCCAATCCCACTGTGACGATCCGCGATATCGCCCGCGAACTTGTCGCCGTTCATCGTATCGATGCTGACGGTCTGGCGGTGCCAGAGATGGATACCGCTGCGGCGCTCGCCGAACTGCGCCGCCGTTTCCTCGAATATGGCGGCGACCGCCCGGTGCTGGCGCTGGCGCTGCGCTGGCTTGAGGCCAATTTGCCCCCACCGGTAGAGCCGCGGCTGGTCCACGGCGACTTTCGTCTTGGCAACCTGATGTTCGAACATGGCCGGCTGACCGGGGTGCTCGACTGGGAGCTGGCGCACCTGGGCGATTGGCACGAGGATCTGGCCTTTGGCTGCATGACGGTCTGGCGCTTTTCGCGGCCTGACCGGCCAGGCTATGGCCTGACTTCGATCGAAGAGCTGGCCCAAGCCTACCGCGAGGCGGGCGGTGAAGCATTCGATCCCGCGCGGTTCCGCTTCTGGACGATCTATCGCACCTTCTGGTGGGCGCTCGGCTGCCTGCAGATGGGTGGTTTCTGGCGCGCCGGGCACGATCGTTCGGTTGAGCGCGTGGTGGTGGCCAGGCGGACCGCCGAGCAGGAGCTCGACCTGCTGTTGCAGCTCGAAGACCTTGCTCCCGAAGCGGAGCGCAATCGCCCGCTACCGCCTGCCGCTGCGCCGCTTGCGGGCGGGACCGGTGAGCCCAGCGGGGCCGAAATTCTGACCGCCGTGTCCGAATGGCTGGCCAGCGATATCAAACCCCTGGTTTCGGGGCGCGGCAAGTTCGACCTCGCCGTCGCGCGCAATGCGCTGGGAATTGTCGCGCGTGAGCTGGAGCAGCGCCCCCAGGCCACCGACGCCGCGCTGGCTGCGGACCTGCTCTCGGGCAAGGTCGGTCTCGCCACGCCGGGTATCCTGGCCACGCTGCGCCGCATGGCGCTCGACAAATTGACTGCCGACATGCCGAAATATCCGTCGCTCGCCCTGGCGCGGGCGCAATGGGAAGGGAACTGAGATGGACTTTGCGATTGCCCCCGAGCTGGAGGCCTATCTGGCCGAGCTGGACCAGTTCATCGAAGCCGAGATCAAGCCGCTGGAACAGCAGGATGACAACATCCGCTTCTTCGACCATCGCCGCGAGTATGCCCGGACCGATTTCGAGAATGAAGGCCTGCCGCGCCACGAATGGGAGATGCTGCTGCGCGAAGCCAGCCTGCGCGCCGACAAGGCCGGACACTGGCGCTTTTCCGCGCCCAAGAAGTATGGCGGCAAGGACGGTTCGAACCTGTGGATGGCGGTGATCCGCGACCGCTTTGCCGCCAAAGGCCTGGGCCTGCACAACGATTTGCAGAACGAGCATTCGATTGTCGGCAATTTCCCCTTTGTCGCGATGTTCGAACATTTCGGCACACCCGAGCAGCAAGAGGAATTCATCCTCGGCGGGTTTAATCGTCAACGCCGCGTGGCCTTTGGCCTGACCGAGCCCGATCACGGCAGCGACGCCACCCACATGGAAACCCGCGCGGTGCGCGAGACCCGCGATGGCGTGCCGGGCTGGCGGATTGACGGGCGCAAGATGTGGATAACCGGCATGCATGTCGCGACCCACTGCGCCGCCTTCTGCCGCACTTCTGGCAAGGATGGGGACGCCAAGGGGATCACCTGTCTCCTGGTGCCGATCGACACCCCCGGCATGGTGGTCGATGAATACATGTGGACCTTCAACATGCCCACCGACCATCCGCGGATGCATTTCGAAAACTGCTGGGTACCCGAAAGCGCCGTGCTCGGCCCGGTCGATGGCGGGCTGTCCATTGCGCAGAGCTTCGTACACCAGAACCGGATTCGCCAGGCCGCCAGCTCGCTGGGAGCGGCGACCTTTTGCGTCGAGGAATCGGTCAAATACGCGCGCGAGCGCAAGCCCTTCGGGGCCGAGCTGGCGCGCAACCAGGGGATCCAGTTCCCGCTGGTCGAACTCGCCACCCAGTGCGAGATGCTGCGCGCCTTCATCTATCAGACCGCGTGGCAGATGGACCAGCTGCCGCACAAGGAGCTGGAGCACAAGCTTTCGGACAAGATCTCGATGTGCAATTACTACGCTAACCGGCTGGTCTGCGAAGCTGCCGACCGGGCAATGCAGGTCCACGGCGGGATCGGCTATTCGCGGCACAAGCCGTTCGAGCACATCTATCGCCACCACCGCCGCTACCGGATCACCGAGGGCGCGGAAGAGATCCAGATGCGCAAAGTGGGTGCCTACCTGTTCGGCTATCTGGGGCCTCGCAAGGCGCAGTATCAACGCTGACGTCAAAGCGTTGCCGCACTGCAACAAGCGAGGAAATTCGTATCTGCCCCCCTTGTTACGGCCAGAGAAACTATTCAATCTGGCTCTTCGAACAGAAAAAGCCGGGTCAGTCCGGTCGTGCAGAAAAGAATTAGGGGTACTATCATGCGATCCAGCAATCGATTTGCACTGCTTTGCGGCTTTTCGGCCATCGCCGTAGCCATGCCTGCCCAGGCCCAGGATGCTGCGACCGATGATGAAGCTGCGCCGACGATCATCGTCACCGGTACGCGCTCCGCTTCCCGCACGGTCGAAAAGTCGCCGGTTCCGGTCGATGTGCTGACCTCCGATGCGATCACCGAAGGCGGGCAGGTCGAAACCAACAAGATCCTCAACAAGCTGGTACCGAGCTTCAATTTTCCGCAGCCGGCAATTGCCGACGGGTCTGATGCGCTGCGCCCTGCAACGCTGCGCGGGCTTGGACCTGACCAGACACTGGTTCTGGTCAACGGCAAGCGCCGCCATGTCTCGGCGCTTCTCAACATCAACGGCACGGTCGGGCGCGGTTCGGCTGCGGTCGACATGAACGCGATCCCTGCGCTGGCAATCGACCGGATCGAAGTGCTGCGTGACGGGGCTTCCTCGCAATATGGTTCGGACGCGATCGCCGGGGTGATCAACATCCGGCTCAAGACCACCAGTGAGGGCGGGCGTGCAGCGATCTCCTATGGCAAATACAACACCACAATTGCCGGGGTGGACAACGTAACCGGCCTGGTAACTTCGGGCGGCCAGCCGCAGCTGATGACCACTGACAGCCGTTATTTCCAGGCTACGGTCGATGGTGAGCGCAAGGCCCATGACGGCGAAAGCTATGCAATCGCCACCAATATTGGCTTGCCGTTCTTCGGGGTCGAGGGCGGCTATATCAACCTGACCGCCGAATACCGTCACCGCGGCTATACCAACCGCCAGGGCTTTGATCTGCGGCCGAATTACATCCGCCCGACCGCGACCACCTGGGATCCGCGCGAACTGACTTTCGACCGGCTCGAGTTCCGCTTCGGCGATCCCGAGGCGGACGATTTCATCCTGTTCGGCAACATGGCTGTGCCGGTCAGCGACAGCCTTGAGCTCTATGCCTTTGCCAGCTTCAACCAGCGCGATTCGCTGAGCGCCGCCAATTATCGTCAGCAGAATGCTGCAGCCAACCGCGACTGGTCGGTACTTGCCCCCAACACCACGCCAACCAGCGCCAACTTTGTCGGCCTGACTCCGGATGGCTTCCTGCCGTTCATCCAGTCTGACCTGTCGGATGTTGCGGTTACCGCCGGTCTGCGCACCACTGCCGGTGAATGGAACGTCGATGGTTCGTTCTCGCTGGGCAGAAATGCTTTTGATTACCGGGTCGAGAATTCGGTCAACACCAGCTTCGGACCGGCCAGCCAGCGCAGTTTTGATGCCGGCGGCCTTTCCTACAAGCAGACCATGGCCAATCTCGACATCAGTCGCGAACTCGACGCCGGCTTCGCCAAGCCGCTGACCCTGGCCTTTGGCGCCGAATACCGTGCTGAACGCTTCCAGAT
>CAZOSI010000028.1:0-22377 GCA_964582485.1 uncultured Novosphingobium sp.
CAGCCCCTTGCTTTTTGAGGTCGGCGGCGAAGGCCGCCGGGGTGGCGTATCCGAGCGAGGAGTGCGGTCGCCCGGTGTTGTAGTCGTGGGCCCAGGCGGCGATCTTTTCGCGGGCATGGGCGAGGCTTGTGAACAGCGTCTCGTTGAGCAGCTCGTCACGCATCCGTCCGTTAAAGCTCTCGACGAAGGCGTTCTGGGTGGGCTTGCCTGGAGCGGTATAGTGCCACTCGATCCTGGCCTCGCCGCACCATTCGAGCACCGCGTTCGAGGTCAGTTCTGTCCCGTTATCGCTGACGATCATGCTGGGCTTGCCGCGAACGGCGATCAGATCGGCCAGTTCGCGCACTACCCGCTTGCCCGAGATCGAGGTGTCCGGCACCGCTGCAAGGCATTCGCGGGTTACGTCATCAACGACATTGAGCACCCGGAACCGGCGACCCGTCGCCATCTGGTCGTGCACGAAGTCGAGGCTCCAGCGCTGGTTGGGCAGCGCCGGAACGGGAGCAGGTGCACGGGCGCCAACCGCACGTTTGCGCCCCTTGCGTCGCCGTACGGTCAAGCCTTCCTCGCGATACAAACGCTGGGTCTTCTTGCGGTTGATCCTCAGCCCCTCGCGCCGCAGCAGGATATGCAGGCGGCGATAGCCGAACCGGCGGCGCTGATGCGCCAGATCGCGCAGCTTCTCTCGAAGCATGCCATCATCATCGCGACGCGACTGATATCGGATCACGCTCCGATCCGCCGCAATGACCCTGCACGCCCGCCGCTCGCTGACATCAAGCAGGGCCTGAAGATGCGCGACCGCTTCCCGCTTGGCGGCAGGCGTTACCATTTTTTTGACAGCAGATCCTTCAGACCCGCATTGTCCAGCATCGCATCCGCCAGCAAGCGCTTGAGCTTCGCGTTCTCGTCCTCCAGCGCCCGCAGCCGCTTCGCCTCGGACACCTCCAACCCGCCATACTTGGCTTTCCAGTTGTATAGCGTCGCTTCAGACACGCCATGCTTGCGGGCCAGGTCAGCCGTCTTCGCGCCTGCCTCCGCTTCCCGCAGCACCCCGATAATCTGCTCTTCCGTAAATCGTGATCGCTTCATCGTCCGTCCTTCTCTCAGGCCCGGACTCTAATCATTCTTGGATGGAAATCAGGGGGTCACGTCAACCAGGATGGGCAATGGCTAGAATTCTAATCGTCGATGACCATGCTTTTTTCCGGCGGGGACTTGAAGCAGCACTGGTCAGCCGTGGTCATCAGATCGTTGGATCGATCGCGGCTGGGGAAGACGCACTTGAAGCGCTGTCGACCGTTGAAACCGATATGATCTTGCTGGATTTGAAGATGCGGGGTCTGGACGGAGTCGCTGTTCTGCAAGCGATGCGAGCCCGCCAGGATACGAGACCAGTCATTGTCCTGACCGCGCAATTGACAGATGAGGCGCTCGTGGGCCTGATGCGATCCAGCGTTAACGGAATCGTGTTTAAACACTGTTCGGAAGAGCGACTGTTTGAGGCGATCGAAGCCGTTTCGAAGGGATTGCGCTTTGTGGATGGCAGTCTCGTCGACAAGGCATTTGCGTTGAACGCCGAAGGTTCTTCACTTCGAGCGGGCGCGCCGCTCAGTCAGCGTGAGCAACAGGTGGCTGATTTGGCAGTGCTGGGTCTGCGGAACAAGGAAATCGCTGATCGGCTGAAAATGTCCGAGGCGATGGTCAAATTGTACCTACACAAGGTCTTTCAAAAGCTAGGCGCCAGCAACCGAACTGAGCTGGCGGCATTGCGGAACAACACCCTATCCTGATTTTCTGCGATCCCGAACCGTTCAAGCTGCGAGCCCGTCACGACATTGTATGGCCTGACCTGTGGCCCATTCATGGCACCATTCGATCGCCGCGGCTGCCCGTTCTGCTTCGGCCCGAAGCTGCGGATCGAGCAGGACGTGGTCATTGCGTAAGACTGCCTGGGCCAACGCATTTTCCTTGCGGATGCGCTCGAAATAGTCAGCCAGAGTGATCTCTGTTGCGAGATAGGCCTGAAAGAATTCTTCAAGCCGGGCCTCAATCTCGGCATAGTAGTTTTCGGGAAACTCCGCTGCGGCCCGATTGCTGGCCGATTCCAGCTCGCTTAGCGTCAACAGTTTACGGCTGCGGCCTAACTTCGCCTTGTCAGTGATCTGGTCCTGAACGAATTTTCCCGCTGGTTCAGTCCGATCGCGTTTGTGTGGCAAGGGAAGTCTGAATGAAACGATGCGCCCCCCATCCGCCTCATGGGGACCTGATTGTTTCGACGGTACTGCTTTCGGCTGGGCGGCTGGCCGCTTGAACGGGTTTTGCATGCTGATCAGCGGTGCACCGGCGTTAATCATGCCAACAAGCTTCGAAACCAGGAAGATCAGGCAGATCACCAGACCAATCTGGAAGGCCGCAAGGGCGATCAAGCCGCTCAATTTCGTGCTCCTGGAATCAAATGCATCGCGGCATTGGCTTCATCTTTCGCCCGGTTGCATAGTCTCTCCGCTGCGAATTTGGCACGATCAGGAACCTGTGAATACTCCTGCACGATCAAGGCTGCATGTAGCTCGCCTACACAAGCACTGTGCGATCCAAACTGTGAAGCATAGGCCCAGCCAGCGCATCCCACGCTGGACAGGGCCAGCCCGGCCATCACCAGCCGCGGGATAGGCATCTTCCTGTCCTTCCATGGAATCAGGCGCATGTTGATTTCCCCCCACCGCCGGTCACGCCGGTTACATTGGATGCACGCAGGTCGCGAATATCACGCACCAAGTAGGCCGCTTCCTGCTTGAAGCGCATCTTCTTGATGAACATGGTGCCAAACAGGCCCTTGTAATCGTAGAACACTTCAACGAACATCACGGCCTGGTTGGTTGTGGGTGATGTGACCTTGTTGACGCCGCTGCCCATGCTGACGAGGGCTGGGCCGTTCAGTCCGTTGTTGCTTGAATCGTTACCATAGTCCGAATTGACTTTGAGGTCCCCGAAGCACCGCTGCCAGTGGATGAACTGCTTACCTGTGGCTGGATCCTTTTCGAGGCTGGATAGGATAACCCTGCCGTTTTCTTTCAGGTTGAAGCGATCGCCCATCTTGTCAGCACCAACCATAACTGAATCGATGTCGGCCTCGGTCACAGTCGGGGCAACCGAATTGTTGTTGGTTTGCTCGAGCCGAGAACCGGCATCCGCTACTGCAAGCGAAACCTGGCTGATCTGCAGATTGACCATGGCCATGTAGCCGATTTCAGTTCCCATCATACCCACGGCTGTCATGATCGGCAGGATGAGCGCAAATTCGATGGCGGCAGCCCCCGACGCGTCGGAAGAAAGTTTGCGTACCAGCGATTTCACCTGACTTGGCTTGACGCGCATCAGCAAATTCCCGCCGTCGAGCCATAGCCAGTCTGGTTGGCAAAGGGCTGGTTCTTCTTGATGGCAGAGGCTGTCAGGCTGCGCTCGTTCCAATGGCCTGGCATCAGCGGCACTTTGAACGTCGGCTCATAGTTGACGGTCACTTCATAGACGACAACGTCGTCAGCGCCGCCGTTGCCTTCTTTGCCGATATCTGCTTCCCATTCTCCGCTTCCGTTTTCATCGACATAGGATTCGCCCGAACTGCAGGTGCCGTCATTGTTGGCATCGTTCCATTTCTCGGGGCGGCCAATGTCCGCAAAATCGTTGTAGCTGGTCCGTTTGGACTCGAATGTGGCACCGGGCAGGATCGGGCCGATTTGTTTTTCGACCATTGCATCTGCATAGCCAAGATCCGTCACTTCCAGCGATGAATCTCGTGCGGCTTTCTGTACTGCGCCGTTCAGCACCGAGATCGCGTAAGCTTCCTGGCCTGCGTCGAAAATGCCGATCAGCAGGGTCAAAAAGACGGGCGCAATCAGTGCGAACTCGGTCGCGGAAACGCCAGCCTTGTCCCGGGCCAGTGCGGTTGCTGTGTTGCGCCAAATCATGACAGCACCCGCAGTTCACCGACTTGCTTCGCAATGCTCTGAAACGCCGAATTCAGTTCGGTGGCAGTGTTGGCAGTGAATGAGCTGCTCGGTGATGCGCAATACGCCAAGTCTGACGTGAGGCCGGAGGTGAAACCGATTGCCCAAACCCGGATTCCCTTTGCCTTTGCCGCATCGCAGATTGCCCTGAACCGCAAGCTATGACGACTGGTTGCCTGGGATAAGGAGCCGTCGCTGGTCACCCGTCGATCGAGGAATTCAATTCCATACGACTGATAGGTGGTGTTGGACGGCTCAAGCTGCCCGTCGGTCATAAAGATGATATGCCGCGTCACATTGCCGCCATTGGCCGGCTCGGCGTTGACGGTGTCCTGGAAAATCCCGTCCGGCGAGCTCAAGCGAGCGCCCCACAACATGCCAATGTCCAGGTAAGTGTTACCCTGTGCTGTTAGCGAATCAGCGTAGCTGTTGAACTGCGATTGCTCCATCGTCTGCAGGACCTTAGCGGCCGGCACGCAGTAGGAGGTGGCAGTATTGCTGTTGGTCGTGGAACTGACGACGTTCGTGGTGTTTCGGTTATAGGCAACCTGACGCCAAAGTGGTGCCCATTTCGTGGATTCATCGCTCGTCGGGGCAGAATCGATGTCCAGGTCCAGCGCATCACTGGGATTCATGCCGTTAAGTACGGAATAGCTGATGCTCGATGCAGCAGATGTCTGCCGCTCCTCGATGCAACCTTCCCAGGTCGATGTTACGTTCGTGCCGTTGGAACCTGTCTGCGTCACGACCGGCTGAAACGTCTTCAGGGTGCTGGTGTCGTACTGGACCGGCTTATATTCCCAACGATCAAACACCACGCTGGTCACAGTCGTATAGATAGGATCGCTTGTTTCATATGAATAACTATTAAACGTACGGTTCGAATAATAGTAAAATACGCGATACCGGCTGCCGCTTCGTTGGCAGATGTAGGTGGTCATACGCTGTGGCTGACGGGTTACACGGGTTACGACCTGTTGTCCCGCACCATTGGTGGTGGTTGTGGTACTGGTCGTGGCAGAGCCATTGTTTGCCCAAGGGACATCGGCGGGTCGCGCACTGTTACAGGAATTCAATGATGTATAGTTCGTGCTGCTATACTGGCTCGTCGAGGAATCCCCTTGCGACGTGTAGTCACTCGGTGCGCTGGTAACGACCGCCGTATCCCAGCCATTGAACACCTGCGAGGTGATGGTTTTGGTGATCGGTGCACGCGACTGGATTGTCCAGTGGTCGGTAATGTAATCCGGGTCGAGGTCATACAACAATCGACCGGTGTTGACCGTGGTACTGAACGGGACAAACGAATAACGGACCCGAGCATTGCTACCCTGCACCGCCGTATCAACGGTCGTGTAGAAATTCTTCATCGCGGTTTTCAAGGCGCTTAGCCGGGTCCCTGTCCCGAGCGAAGTGCCCATTGAGCCAGTGACGTCGAGAACCATCGTGATGTCGCTGTTGCCAACCCCCATGGTCGAAGCGCAGTTCGCGCGCAACGTCATGTCTTCGACACCGAACAATTGCATCATGAGCATCGGCATCTGGGTGCTGGCTTGGCCGCCAATCGAGTTTCCGGCCGTATCGCCCTCGCTCAAAAAGGTGGTATGCGTTGTGCCCTGTTGAGCGGGATCAAAGTTGATATCGAAATAGGTCTGCGCCTGGGCTTTCGCATTGGAGTCGTAACCATTGGTCGTAACAGCCTTGCGTCCAGCCAGCACCGCAGCATCACACGCATTTTGAAGCCGGTTCTGGACCTTGTAGCCGCGGCTGAGATCCACGCCGCCGCCGACGATAGCCGACATCACAATGATGCCGGCAACGGCGATCGGCAACACATTTCCAGATTCGTCCCGGAGCAAGGTATGCAAGAGGGCTTTTGCCCGATATGCGCTCATCCCTCATCACTCCGTGGCTTACCAGCTGCACAGCCGGTATCTCGAATGCCAAGTTGCTGGGGGTGCGCCCGGCAAATGGCTATATCGGGCGATATAATTTACTTCGCTTAACGATACGTAAATCGATGGAGTCGCAGGGGAGCTTCCGCAAGCCTCGGCGCACGAACCGGGCTGGACAACGCCTTATCTGGTCGGCTTGGAATTCAGGATCATTCGCGCAAATTACGTTAAAATATATCGTTTGGTCCTATATTGCGATCACGCATGTTTGCGGATTGCGTTTAACCAAAGATATATAAATCAAGGCTAAAATCGAAGAATGTTACCGCGTCATGAACTGCGATCTCAGATATGTTGGCAAGTCCAAATCCGCGCCGAAAGCGGGTTGAGGAGCTTTGGCATGATGGTCGATCTTTCGGCCAATGGCTGCTGCATCCAAGTTCAGGGTAAGCCTCCCAGGGTCAACTCCAAGATCATTGTCAGGCCTGATGGGCTCGACGGGCTGAAGGCGAACGTCAAATGGGTGTCGAACTATCAGTGCGGAGTAGTGTTCGAGCGACCAATCTATGGCCCGGTGCTGGAGCATTTCCTCCGCAAGCACGCGACCTTTGCAGCATTGGTTACGCTCTGAAGAGAAGGGCTCGAGCAGACTGGTGAATGTTCCAACTGGCTGCATCGCGGCGTTGATGCCAAGCGACCCAGCCGCAGTTCAACCTTCGCTGTCCGTTGGCTGAATTTCTCTATGAGCGCATCATTATATATCGGGCCCAAACTCCGAGTCTCAGCAATCTCGAAAAGCCACCCAGCTTCTTTCATCCTGGGGGAGCGGTTCATGGCAAACCCTCCAGGCTAACGCCCTGGCAGGGCGGAGGTTGGTGTGTTCCCAAGACGCCAGAGCGCGCAGGCTGCCGATCGAGGAGCGCAATTTACCTGCGGAAGCTGCGCACATGCGACATCGTCATGCTGGCCAGGCGCTTGATGCCGTGCTCGATTTGGAACGCGGCATATCGCTTAGCCAAAAACGCCTCGACCGTTCTGCGATCCGGTCGAGGCGAAGTTGATCATATGCGGCCACCGCCAGACGGGCTCTGCAGAGGTGTACAGATCATGGCCAAAACCACCTAATATCGGGTAAATGCCCCTCGAGTAGTTTGAAACGGGGCTGGGTGTTATAGTGTACGCGCGGATCCGGATGGCCTGACCAGCGAGGCACAGGTCAGCTGTAGCATGGTGCGGCTACCCGAGAGGCCGATATCCAGGTTCGGCGATGAGCGCGATTCGCTAGACGCAAAGTCCCCATCCGCGGCCAAGTTGGAATATGCACAAGGGGCGGTGGTTTTGGTCTGGCCCGCTTCGAACTGAGCGTTCGAGGCGCTACAAGCAGCGCGTCTTGGAGCGTCAACCGTTGAGTTTGTCTTTGACAGCATTGGCCGCTGCGAAAGTCAGCTTTCTTGCGGCAGCAATCTGAATTGCAGCGCCGGTTTAAGGTTTGCGGCCTTCACGGGCCGGCGTCGCCTTGACCTTGAACTTGCAAAGTCCATTGAGCGCGACCTCTTCGCCATTGGCTGCAGCGTCCGCAATCGCTGCGAAAACGGCGTCAACCAGCTTGCGCGCTTCGGCCTTGGTAACGCCGTTGTCAGCGGCAAGCTTGTCGGCAAGATCACCGTTGTTCATGAAAATGACCGTCAAGTTCTTGAAGCGCTGAGACCTGGCCATTCGCCCGGGCGCAGGTCCAATGATTGCCGGGAACGTCTGCACATATCAGCGGCGTCTTCTGCCCGTTCTAGTCGAGTGACTTGCCTCAGGCGATTCTGCATTGACCCTCACGGACAACGCTCGTGTGAGCGCAGGAGTGGGCCGCCATTCCTAGGAGAGATGGTCTGCTGGGGCCGCTATTGGCTATGCTCCCTGCCAAACATTGCCAGAACGACCTCCGCTCGGCGTCGTCGTAAGCCATTCCATTGCCCCAGTCCCGGTCTTGAGCGCTTGGCCGGTCTGGCACCGAGCCTGTTGCATGAACTGCGCACCGTTGATGAGGGGAACATTGGCGATGCCGAGCCGCGGAACGGAGCGTGTCAGCACCCCAGCTCAACTATCCAGCTGCAACCCGGCTTCATGCGACCCTGCTCTTGAAACAACCCCCGGTCGAGCCGCAACCCGGATCAGGTCCGGCCGTGTTGCCGCCCTTGAGGGCGGCTGCCCGCACCACCCGGACCATATCCAGGTTCCCCTTCGGTGCGTTCGCCCGGGGGCCGCTTCTTCACTTGGGTTCGCAGCCGGGATCACCCCGGATTGCTCGATCAGGAGAAGTGCAATGACCAATCTCGTTATTCTCGTCGGCCGTATCGCCCGCGATCCCGAAACCCGCACCACCGGCGGCGGTACCAACATCACCTCGATCTCGCTCGTTACCGACCGGCCCGCCCGCAAAGAGGGCAAGACCTTCAAGGATGAAAACGGCTACACCGCCAAGGACAGCGAATTTCACCGCGTCACCTGCTTCAACGGTCTCGGTCAGAACGTCGCCAAGTACTGCACCAAAGGCCAGCTGGTAACCGTTGAAGGGCGCATCCACTACACCCAGTGGGAAGACCAGAGCGGCACCAAGCGCTACGGCTGCGAGATCATCGCTGACAAAGTCGACTTCCTCACCAAGGGGCGCCCGGGTGACCACGAAGGTGCCCCCGACATCGAAGACTGAAGCGCAGTCCATCGATCGGAGTGAGGCCCCGGCGGCGCGAGCCACCGGGGCCTTTGCCTGTCCAGGGGCCATGGCGGGCGCGCGGGGCATCGAACCCCGCGTGCCCGCCTCAGGACGCTTTGGACGGGGAGGCTAGGCGTTTGAGGCTTTCGTCGATCCCCAGAGTCGCCAACTGACGCATCAACTGCCTGAGCTGCGCTGGCTCGAGCGTCTCTGCACCGCATTCGAGCAGTACCCTGCCGAGTTCGGTCGCTGCACTTTCACGCAACCTCGTCTCCTCGGCCGCGAGCTCTTCGCGTTGGCGCTGCACCTTCAACAGCGCATCGCGTGCGCTCACTTTGGACCGGGCCATAGACTTACCTTTCGTTGGCCGTTGGTCCCCTCCTGCTGCGCGTTCTTGCAGGTCGTGCGCTTGTAGGAAAACGGTTTGTTGGAAAGGTGCGTGCGATCCGGAGAGGGGGAGGGCTCTCTCGCGAGAAGGCCGAGTGTGATGGCGGCTTTGGGGCCGCATCAAGGACGACGGGGCCCCACCATTTTTATCGCGGCTGCGCCGCGAGAAAAATCGTTGCCCCCTTCGCCGCTAGCGCGGCCGCGTGTCCCACACGGTCCCTGACCCGTCCCGTCGCCACCATCGCAAACGCCCCTGATGCGAAGCATCGTACATCAGGAGACCTGCCATGATCGTTGTTACTGTCCATTCGTCCATGCCGCCGGAATTTGACCAGGCAGCGTACCTGGCCGCGCTGGATCGGGCCCATGCCCGGTCCTACCACAGCTACTTTACTCAATACGTTCTGACCGACGATGAAGCGGGGTTCATCGCAGTCGACGAGGGTGACTACGGGGCACTGGCACCCAGGTTGTATGACCGGGTCATCGAGGCCGTACAGAGCAAACTCTGCGATGAAGACTAGGCTGCCGCCAGACTCAGGAATCATGGATTACAACAAGGAGCAGATGGTAGCGGCGCTGGAGATTGCCAACAGGAAGGTGTGTGCGCAGCGGTCGTATCGGGTGGCGATGCGCCTCCAGTCCTTGATGCGACCAAAGACGTTTTCGATCTTGTGGCGCTGCGTGTAGAGGGTCTTGTCGTTGTCGATCTGGACCTTGCGGTTGGCGCCCGGCGGGATGCAGGGCGTGATGCCGCGCTCGGTCAGGGCGGCGCTGAACCAGTTGCTGTCGCAGCCCTTGTCGCGGAGCAGATGCTTGGTCCTGGGCAGCGCGTCGAGCAGCAGAAAAGCGCCCTTGCGGTCGCTCATCAGCCCTTCGGTGATCAGCAGGATGATTGGCCGCCCTTCGCCGTCGCAAACGGCGTGGAGCTTGGAGTTCAGCTCGCCTTTGGTGCGCCCGATACGTCTGGGAAGAGCCCCCCCTTTAGGAGACTTGGCGCGGTGCGGTGCGCCTTCAAATGGGTGGCGTCGATCATGATCCGGTCGGGTTCGCCGGCCTTGCCCTCCCGCTCGGCGAAGATGTGGCTGAACACGCCCAGCCGGCTCCAACGGACAAAGCGGTTGTAGATCGTCTTGTGCGGCCCGTAGCTTTTGGGCGCATCGCGCCACGTTACCCGTGCTTGATCACGTTGGCGATGCCCGAAACGATCCGGCGGTCATCGACCCTCGGCATCCCATGCGACAGCGGGAAAAACGGCTCGATCCTGCGCATCTGCGCCTCGCTCAACACAAACGGAACATCCATCGCCAGCAGCTCCTTGACGCTGGCGTTGAATCAACCAATCATGCCTCATGCAAGCGGTCTAAGAGGTCCTGAGCCTAGCGATGGCTGGCCAGAAAGAAACGAGCAGGCTCTTGCGCCAGCTGCACGCCGACTTGATCGCTTGTGCCGAGGGGCTGCGCTATCCGGCCCGTCTGCAGAAAAGCGTGGGTACGGCAAACCTGCATATCGCTGCCGAACATATCGATCCGTCGGTTGAGGCGATTCATTGCCTGATCGGGGAGGTTGGCCCTCCAAATTGATGGTGCGGGAACGGACATTCCGCCGCGCTTGACCGCGCCTTGCAAGCCGATCGCCAGACATGAAGCGGCTGTGCAGCGGACAGGGAACCATATCAAAGTGCCCGAAAGTGCGCGATCACCCGGCCGATGATCCGAACCGCCGCGCGCGGAGCCAGTTCATCGGCGATCGCCGGATTGTCGCAGGACAGCCGGATGCCCGCCTCGGGCATATGGCGCAGGCGGGCAAGGAAGGGGGTGCTGCCCGATATGCAGGCCCAGACCTGTCCCCCTCGCTTCACATGGGTCTGGGCCGTATCGATCAGCACCAGGTCCGCGGATTGGATCGTGGGGGACATCGTCTCCCCCAGGTTATCCATGTAATAGATCAGATTGGTCGGTGCCTTGGAGTACCTGTGCAGTTGCGAGCGCATGATGACAATCGGATCCGGGATTTCCTCCCGCTGGACTATTAGCGATTTCGAGACCAGCATTGCCTCGATCGGATCGATCTTGACGAGATCATTCGGGGATTGGGCGCTGTCCCGCAGGGCTGCCGGTGAATCATAGCGCATTCCGGCCGGATCCGGGTCGTCGGTCTGCCCCATCAGGTAGTCCGTGGTCGTCGAGAGAACACGGGCAATCTTTGCCAGACTCTGCGTGCTCCTGGTTTCCTGCTGGAGCAAGCGCCAGATACTGGTTGGCGTTACGCCGACCCGCCGAGCCATTTCACTTTGCGAGATGCGTTGCGCTTCCATGAGTGCGCGCATGCGGTCACGTCTGAACATCTGGACTCCTTGCAGCCAGCGGCCAACCCGAACTGGCATTCGCAGACAAGCTTAACATGATCAGCTGGTTCGTCGAGCCGGTCGGCAAAGCCGGGCAGGCATTATGCGGGCTTCCACCCTGGATCGCTGCGGCCCGGAACTATTCCCTCAATCACAGCACGTTACGCGGCGGTCCGGGACGGCATAAGTGAATGCCCTTGGCCGCGGCGCGATGGCTGCGAAGCAGAGGTGTACTGGTAGCGAGCTTGCCCTGTGGGCCGCCAGTTCGGCGGAGCCGCGACCCCGTGCACCAGACCTGACAAGAGCGGAGCCAAGCGGAAAAGTTAACACTGAGCCATGCTGTGTAAACCATACCGGGCAGTAAAGTTTGAACACCGTGGTTCTACATAGGGTCCTGCGATTGGGGGCAAGCCGTCCGTTCGGGCGGCGCATTCCCGCGCTGCATTGCTCGTGAATGCTTGGAAGGGACCTAATTATCATGCGTAATTCGCTTCGTCTTGCTGTTGTCGGCGCCGCTCTGGGCGTGCTGTCGTTTGCTTCGGCCGCTAACGCTGCCACGACTGCAACTGCGACCGCAACCGCGGAAGTGCTCAGCACCCTGTCGGTGAGCGCCGACACCGCGCTCGACTTTGGCCAGATCGCTGCCAACACCGGCGGCACCGTCACCGTCAACGCTGACTCGTCCGTTTCCAAGACCGGCGCGCTGGTCTCGACCGGCACCCGCGCTCCCGCCACCTTCACGGTGGTTGGCAGCAAGGGCGCGATCGTTGCGCTGACCCTGCCGAGCTCGGCCGCCACCCTGACCCGTTCGGGCGGCACTGAAACGATGAGCCTGTCGGGCTGGAACAGCAACCCGAATGGCGCTTTCCAGCTGGATGCGACCACCGGTTCGTCGACCTTCTCGGTTGGCGGCACGCTGACCGTGGCGAGCGCCCAGGCTGCCGGCGTCTACAGCGGCACCTTCGACGTTTCGGTCGAATACCAGTAAGGTGCACCCGTCCACGGACGGATGAACAGCAAGGGTCGCATCCGCAGCGCGGGTGCGGCCCTTTCGCTTGCACTGCCTTTGCGCTGCCCTTGCACCGGCAAGGACTTGAGCACCTGAATGACAATCCGGGCGCTCGTATCATTGCGGGCAGGTACTCAGATTGAAGGCAATCGCGGTCGAGGCGATGCAGGTCGGGCCCGGCAGCATGAGCGGTCACCTGGAGCAGCTCGTGCCTGCTGCCAATGCGGCCGGCTCTGACGGTAAGCCTCAATGTGGCCCTACCGGTTAATGCCCTGCCATTTGCCTGCCACCCCAAACAGTGAGGATGTGCTCTCAGCACTGGTCGAGATGCTCGCCCCCATGGTCCGTCGGCGCGCACAGGGTAAGACTATGGCCCTGAAACAATGGTAATTTCAGTGCAGCCATGGCTGGCGAAGATCGGTGTGGCTGCGTTTTGCATCACACCCGGCAGCCCTCTGGCACAGCTAGGCTGCACCTAAAGACGATCATGGCGCCCGAGCCGGGATGGCACCCATAGCCAACACGGACCGCGCAGTGGGCGCCGGTCGCTAATAGGAACGCCGGACGACTGATTTCCCGTCCGAAAGGCTGTATTCGACCTGACCTGAGCCGGGCAGGGCAACGCTCCAGCGGGCGTGCGGATAGAGCCGGGTCGAAGGAAGATCGGTGCACTGGTTGGTGGACGGCGCGCATTGTTTGCCGTCGAAGATCTCCTGGGCTGCGTTGCTGAAATTTTCGAACACCAGCGTTTGCCTGTCGCGGGTGGCCTTGACCTCCCCGCTCTTGGTATCGGCTCTGACCAGCACAAGCATATCATAGCCGAGCAGGACTTTGAGGCCAGTCGGGCGCTCGCCCAGATCTCCGGCGACAGGCTTGACGGCTACCCTGTAAATGCGCTCGGCATGATCGCGCGGAGCAATGGCCGCAATCCGGATAATCCGGCGCTGCTCCGGTTCGAGAACAAGCCGCTGCGGGCTTACCAGGATGCCGGCCTTTTCCGGGTCCGGCTCATGTACGCGCCGCTCATCGGGGAGGCCTGGCTCGAGGATCTGGTCCGGCTCGACCGTGACATAGGCGCGCTCGGTGCCAGCATTCCAGATCTCGATATCACGGTAGTCCTGCTCGCCTGCCTGAAAGTCGACGATGACCTGGCTCAGGACAATATCAGCCGAGGCCATGCCAGGAAGCAAGGCACCGGACAAAGTGAGCGCCAGGCACAAGCGTTTCACACCAGACCCGTTTTGCTTCATCATCTACTCGCTCTGTCTATCGTCCCGCTCAAGCGGACCTATTCAACAGCGGCAATGACCGCCGGTCGTTGCCGCACTGTGAGATCGGGACCGCAAATTCGGGTACCCAGTCTTACGTAAGGCCCCTTATCGAATTCGCGCGGAAGAACAACCTTGCAGTTCGATCGGCCTGCCATGCTGACGTTCAGTTCGGCACCAGGCTCCGCTTCGATCTGGAAATAGCCCCTGTCGTCAGTCTGGACCGCGAGGGAGCCGAGCCGGACAATTGCATTGGCGAGCGGATGGCCATCGCTGCCCGTCAAGCGGCCAAATACCGGGGTGACCGCGCTCGCTTGCCATTTGAGGCTGGACACGGTGCCAGGGAAAATTGTCACTTCGTAACTGTTGGCGTCGGCCTGGACCCTTACGGTTCCAGTCGGCCTCAGTCGGACGTCGTAGGCGCGATAGGCCGGCAGCACGATCAGTTTGCGCGCACCTGCGCTCACCAAGCCTGAAGGAATCTCATTGACGAGAACTTCGAACTGACCGGTTTTGCTCCGCTCGCTGATGGCAACCATCAGCGCGCCGTCGCCGCTCGCCGCGTTGCTGAGGCCGACGCTTCGCCCGGCCATGGCCAGGACCGATTGCAGGCCGAGGCTGTATTGCAAGGGTGCGCCTGCCCCACCGAAGCCCTTTATCATTTGCGCATCCACGGTAACCGGCTTGGTTTGCAACTTGGCATTGAGAGCAAGGGCGACCTGCTGATCGTTCCGCTCCAGCGAGCCGCCCAGTTCGAGCTCCCGCTCATCGCTGACAAGTGTGCTTGAGCCTGAGATTCCTGCAACCAGGCGCGCGGCATCGCTTGCCGAAGCACTGGTCCCACGGCCGCCGACCCAGCCTTGGACCGACGAACTGCGAGAAAAGAGCTGGAGAGTGAAGCCCGCGTAGAGCGAACGCCGGCTGCGCGAGATATGGCCGTCCGTCTGGAAGATCAGCTGCATTCCGCTGCGTTTCACAATGTCCCACCGCAGGCTTGGTCCGAGGTCGAAATCGACCGGGCTGTTGGCGTCCTTGCGCAGGTTCGCAGCAAGGCGGAACTGGCCGTGTCCGAGATTGTAAGTCAGGGTGCTGTTTGCCTGCACAAACGAATGGGTCGAAAAACTGAGCCACGGATCGGCACTCGACGAAGTGATGCTGACGCCGGATGCCAGCGCAGCTGGCGGGGCGATTGCCGGAGCAGGCGACTGGCCCGAGCGCTTGACGGCTCTTAGGTCGAAATTGAAGTTCAGCTTGCTGCTGCCGTAGGAAGAGATCTGCAGAAACGCACCGGCATCGCGCCGCGAGCTGAGCGCGCCGCCTGCGCGTGCGACCAGGAATTTTCCATAGTGCACGATCCCCAGCTCTGCGGTCGAGGTCTTGTTTGTTGCTGACAAAGACAGATCGACCCATGTCCGGCGCGACAGGGCCCAGGCACCGCCAGTCTGGGCGAAAGGCACCTTGCGCACGGTGAAGGGCGTGCCATGCTGATCATCGGCGAGGAGGCCTGCGAGCGCGTAGAGTGATGTGCCCGAATCTGCTCTGCGATTACCCATCTTCGTGAAAAATCGCTGCTCGGTCTTGACGCTGCCATTGGCTCCCGTGATGCGAAGCTCCAGCTCATAAGCCCCTTCTGCGAAGGTGCTGGTGTCAAAAACCTGATTGCCCGCTTCGAAAATCCGGGTGGCGATGATCCGGCCGTCACGGCTCACATCGACCCGCGAGCGCTGTTCGAGGAAGACAACCAGTGGGGTGCCGATCAATTGATCGCGGTCCGCGCGAGTATCGATCTGGGTCGTAACGGCCGCGCCAAGCACCCGACGCCGACCGATCATAAGTCCCGGGTGGCTGGCAAACAGGCCGGCGGTGTAGCGCCAGCCAGGCCGGTCGAGCTCTGCAGCCAGAGTCTCGGCTTTCCAGCCATACCGGCTCGACAAGGTCATTTCGCTGCGCAGCCGCGCGGCACCGAACCCGGCCAGCATCCGGCTGTCGAGATTGATCGTCTGCGGGCCGCCCGACATGCCCGAGAGATAGGCGCTCGTATTCGCCAAGAGGCCCAGCCTGCGCTCCGGATCTTTCAGGAATGTCCGCGAAACGCTGCGCTCTTCGGCCAGTAGCTCCGGGCTGATATAGACCCGCAGAATGAAGTGATCGCGATCGAAGATCACGCCGATCTCGGCGGGCCGGAGCTGTTCGCAGCTGGTGCGGTCGGCCCCTGGAGTGCAGACAAGCTGGCTGTTGGCGGGAAACTGCCGACCAGAAAGCAACTCCAGCACTCTGGCCGGATCTCGCAGCTTGGGGAGCAACGCGAGCACGGCCTGCGGCTGCTCGAATGAGAGCGCACCATTGAAGCTCGTTATTTGCGCCGTACCAAGTCGCCGATCTGCGAGATAGAGGTCGACCACAGCCTGTTCGGGACCTGCCAGGGCCTCAAAGCCAGGTGGCGGTGCCGCAAAGGCCGGCCGGCCGGCGAGGATAAGCAGGGCAAGAACCCAGCTCCAGGCGGCGGCGCGGCATTCGCGCCGCGCTGGACGTTGCCCTGCGACGCCAAACATGATTGTCCGGACACGTCGCATGGTCAGTTCGGCGCAACCATCAACGAGACTGATCCGGTGTATGCTCCGGCACGAGCCTTGCTGGTTTCGCTTGCGCGCAAGACGACGATCAGACTCGCACTGCGAAGCAGGCCAAGGAAACAACCGCTGAGCACGGCGTTCGCGGTGTTGCTGGGCAGCGGAACGCCGGGCTGCAGGTTCTGGCCCGATATCTGATTGGCACTGCCAGCCCATTGCACTTCGATGGGCAGCTGAATGCCTCCAGCGCCCAGCGCAAAGGCTCCGCCTGCACCTGACCCGGTTGCGGTTACGGTGTAACCACCGTTCAGGCTGGAGCTGAACAGGCACACCGTCTGGCTAAGACTCTGGTCGTTTAGAAAATTGGCGACCTGTCCGAAGTTGACATCGGACAGGCCGGAAATCCGCACGGATTGGGCCTGCGCCTGAACGGGCAGGGTAAGCGCCAGCGCGGCGCAGGCAGTCCTGATCAGTTTGGAGATGAGAGACTTGGCCATGCTGCCAAATCTTGCAAAACTTGGTTAACAACCGGTTAGGGACATTGCCTGGCGCAGCGCTGTCGCAAGCCGGCCATGCAGCGGCGCGATGAGCCTGCCGGTCTGCTGTTATCCGGGGCCAGAATGACCTACTGAGGGGTCATGAGAAGCGTCAGCGTGCCGCTGTACGTAGTATTTGCCTGCATTGTCTGCAGTGCGGCCGAAGTGATGGTGACGACGAGCGATGCCGATGCCGTCGGGCCAGTCAGGCACTGCTGGTGCGTGGCAGTTGACGTAAAAGTTGTCGAGGCGGTGCCCGGCGTGAGGGCAGTGCCGCTCGTTTGTCCCGAGGCCTGGTTCCATTGAACTGTGTAGGGAACCGTCAGACTGGCATTGGCCAGCGTGAATGCGCTGGCGGCGCCGCTGCCCGAAGCGGTGATCCTGTAGCCCTTGCTTGCGGTATTGCTCCAGGTACAAAGGTTTCGGCTCGCCACGGCATTGCTGGCCGGGTTGACCCCGGCAAGCGCAATGTCGGCGAGGCCGGACAGGCGGGCCCGGGCGGGAACCGAAGCGGAAATTGCAACACTGGCGTTCGAAGTCGCGCCGAGATTGCCTTGCGTGGCAGCCTGGGCCGGTGCTGTGAAAAGCAGCTGCGAGCCGATAAACAGCATTGCAGCGTTCAGCCTTGTTGCCGCCTTGTGCAAAGGGCGTGGCTGTACCGGGGTGTCGTTGTTCATTGCCTGCTCGGGAAGCGAATAGTTCCCGTTTGGTAGCCGGCAATGGTTAACATTCCCCTCCCGCTTCGACCTAGGCGCGCGCAAGACTGCGGCAATTTCGCTCCTGCATGCCCGGCAAAGGAGCCAATCCCTGCATGTGGTGCCAATTGGGGCCAGCACACAAAAGGAGCGATCTCATCGCGGCGCTATGATCAGGGTCAGGTCTGCACCAGTTTGCGCCGATGGGGTCATGCCGATGGCGGGCGGTGCGAGAGTGCCGGCATTGAGGCAATCGCCCGCAAGCAGGAACTCAGGGGTCTGCACAGCCGCCAAGGCCAGTCGTTCGCCGACCGAAGCAGAGGATTGCGGCGCACTCAGCGCGACCAGCGCATCGAACCCAAGCGGGGCCTCGCGAGCCGCATCGCGGCCACATGCGACTGAAACGTGCAATGTGCCGTTCCGACCGCTCGTGACCATCGCTACGCTGACTCGAGTCAAGACCGGGCTAGGACGGACCGAAACGCTGATCGCAATGGTCGCGGATGAAGTGGCGGCGATTAGCCCTTCGCTGGCAGCCAGGGCGGGTGCATTCAGCGCGCTCGCGCAAAGCAGCGCGACCGGGAACCGCAGGTAGAGTGATCGCGAGGACCGGGGGAGAGTGCGGGGTGGTCGTCGAGCGGCGGACACTCTGGAGCTCCAGTATTGGGATACCATGCGTTCCGCGCTTGGCGCTCGGCTGTCCATGCGTCTGACGAGGGTGTCCCGTTCTAGAACGATCAGGATTGCCAGGCTTGCCAGGCGCTTCTTTGCAGCTCGCGCATCCGGCTGCGGCCCCACCGGACATGGTCAACCAGATGTTTACCATTCCTAGGTACATTTTCGGAAGTGCGAGCTGCCAGACAGGTTTTCCGAACGGCCGCTGACACTTTGCAATCGACCAGAGCCAATCGTGTGAGGACAAGACCAATGCTGAGCAAACCGAATGCCATGCTGGCCGTAGTAGCGGCGCTGTCGGCTATGCTACCTTCGCCTGTACTAGCAGCAACCCAAGGTTCGCTGGGCGCAACTTCGACCGGGACGATTTCGATTTCGGCATCGGTTCCGGCCCGCGCGCGACTTTCCGGCCTTGCCGATGTGGCCTTCACCAGCGTCGATCCGACGACCGCTGCGTCCAATGCCCAGTCTGTCTGTGCTTGGAGCAACACCGCGACCAAGGGGTATACGATCACTGCCAGCGGCAGCGGCGCCGCCAACGCATTCACGCTGGCCAACGCCAGCCTGACGGTTCCCTATTCGGTGCAGTGGAATGCGACCGCCGGCCAGACCTCCGGCACTGGTCTGACTGCGGGAACCGCATCGGCCGGTTTCGTGTCGACGGCGACCAACCAGAACTGCGCCTCTGGCCCGGCCACGTCGGCAAGCCTGATCATCGGAATCGCGGCAAGCGACCTGCAGACCATGCAGGCAGCGACGAGCTACACCGGAACCCTTACTCTGCTGATGACGCCGCAATAACAACAGGGCTTCATCAGCGGGCGAGTACGCGCTCTGTGCGCAACGAACGCAGGACCTCCCACCTGCGGCGGCGCCTGCCGCGAAGCGGCTAGAACCGGGCCTCCCGCCCGCGCAATCGCTACCCCGGCATGCCTCACGGCTTGCCGGGGCTTTGCGCTGCCGGTTCGGTCTGCAAGGCTTTGCGTCCCGAAGGGAGCAACCCTTGCGCCAATAAGGCGGCTTACGGACCGCGAAGCCCGGTTAGCGGTATTCTGATGTTCAACGCCAACGGGGCTACCGACCAACTTACGCCGTTCCGACGCTGCACGGGGAACGTCGGGTAACACCAAATCACGTCATTTTTCAGCAAGCGCTTGAATGTCCGCTTACGCCGAAACCGGCCGCAAGCATGTGTCTCAGTATCTGGGCCGAGGCCCACTGCCATAGCGGAAGTTCGGCACAACAAATGGCCTTGTCGAAGAGTTGGTGTTTTTCGGCTAGCCACAAATTGAGCGAAACGAAGGTTCTAACGAACTTCGGATATTGAACCTTTGTAGTTCGATGGCAGGTGCGCGTCACACAAAAACGCCCCACTCACCGATGGTCTGGCGCGACAGACGGAAAACATATCGCGGCTTCCCCGCATCGCATAACGCTGGCATGACGAGGTCGGCCCTGGCCGCACCCCAGCAACCCGGAACCTTCAAAGGACGGCACGATATGAAGCATGGCTTGTGGCTCCTGATCGGCGGGGCGCTGTTGACCGCGTCGGCCGCGCTTGGCCAGACTGCCCAGCAGCAGGCGGAAGCCAAGACCAACCAATTGGCGAGCGAAGGTCGGGACTATTTCCGACGGGCCGAAGCAGCGGAGGCCGAGGGTAATTACACGTCGGCCTGCACCAATTTCCGCAATTCAGCGGCATTGTTTCAGAATGCCAACGCGGCCAACATCGGGATGCTGACCGAAATCGGCAGTGGCGGGCAGTATGACAAGGACACCGTGCTGGCGAACGGGCGATCGCTGGGGAACAATTCGCAGCTGGCCGATGCGCGCGCCAAAAACGTTTGCGGCCGAACTGATGCGGTGCGCGCTGCGCCAAGCTATGCATCGGGCGAGTCGGCAGGCGGCGGGGCGGTGGCCCGATCTGAGCCCGATTTCGTCCGCCCCGACATGTCGGCGCAGGTTGCCGCACTGCAAGTGACGATCAACAAGGGCTATGGCTTCGCGCAGGTCGCCGCCGCACGTTATAGCGCGCGCGATGCGGCAGGAAGCTGCCAGAATGCCAACAATGCTGCCGCACAGTATGCGCAGGCGCGCAGCGATGCCCGCGCAATCCTCAAGGCATCGGGTGGTTATGGCGATATTGGTGTGCGCGACCTGCGCGCGATTGACGCCAATGCCGAAAAGTCGGCGAGTGAAGCGCGCGACTTTTACTGCCAGCCGATTGCGCTGGCTCCCGATTATGCCCCGGAAATACGGGCGCTCATGGCGCTGAAGGCCGACATGCACCTTGAACGTGCAACGCCCACCCCTTTGACGCGCGAACGGGTCACCGCGGGGCGGCTTGCCTGCGCAACCCCGCAGGTGTTCGCAGCCGGAAGGGCTAATGCGTCATTACCGATCGCAATCGGCAATACCTGTCAGGCGATCTACACAATGTATGCCAAGGCCGAACCGGCCCGCGCCTGTGACAATCTCTTTTATGCCAACGAAGCGCTCGATTCCCTGGAGCCGGGCCATGCCGCGCAGGGCAAGTCGCTGCGGGCGGCCATCGCTGCAATTGGCCGCGGGTTCAAATGCAACGGCAAACCCGCCGACGCAGTCCGCCCGCAGGGTGCTGGCGCAGACCTGAAAGTGGTGGAGCCCAACCTGCCCCCGCCTTCACTCAACACCAAGCCCTTTCCTGCGCGTCCGGCCTTGCCGACAGGGTAAGCCAGACAGCCGCGCGCCGGTGCCGCTGGCCTATAGGAATCGGCAGGTTAAGCCCTGCACTCCCGCAATTAGATGGGATGCAGGTGGCCTGGCAGCTTAAGACAAATTGCTGACGTCCAACTCGGCGCGTTTGAACGGCGGGAAAGTACCAATGGCGGTGTCTCTCAGGCCGGTGAATGGAGGACTGCTTTCAGGATGCCTCAACCAGGCAGTGAACGGCGGCCTTGAAAGCGAAACCAGTCACTCCGAACGCTGTTATTGGCGCACGACCTCTCGCGTCCTTGATCCAAGAACACATCCCTGTCTGTCGTCAGAACATTTGGCGCAGATCGCGGCGTAGATTAGCGGAGCGCGGGCCTCGTCCTGGGGTTGATATTAAGCGGCGAGCTTGCGGTGCTGCAAGCGTCGGTGTTCGATGGTCTTCCGTTTGATCCTTTCGCGCTGTTGGATGATGGCGCCAGCCCTGCCGAAGTAGTGTCGGCGGGCGTCACATTGCCGAGGCTTTCGTGATATCGGCGGTGATTATAGTGGTCGATGAAGGCCTCGATCCGGGTCTCCAGATCGCCGGGCAGGAAGTAATTTTCCAGCAGGATCCGGTTCTTGAGGGTCTGGTGCCAGCGCTCGATCTTGCCTTGGGTCTGGGGATGCATCGGGGTGCCGCGGACATGGCTCATACCGTTGGCACCGATCCATTGGGCCAGCTCCTCGGCGATGTAGCTCGGACCATTATCGCTGAGCAGCCTGGGCTTTTGCACGACCCTGGCTGACGAACAGCCCGAGGCTTCAAGCGCCAGTTCCAGCGTGTCGGTGACGTCCCCGGCGCGCATGGTGGTGCAAAGCTTCCAGGCGATGACATAGCGGGAGAAGTCGTCGAGCACGGTCGACAGATACACCCAGCCCCAACCGATGATTTTGAAGTAGGTAAAGTCGGTCTGCCACATCTCGTTCGGCCGCGTCGTCTTGGTGTGGAACGCATCGGCCGCCTTGATCACGATGAAGGCCGGGCTGGTGATCAGGTCATGGGCTTTCAGAAGCCGGTAAACCGTCGATTCCGACACGAAGTAGCGCTTCTCGTCGGTAAAGCGCACAGCCAACTCGCGGGGCGATAGCTCGGACTCGTCCAGCGCCATCTCGACGATCTGCTGCTGGATATCGTTGCCGATGCGATTCCACACCCGGCTCGGCGCCGATGGCCGATCCTCCAGCGCCTCCGGCCCGCCTTCGAGGTAGCGGTCATACCATCGATAGAAGGTCCGGCGGGGGATGCCGAGCTGGTCCAGCGTCCGCTTGGCGGGCAGATGCGACTGCTCGACGATCCTGATGATCTCGAGCTTCTCAGATGCGGGATACCTCATTCTTCGTCGCCCCCATCCGCGATCATGCTTTTTTTGAGCAGACGGTTTTCCAGCGTCAGGTCGGCCACGCATTCCTTCAGGGCACGGGTTTCGCGGCGCAGGTCGTGCACCTCGCCGGTGGTCGCAGCTCGGGCGGTATCGCCGGCCAGACGACGCTTGCCCGCTTCCATGAACTCCTTCGACCAGGTGTAATACAGGCTCTGGGCGATGCCTTCCT
>CAZOSI010000029.1:0-22345 GCA_964582485.1 uncultured Novosphingobium sp.
TCATCCTGGCGATGCGGGCTCTGCCTGTCTTCGCCCAACGGGGCATAGACCTCGACGCTCATCGTTCCGTGGAGCAGCGGAACCACGAAGCGCTGATCGGCCGGTTTCGCGGCCAGTTCAGCCATTATTTCAGCAAGTGGCGCATGCCAGCGCGGTTCGGTCACTGCGGGTCTCCTTTGTGTCGTTCTGCTATGTCACGCGCCAATTCGGCAATGCGGCGGCGCAGTCCGGGCGGCGCGATCACTTCCACTTCCGGCCCCAGCGCCAGCAGTTCGCGCGCGCCGTGATCGCTGTCCTCAACTTGCATCGCCAATTCAGCCCAGCCTTGCGTGTCAGGATCCAGCGCAGCCACCGCAGCGCGCCCGCGCGGTGATAGCCGGGCCAGCCGCTCGCGCCCCAAGCGGCTGGCGCGCAGCCTGGCCGTGGCGGCGAACAGGCTAGCCTCGAAAGCAGCCTGCGCCTCGCGCCACCAACTGGCCAGATCGAAACCGGACGGCGCCGCAAAGGTCTGATCCAGCACATCCAGTCGGCGGATCGCGCCGACCCGAAATGTGGAAATGTGGCCCCGTTCGCGCCCAGCCAGGTACCATTCGCCGCCTTTGAGCACGAGCCCAAGCGGATCAAGCGTCCAGTCGCGCAGCCGGGTCCAGCTTTCATAGCATAGGGCAACGCGCCGCCCGGCAAGCACCGCCTGGGCCAATTGCGGGAGATATGCCGATGTTTCAGCGCCGCGATACCAATCGGCCGGATCGATATGGAAGCGCGCCGCCGCCGCGCTGGCCCGGGCCCCGCCCTCTCCCGGCAGCGCGGCAAACAGCTTGCCGAAAGCATCGCGCAGCGCCGCACCAAATCCTGCCGCCTCAGCCGCACTGGGCACCCCCGCCAGCGCCAGCGCGGCCGCTTCATCATCGGCAAGGCCAGTCAGTCGGGTGCGATAGCCATCGAGCAAGGCGAAGCCTCCGCCCGGCCCGCGATCACCATAGACTGGCACCCCAGCCGCGCTCAGTGCATCGATATCGCGGTAGATCGTGCGCTCGCTGACTTCAAACTCCCCCGCCAAAGCCTCTGCCGTCAGACGCCCTCGGTTTTGCAGCAGGATCAGGATTGCGAGGAGTCGGCTGGCACGCATTTGCCAAGCATAGCGCAAAAATCCTGACGTGGAATGTCAGGATGACGCCCGCATGATGCACCGATCAACCCACCGCCAAGGAACCGCCTATGCTCAACTTCGACCGCCGCCTGTTTCTTGCCGCCAGTGCAGGAGCCGCCATGACTGCCAGCCAGGCCAAAGCCATCACCTTTCCCCCCTTTCCGTCTGGCCAGCCCAGCGGCAAAGGCCCGGGCGATTTCGATTTTCTGACCGGTGAATGGACTATCGAACTGCGCAACTTCGACACTTCGGGTCCGAACGGAAATGAGGTCAAAAAGGCCAGTGCCACCGTCCACCGTGTGCTGGGCGGTGCGGGCAGCATCGAGGAGCTGCGTCGGGGCGATGGCACAATGTGGGGCATGGGCGTGCGGGTCTGGCTGCCGGAGAAAAAGCTCTGGGCAGATCACTGGACCGCTGCCGCCAATGGCGTGGTCAATCCGCCGCAATTGGGCAGCTTTATCGGCGGTGCGGGCCTGTTCACCGCTGACGACGTTGACGATCGTAAGCCGGTCAGGTTTCGCGCGGTGTGGGACAAGATCACGCCTTCATCGTGCCGCTGGTATCAATGCCAGTCGCGCGACGACGGCAAAAGCTGGGAATACGGCTGGTACATGGACTGGACGCGGGTGAAGTGATCGCGCGTCAATCCGGATACTTGGCGTTCATGATCTCCCAGCTCAGCGCCACCAGCCGTTCCAGCACTTCCAGATCCACATCGGCCAGCTTCTTGATGTAGAGGCAGCTCTTGCCGGTGGTGTGCTTGCCCAGCCGCGCGAACAGGTCGTCCACTTCGGCCTGGCGGTCACAGTAATTGCCCATCAGATAGACCGTCAGCGCCGCCTTGCGCGGACTGAAGCCACCGCGGCACATGGTGCCTTCGCGGCCGGTCTCATACTTGTAGTTGTAGCTGCCGTAACCGATGATCGAGGGCCCCCACAGCTTTGGCTCAAGCCCCGTTACCTTGCGGTGAAGCGCATCGACCTGCGCTGCTTCCTCACGCCGCCGTTGATCAGGCACGGCGGCGATGAATTCCGCCACGCTCAATTCGGTGGCTTTCGTCTTTAGCTCAGCTTTGGCCATCGGCTTGCCCTCCTTGTCCCCATGGCTTAGGGGCCGCAACCGAATCCTAACGCCAATCCAGCGGAAAACCAGCCATGTCCGATATCAAGCGCGTCGTCCTTGCTTACTCCGGCGGTCTCGATACCTCGGTGATCCTGAAGTGGCTGCAGGTGACCTATGGCTGCGAAGTGGTGACCTTCACCGCCGATCTCGGCCAGGGTGAAGAGCTGGAGCCAGCCCGCGCCAAGGCCAAGCTGATGGGCGTGCCGGATGAGCACATCTACATCGACGATCTGCGCGAGGAATTTGTCCGCGATTTTGTCTTCCCGATGATGCGCGCCAATGCCCGCTATGAAGGTGATTACCTGCTCGGCACCAGCATCGCCCGCCCGCTGATCTCCAAGCGGCTGGTCGAGATTGCCCATGAAACTGGCGCCGACGCGGTGGCGCACGGCGCGACCGGCAAGGGCAACGATCAGGTCCGATTCGAACTCAGCGCCTATGCGCTTGACCCGTCGATCAAGGTGATTGCCCCGTGGCGCGAGTGGGACCTGACCAGCCGCACCGCGCTGATCGCCTGGGCCGAGCAGCACCAGATCCCGGTGCCCAAGGACAAGCGCGGGGAAAGCCCGTTCAGCACCGACGCCAATCTGCTGCACACCAGCAGCGAAGGTAAAGTGCTGGAAGATCCGTGGGAGGAAACACCGGACTATGTCTATTCGCGCACCGACAACCCGGAAGCCGCGCCCGATACCCCAGAATACATCACTATCGACTTCGAGCGTGGCGACGGCGTCGCGCTGAACGGCGTGGCGATGTCGCCCGCCACATTGCTGACCGAGCTAAACACCATGGGCAAACGCCATGGCATCGGCCGGCTCGACCTGGTCGAGAACCGCTTCGTCGGCATGAAAAGCCGCGGGATGTATGAGACCCCGGGCGGCGAGATCTATGCCCGGGCCCATCGGGGGATCGAATCGATCACACTCGATCGCGGCGCGGCGCACCTCAAGGACGAGCTGATGCCGAAGTATGCCGAGCTGATCTACAACGGCTTCTGGTTCGCGCCCGAGCGCGAGATGCTGCAGGCGGCGATCGACCTCAGCCAGGAGAAGGTTTCCGGCACAGTCCGGCTCAAGCTTTACAAGGGCAACGCCAGCGTGGTCGGCCGCAAGAGCCCCAATTCGCTCTATTCGGAACGCCACGTCACCTTCGAGGATGACGCTGGTGCCTACGACCAGAAGGACGCGGCGGGCTTCATCAAGCTCAATGCTCTCCGGTTGCGCCTCTTGGCGCAGCGCGACCGCTGAACGCGAAACCGCGCCCTCTGACGGGGCAAATTCATTCTGTCCACTGCGTGTACTGACTTATCCACCGTCAAAATGACGATCTGTGGATAAGTCGACCTTTACCGCCTTGCGCGACTCAGTCTTGAGGCGCAGTTTCAAGTCATCGAGAGCGTGGAACCGCACTTGAAGTTCCGGCGGAAAACCGTTGAAACGGATAGGGAAAACATAAGCCTCAAGATCTGGCAGCGATGCCCGCAGCAGTGTCGGAAAACACGCCTCAGGATGGCTTCGGCCTGAATCTGGCGAACCGCAGATGCAGCGAACGGCGCGCAGTCAGCAGGCTGCTTCACCAGCGGCCGGGAAAGGCGGAAGGAAAGCGGAAGGCTTCGGCCGGAAGCAGAACGGAAGGCCCGGAACGGCAAGGCGGAGTTGCAGTCACGGAACCGCCAGGCGGAAGGGAAAGGCTCTCGGGCCGGAACCAACCGCCTGACGGAACCGGACGCCGGCAGCGGTGCCGGGCGATGAAAGCCGGCTCTTCACGAGCCACCGAGAAGCAAGAGGAACCGTCGAGAACGGTCCGCAAGGGTCGAACGAAACAGTTTTGAGAGCTCCCTCGGGTACGGCGATCGCCCAAGTCGCCCGAAACCAGAGCAGGCGAGCGTGGGGCTAGTGGAAACACTGGCCCCATTTGCTGTTGATTGCGCGGGGCAGGATTAGCGATTCAAACTCCGCAGAATCGCGGGGTAGGTGTCCAAGGCCAGATCCGGGAGACATGCGGCTTCGCTCGTTTCCAACCACCGCAACTCGACATGCTCATCGCCCAGCAAAGTTGGTTCGCCAGTCCAGCCGGTGACGACGAACATGTGAAACATGATCGAACGCGGTTGATACTCGAGAGTGGTCAGGCGCGCCCACTCCTTTGGGACAACCCCAATTTCCTCGGCCAGTTCCCGAATCAGCGCCTGCTCGAGTGTCTCACCAGACTCGACATGACCGCCCGGAAAGCTCCAGCGGTTTGGCCAGGTCGCCCGAAAGGGGCTGCGGCGCACTATCAGCACATGCCCATTGCTCAACAGCAAGCCGTTGACGATGTCGGCCAACCTCTAGAACTCTCGCACGAACAGGCTCGCCAGCTCGACATGCGTCGACCAGCGGAACTGCCCGACCGGCCTTAGCTCTTTCAGCACAAACCCGGCCTCCACCAGCATCTTCGCGTCCTTGGCCCAGCTGGAGGGGTTGCAGCTGATGTAGATTACCCGCGCCACGCTGCTGTCCGCAATCCGCTCAACCTGTTCGCGTGCACCGGCGCGGGGCGGATCGAGCAGGACGGCGGCGAACTTGTCCAGTTCGTCGGCCAGCAGGGGATTGCGGAACAGATCGCGGTGCAGCGCGTGGACCGGCTTGCCGCTGATGCCCGCTGCGGCCTTGCAGGCGAGGTGGGCATCGCGTGCGGCCTCGGCAGCCAGGACCTTGGTCTCAGGACCGGCGAGGGCGAAGGCAAAGGTGCCGAGCCCGGCAAACAGGTCCGCCACTGAGCCACATTCCGCCAGCCATTCGCGCGCGGCGGCCACAAGTGCAGCCTCGCCATCGTCGGTTGCCTGCAGGAAGCTGCCTGGCGGGAACGGCACGGCCACGCCGGACAGGGTGATCGTTACCGGTTCCGGTTCCCACACCGTGTCGGGACCATAGCCGCCATCGACCGTGATCCGGGCCAACGCGTGTTCGCGGGCAAAATCGAGCAGTGCCTGGGTCAGCGCAAGCCCCTCTGCAGAGAGCCCCTTGATCCCAAGATCGACCCCCTGATCGAGCAGGGTCAGCTCAACATCGGCGGCCATGCGGACATGGCCGTGCTTGCCGGATTTGCCCTTGGCCCGCCCTTTCGGCGCGGCCTGGCCTTGACCGAGCTGAATCAGCAATTTGCGCAAGGGGCCAAGCAGCGCCGCCAGCTCGGGCCGCAGCACCGGGCATTCGGCCAGCTCAACCACGCGGGCCGACTTGGCCTCGTTATAGCCAAGCACCACCCGCCCACCGCTCGATACTGCCTTGAGCGAAGCGCGGCGGCGGCTGTGCGGGGGTGAAAGGTGCGGCGGCGCGATCTGCTGCGCGCCCAGCTCCTGCGAGGCCGAAGCATTGCCGACCCGTGCGGCGACGAACTGCGCCAGCGTCTGCTCGTCAAGCTGCTGCAACTGGCACCCGCCGCATTGGCCGAAATGGCGGCACGGCGGAGTGACATGGTGCGGCCCCCATTCCAGACTGCCATCTTCGCGCAGCACATCCCCTGGCGCCGCGCCCCAGGCAAAGCGGCCCGATGCGGTGATGCCATCACCCTTGGCGGCGATGCGGATGATCTCTTCAGAACTCATTCCGCCCCCCTAACCGTTCGTCCTGAGCTTGTCGAAGGACTGTTCTTGTTCTTGTGGTTGCGCGATTCGGCACGAAGGAAAGGACGGTCCTTCGGCAAGCTCAGGATGGACGGGATTGGGATCAAAGGCAGTTGGAATAAGCGCTGCGAACGGCATTGGCCAATTCGCTGGCAGAAAACGCCGACCCGCACAGCCGCGCCGCTTCGCCGTGGAGCCAGACGCCCTGGCAGGCCGCCTCGAATGGATCCGCCCCATTGGCGAGCCGGCTGGCAATGGTTCCGGCCAGCACATCGCCGGTCCCGGCGGTCGATAGCCAGCTGGAGGCGCGATGCGCGAGTGCCAGCCGGCCATCGGGCGCGGCGACCACGGTGTCGGCGCCCTTGGCCACCACCACCATGCCGCTAACCGTGGCCAGTGCCACGGCGCGCTCAACCTTGCTGCCCGCGCCGTCGAGATCCCAGGCGCGCTCCATCGACAGCAGCTCGCCTTCATGCGGGGTAGCGATCAGCGGGGTCTGGTGTTCGGCCAACAGGCGCGGAGCGAGCAGCACCAGCGCATCGGCATCGAGCACTGCGGGGATCTGTTCGGCCAAAGCTAGCGTCAGTTTCTCGCGCGCTCTGGAATCGCGGCCAAGGCCCGGACCCAGCAGCAGCGCGCCGATGCGCGTGTCAGTCAGCGCCTCGGCCAGCGGCTGGGTGGAGACCACCAGCTCGTTCGGCACGGCCAGCGGCGCATCGGCATGGAGCCGGACATAGCCCGCCCCCGCCCTCTGCGCGGCATGCGCGGCGAGCAGTGCCGCGCCCGGCATCGCCCCAACCAGCACGCCCAGCAACCCGCGGGTGTACTTGTGGTCATCGGTGCCCGGCGGTGCGAAATGCGGCTGCACAATGGCCAGCGCCGCCGCGCCGACCGGTTGGGCTCCGATATCGACCAGCTTCAGCGCGCCGATGCTGGCAGCGGCAGGCATCAGGAAATGGGCAAATTTCCAGGCACCAAGCGCAATGGTGAGATCATTGCCGGGAAGTCCGCGGTTGAGTGGCAGCCCGAGGTCCGCATCGATCCCGCTGGGCAGGTCGACCGCAACCAGATGGTGGTGGATCGCGGCAAGGTGGGTGAGCAGCGCAACGTGTTCGTCGCTGAGCGGCCGCGCCAGGCCCGAACCGAACAGGCAATCGACCAGGACGTCACCGGGCTGAGCCTGCTCCGCCGGAAGCACTCCTCCCTTGTACAGCGAGCGCGCATGCCGCGCGGCATCGGTCGCGGGATCGGCTGCGGCGATCACCGAAACCTTGCCGCCGCGCGCGCGGATCGCCTCGGCGATCACCCAGCCATCGCCGCCATTGTTGCCGGGGCCGCACAGCACGGTAACTTGCCGCCCCGCCGCCAGCCGCCAGACCCATTCCGCCGCCCCGCGCCCGGCGCGTTGCATCAGTTCGTCAACGCTGGTGCCGTCAGCGATCAGCGCCGCTTCGGCATCGCGCATTTGCTGGGCGGTGAGGATCTGGTCAGCGGGACTGTGCATCGTCCGCCACCATAGCGGCTATCGCTTCAACTGCGAAATATCGCGCACCGCCCCGCGCGCGGCGCTGGTGGTCATCGCGGCATAGGCCTGGAGCGCGACCGAGACCTGGCGCTTGCGTGGGCGTTCGGGCTGCCAGCCTTTGGCATCCTGCTCTGCACGGCGAGTCGCCAGTTCAGCGTCCGAAACCGCCAGGTTGATGGTGCGCCCCGGAATGTCGATCTCGATCCGGTCACCAGCGCGAACCAGCCCGATCGCCCCGCCTTCGGCCGCTTCGGGCGAGGCATGACCGATCGACAGGCCCGAAGTGCCGCCCGAAAAGCGCCCGTCGGTCAGCAGCGCGCAAGCCTTCCCCAGCCCCTTCGATTTGAGGTAGCTGGTGGGATAGAGCATTTCCTGCATGCCCGGCCCGCCCTTGGGCCCTTCATAGCGGATCACCACCACGTCACCGGCCACAACTTGCCCGGTCAGCACAGCGGTGACGGCATCGTCCTGGCTTTCATAGACCTTGGCCGGGCCGGAGAACTTGAGGATGCTTTCATCCACCCCGGCAGTCTTCACGATGCAGCCGTCGAGCGCGATATTGCCATAGAGCACGGCCAGCCCGCCATCCTTGGAAAAGGCATGCTCGGGGCTGCGGATGACGCCGTTCTCACGGTCGAGATCCAGCTCCTTCCAGCGCCGGTCCTGGCTGAAGGCGGTCTGCGTGGGCACGCCGCCAGGCGCCGCCTTGTAGAAATACTGGACTTCGGGATCGTTGGTGCGGCTGATGTCCCAGCGATTGATCGCATCGCCCAGCGTGCGGCTGTGGACAGTCGGCAGATCGGTGTGGATCAGCCCGGCGCGGTCGAGCTGGCCCAGGATCGCCATGATCCCGCCGGCGCGGTGGACGTCTTCCATGTGGACGTCGCTTTTGGCCGGGGCGACCTTGGACAGGCAGGGCACCTTCCGACTTAGCCGGTCGATGTCCTTCATGGTGAAATCGATCCCGGCTTCCTGCGCGGCGGCGAGCAGGTGGAGCACGGTGTTGGTCGATCCGCCCATCGCGATGTCGAGGCAGACCGCATTCTCAAAGGCTTCAAAGCAGCCGATGTTGCGGGGCAGAACTGACTCGTCGTCCTGCTCGTAATAGCGCTTGCACAGCTCCACCGCGGTGCGTCCCGCTTGCAGGAACAGGCCCTTGCGATCAGCATGGGTGGCGAGCTGCGAGCCATTGCCTGGCAGCGACAGCCCCAGCGCCTCGGTCAGGCAGTTCATCGAATTGGCCGTAAACATCCCGCTGCATGATCCGCAGGTCGGGCAGGCCGAACGTTCGATCGATGCTACTTCCTCGTCGGTGTAAGCCTCGTCCGCGGCGGCGACCATCGCGTCGACCAGATCGATCGCCACTTCCTTGCCGCCGAGCACAACCTTGCCGGCCTCCATCGGCCCGCCTGAGACGAACACGACCGGAATATTGATCCGCATCGCTGCCATCAGCATGCCCGGCGTGATCTTGTCGCAGTTGGAAATGCAGACCATCGCATCGGCGCAGTGGGCATTGACCATGTATTCGACCGAATCCGCGATCAGGTCGCGGCTGGGCAGCGAATAGAGCATGCCATCGTGGCCCATCGCGATCCCGTCATCGACGGCGATGGTGTTGAATTCCTTGGCCACACCGCCCGCCGCCTCGATCTCACGCGCGACCAGCTGGCCCAGGTCTTTCAGGTGAACATGCCCCGGAACGAACTGGGTGAAGCTGTTGACCACCGCGATGATCGGCTTGCCGAAATCGCTGTCCTTCATCCCAGTCGCCCGCCAAAGCCCGCGCGCGCCGGCCATGTTGCGGCCATGGGTGGAAGTGCGGGAACGGTAGGCGGGCATGAAACGATCTTTCAAATCGAGGGACTCTGCCTGCGCCCTACACGCCTAGTCGCCCAGCTTCAACGCCACTTCGTTACCGAGCCGCGCCAGCCGCTCGGCCCAGACCGCTTGCCCAGCAGGATTGCCGATCTGGTCCTGGCGCACTTCGATGCCCAGGTAGGGCCGTCCGTCGGCCTCGGCATGGCGGTTCATGGTGTAATTGAGCAGCTGGCCTGAATAGGGCTGCTGGTCGCCCACCACCAGGCCCCCGGCCTCGAGCATAGGGATGGCAATCCGCGCGGCGCGGTCGTCCTGGTTGTATAGCACCCCGACCTGCCAAGGGCGCGGTTCGTCCGGATGGGTGGCAAGGCATGGGGTGAAGCTGTGAAGCGAGAGGATCAGCGCGGGCGGTGCGCTGTCCAGCAGTTCGGCCAACGCGGCGTGATAGGGGTGGAAGAACCGATCGAGCCGGGCAAGGTGCGCAGCGTGGTCGATCATATTGCCGGGAATGGCGTGGCCATCGCTGGCGATCGGGATCACGGCGGGGGCATGCGGCTCGCGGTTGACGTCGCAGACGAGGCGGCTGGCCTGGGCCCGGAAAGCGGCGATCCCGGGGCGCTGGGCCATAAGCGCGCCCACTTCAGCCACGCCGATGTCCACCGCGACGTGCTGGGTCAGCAGTTCGGGATGGACGCCAAGGTCAATATCGGCGGGCACGCGGTTGCTGGCATGGTCCGACACCACCAGGATCCCGCCGAAACGCGGTGTTCCGAGGATGCGGAAGGCTTCGTGTTCACTCACCGTAAAGCTCCGGACATCTGCCACCAGCCGGGATGCGCGGCGGCGATCGCCTGAGCGGCGGCATCGCGCAGCGCGGGGCTGTCGTAAAGCGCAAAGCAGGTCGCGCCCGAACCCGACATCCGCGCCAGCCAGGGCAGCGTCTGGCGCAGTGCGTCGAGCACTTCGTCCACTGCCGGGCAAAGCGTCAGCGCCAGGGCTTCCAGATCGTTGCGGCCATGCTGGGCAATTTGGCTAACCGGGCCGCTGGGCAGTGGGCCGAGATCCATTCCGTCCCAGCCCTTGAACACCGGGCCGGTGCTGAGCGGAATACGCGGGTTGACCAGCAGCACCGCCATGCCGGTCAGGTCGCTGTCGACCAGCTCCAGCTCGGTCCCGGTGCCCCGCCCGAGGCAGGTTTCGCTGCGCACGCAGGCCGGGACATCCGCCCCAAGCTTGGCCGCCCGGGCCTGCCAATCATCCGGCAAGCCATGTTCGCGGTCGTAAAGACGAAACAACGCCCCGGCATCGGCCGATCCTCCGCCAAGGCCAGCGGCCACCGGCAGGTTCTTCTCCAGCGTCACCGCCCAGCCTTGCGGCCGGGGCAAGGCACCAAGCGCCTTCATCACGATATTGTCAAATGGGTCAGTCAGTTGCTGACCAAACTCACCAAGCGCCCTGAGCTCGTCGCGCGGTGCAGACCGGACCGACAGCCGGTCCCCCGCATCGACAAAAGCGAACAGCGTTTCCAGCTCATGATACCCGTCAGCGCGCCGGGCGCGGACATGCAGCGCGAGGTTGATCTTGGCGTAAGCGGTTTCGATCATCGCGCGCAAAAGCGCCTAAAGCGCCGCGACATATTTATCGGACGCGGCTTCAAAAGTCATAATCGGAGCGCGGATTGCACCGTCCTCCAGCAGCGTACCGCCCAAGGGATCGATCGCATTGATTTCGTATGAGGGTTGCGCCGGGTCGATCCCGCTGATGATTACATCGAAAGTCCGCGCCGGACCACCTTGCGGCACGAACCAGTGAATATTGTCACGCGCCGAAGATATTGCGGAAATCATCCCTGTTTTTGCCACGTAGTCACGGCTTGGCTTGACGATCATGGCACCGTCTTCATCACGCAGCCGATCAAAATTCCGCACTCTGAACGCACCTTCCACCACCAGATGCGAGGACACCATGTTCTTGTGACCATGCGGAGTGATCACGTTTGTCGGCGAAAAGTCGAACAATGCTGCGGCGAATCCAAGTTTGCGTGGTTCGCCACGATCATCGATGAACCGGACACTGCGTTTGTGCGGGTCGTTCGTTGGCGGCAAGGCACTTGCAGTGACTTGAGCCCGGTTGACTTCGGCCATCAGTTCCTTGAGATCGACTTCGGCAGCTAGCCGCTCGATCTCGGTCATCCAGTCACGCGGCTTCAGCGTCCCCTGCCGCAGAGCACGCGCCAGTTCTGCCTGCCGCTCGATCCAATCACGCGCCGCCATACGCCGTGCCGGTTTCGCGCAGGATACTTCAGCCAAGAGCGCGAAAGTGGTGAATGCAGCAAAACCGCTCGCCAGCAGTCCTCGCCGGGTCAGGCCAAGCTCATCGGCGTGAGCCTTTTTGCCAACAATCGCATCGGAATTACGCAAGATTTCTCTCCGCACCTGTCAGCTGTTTTGGCAGCGCTACATATTCGGATAGTTCGGCCCGCCGCCGCCCTCCGGCGTGACCCAGTTGATGTTCTGGGTCGCGTCCTTGATGTCACAGGTCTTGCAGTGGACGCAGTTCTGGGCGTTGATCTGGAGCCGAGGATTGCCTTCTTCGACGCCGAGGAATTCATAGACCCCGGCCGGGCAAAAGCGCGCTTCGGGTCCGTCGAACAGCTTGAGGTTGACCTCAACCGGGACTGCCGGGTCATTCAGCTGCAGGTGGCAGGGCTGGTCTTCTTCGTGGTTGGTGAAGCTCAGCGCCACGCTGGACAGGCGATCAAAGCTGATCACGCCGTCGGGCTTGGGGTACTGGATCGGCTGGTAAAGGTCGGCGCGCCCGGTCTTTTCGCCATCGCGGGTGTGCTTCATGGTGAAGGGCAAGCGGATGCCGAGCGATTCCAGCCACAGATTGGCACCGGCCAGCAAGGTGCCGATCGTGCCGCCAAACTTCGAGACCAGCGGCTCGAAGTTGCGGACCATCCTGAGCTCCTTGTAAACCCAGCTCGCCTCATAGGCTTCGGTATATGAGGTCAGCTCGTCATTGCCGCGCTGGCGCGAGATCGCGTCAGCGGCGGCTTCGGCGGCCATCATCCCGCTCTTCATCGAGGTATGGGTACCCTTGATCCGCGGCACATTGAGGAACCCTGCCGCGCATCCGATCAGTGCGCCGCCCGGGAAGGCGAGCTTCGGGATCGACTGGAACCCGCCGTCACAGATCGCGCGCGCACCATAGGACACGCGCCGACCGCCCTTGAGCACAGCCGAGATCGCCGGGTGAGTCTTCCACTGCTGGAACGCTTCAAACGGTGAGAGGTGCGGATTCTTGTAGCCCAGCCAGACGACATAACCGAGCGCGACCTGGTTGTTCGCCTGATGATAGAGGAACCCGCCGCCGAAGCCGTCTTCGTCCTTCACCGGCCAGCCCTGGGTGTGGATCACCCGGCCCTGCGCGTGGTTTTCGGGATCGATGTCCCACAGTTCCTTGATGCCGATGCCATAGACCTGCGGCTCGCTGCCCGCATCGAGATCAAACCTGGCCTTGACCTGCTTGGTCAGGTGACCACGCGCGCCTTCGGCGAACAGGGTGTACTTGCCATGGAGCTCCATCCCTTGCTGGTAGTCGCCCTTGTGGCTGCCGTCCTTGGCCACGCCCATGTCCTGCGTCGCGACGCCTTTGACCGAGCCGTCTTCGTTGTAGAGCACTTCGGCGGCGGGAAACCCGGGGAAGATTTCGACCCCCAGCCCTTCGGCCTGTTCGGCCAGCCAGCGGCACAGGTTGCCAAGGCTGCCGGTGTAGGTGCCCTTGTTGTTCATGAACGCGGGGGCAATGAAATGCGGCACTTCGAACTTGCGCTTGGCGCCCAGCACCCAGTGCTGGTTGTCGGTCACCGGCACTTCGGCCAGCGGGCAGCCCATGGTCCGCCATTCGGGCAGCAGCTCATCCAGCGCCTTGGGATCGACCACCGCGCCCGACAGGATGTGCGCGCCTACTTCGCTGCCCTTTTCGAGGATGCAGACGGTCAGTTCGGGATTGACCTGTTTGAGCCGGATCGAAGCAGCCAGGCCAGCCGGCCCGCCCCCAACGATCACCACGTCATACGGCATCGATTCGCGTTCGCTCATGTCCCTGTTCCTACAGCCTGCAATTGCGCATATCTGGCCCAGACCCTTGATTGCTGTGCAAGGTGAGGTCAAGACCCGACTGGTGACTTTATCCGGACCATCAGACCGCGCCAGCGGCCCCCTTGCCGGCGATATCGCCGCCGCGCTCGATTGGTGGCGCGAGGCGGGAGTCGATTTCGACTATGACGAAGCCGCGCGCGACTGGTTGGCGGGCAGCCCGCCTGCCGCTACGGATCAGCCGGAGCCGGCCGCTTTCGTCCCGCCTCCGCCGCCACCCGCCCCGCCCGCGCCGAAGATCGGCGGAGACCGTCAGAGCTGGCCCGCCGATCTGCCGGGGTTCAGGCAATGGTGGCTGGAAGAACCCTCGCTCGATTCCGGGCAGGTTTTTGCCCGGGTCGCGCCGCGCGGCCCCGCGGACGCCGAACTGATGGTGCTCGTCGATCATCCCGAGGCAGAGGATTCGGAAGGCTTGCTCTCAGGCGAGCGCGGCCGGTTGCTTCATGCGATCCTCGCCGCGATCGGGATTGCACCCGATCAGGCCTATGTCGCCAGCCTGCTCCCCCGCCACATGCCCTTGCCCGATTGGGCTGCGCTGGCTGCTGCCGGGCTGGGCGATCTGGCGCTGCATCATGTGGCATTGGCCGCGCCAAGGCGGCTTATCAGCTTCGGACCGCACGTCTCATCGCTTCTTGGCCACGACCCGACGAAAAGCGCTGAACCTTTACAGCATTTTTACCATGTAGGCCCCAGCATTCCGGCCCTGGCAGCGCCTGGGCTCGATACCCTGATGGCGCGGCCACGGGGCAAGGCGAATTTGTGGAAGGCCCTGCTGGACTGGCAGCCGGGCTGACGCGAACCGCCACGGACAAAGCGGGGACCTTATTTCAGTGCATTTCGCCACCAAGTATCCACTGGCAGGACTGGCCCTGGCGCTGGCCGTGCTGGGCGCGCCGCAGGCCGCCAGCGCGAATTCCGCCGCGATGGAATACTTCGCTAATCGTGCCAATCGCGGCGATGTCCCTACCCTGCTCAGCACGGATGACCGCAGCTATTACCGCGAGCTGTTCGCCGCGATCGACCGGAGCGATTGGACCAAGGTTCAGGCGCTGCTCGCGCAGCGCCCCGATGGACCGCTGCATCAGGTGGCGCGGGCGGAATATTACCTTGCCGCCGGATCACCCAAGATCGAGCTCGATGCGTTGAGCGCCTGGCTCGCCGGCGGGACCAGCCTGCCGCAAGCCGAACAGATCGCCAACCTGGCGCAAAAGCGCGGCGCGGTCAGCCTTCCGGCGCTGCCCCAGCCGATGCGGCTGGTCAGCCTGCCCAGCTTCGCCAAGCGGATCCGCCCGCGTGAAAGTGCCGATGGCACCATGCCCGGCTCGGTCGCCGCAGCGATCAACGGCAAGATCAAGGCTGACGATCCGGCCGGGGCCAAGGCCGTGCTCGATGGGATCGACAGCCAGCTATCCCCCCGCACCCGCGCCGAATGGCGATCCAAGGTGGCGTGGAGCTTCTACATCGAGAACAACGACGCCAATGCCTATGCCCTGGCCCAGACCGCGCAGGACGGCGCTGGTCCGTGGGTGGCAGAGGGTTGGTGGATTGCCGGGCTGGCGGCCTGGCGGATGGACGATTGCACCGGCGCTGCCGATGCCTTTGCCCGCACCGCGCAGCTGTCCGAAAATGCCGAGCTGACGGCGGCAGGCCATTACTGGCAGAGCCGCGCGATGGTTCGCTGCCGCCAGCCGGAAAAGGCGGCACTGCCGCTCAAGGCTGCGGCGCGGATGGACGAGACGCTCTATGGTATGTTGGCAATCGAGCAACTTGGCATGGCCGTGCCCAAAACGCACGAGCAGCCCGATTTCACCCAGGCCGACTGGCAATCGCTGCGCGATGTGCCCAATGTCCGCGCGGCGGTGATGCTCTCGGAGATCGGCCAGGATGGCCTCGCCGACGAAGTGCTGCGCCATCAGGCCCGGATCGGCATGGCCAGCCAGTACCAGCCGCTGTCCCGTTTGGCACGCAGCCTCGGCATGCCTGGGACGCAGATGTGGATGGCCTATAACGCGCCGCCCGGCGGCAAGCCGGAACCGGCAGCGCGTTTCCCAACCCCGAAGTGGACCCCGGTGAGCGGCTGGAAAGTCGATCCGGCGCTGGTCTATGCCCATACCCTTCAGGAATCGGTGTTCCGGACCAAGGTGGTCAGCCCGGCCGGGGCGCGCGGGCTTATGCAGATCATGCCGGCCGCGGCCAAGGACCACGCCGCCAAGCTGGGCGTGGCGGGCAATGCCAGCGATCTTGGCAAGCCCGAAGTCAATCTGGCTTTCGGGCAAAAGCATCTGGAAATGCTGCGCGACAGCCCCGGCACCCAGGGTCTGCTGCCCAAGGTGATGGCCGCTTACAATGCCGGGCTGACCCCGATCAGCCGCTGGCGTTATGAAATCCGCGACAAGGGCGATCCGCTGTTGTGGATCGAAAGCGTCCCCTATTGGGAGACGCGCGGCTATGTGAACATCGTGATGCGCAATTTCTGGATGTATGAGCGGCAGGCTGGCGGCCCATCGGAAAGCCGCATGGCACTGGCTCAGGGGCTGTGGCCAACCTTCCCGGGATTGGCCGGATCGCAGGCGGTGCGGATGCGGCCTGACGGGACTGTCCTTTATGGCCGTTGATCCGGCCCGTCAGTTCAAGCCGATCCGCATCGCGGTGCTGACCGTGTCCGACACCCGCGACATGAACAGCGATACCTCGGGCGCGCTGCTGGAAGAGCGGATCAAGACCGCCGGGCACCGGCTGGCAGCACGGGCTGTGGTCAAGGACGATGTCCCAACCATCACCGCCAAGCTCAATTCCTGGATCGACGACGGGGTCGCCGATGCGATCATCACTACTGGAGGCACCGGTCTGACCGGCCGCGACGTAACGCCCGAGGCGCTCGACCGGATCAAGGACAAGGAGATTCTCGGCTTTGGCGAGCTGTTCCGCTGGATCAGCTACCAGAGCATCGGCACCTCGACCGTGCAGAGCCGCGCCTGCGCGGTGCTGGCGCGCGGGGTCTATATCTTCGCCCTGCCCGGATCGAACGGCGCGGTGAAGGACGGCTGGGACGGAATTTTGGCTGAACAGCTCGACAGCCGAAACCGGCCCTGCAATTTCGTGGAACTGATGCCGCGGCTGCGGGAGGTTTAGTTCCTCCCCCTTGGGGGAGGGGGACCACCGCAGGTGGTGGAGGGGCACGTGCGAGTGATCCCAACATCTCTGACCAGCACCCTCAGGACCACTTGCGCGTACCCCTCCGCCATCGGCTGCGCCGATGGTCCCCCTCCCCCGTTCCGGGGAGGATTGCATTTATGTTCTATATATGTTCCAATACATGAATGTCCAGCCCCCTTCACGGTCGCGGCGCACAATCCGCCAGAGTCCCTCAACGCTTCGGCCTTGCAGCGCGCGAGGCTGACGGCAACTGGCTCGATTCCCACGAGGACATCGACGGCCCCGGCCCCAAGCTGCGCACCCAGGTGATCGAAGAACGCGCCCGTACGATCGTCAGCTTCAACCAGTCACCCGATATCCCGTTTGACCGCTCGATCAACGCCTATCGCGGCTGCGAGCATGGCTGCGTCTATTGCTATGCCCGCCCGACCCACGCCTATCACGACCTCTCCCCCGGCCTCGATTTCGAGACCAGGCTGTTCGCCAAGCCCAATGCGGCAGAATTGCTGCGGCAGACATTGGCCAAGCCCGGTTACAAGCCGGCCCCGATCGCGATGGGGACCAACACCGATCCCTATCAGCCGATCGAGGACCAGTACCGGATCACCCGCGCGGTGCTGGAGGTCTGCCTGGAGGCGCGACACCCAGTGACGATCACCACCAAATCGGCGCGGGTTCTGCGCGATCTCGATCTGCTGGCCGAACTGGCCGCGCTGAACCTTACGGCGGTTTCGGTATCGGTCACCAGCCTCGACCCGAAGCTTTCAGGCTTGCTCGAACCACGGGCAAGTTCGCCCGCAAAACGGCTCGATGCGCTCGGGAAACTGGCCTCGGCCGGTGTGCCAGCCCATGTTTCGGTTGCCCCGATCATTCCCTCCATCACCGATGAGTTCATCGAGGGCATTCTCTCGGCGGCCGCAGCCCGCGGGGTCAAGTCAGCCAGCTGGATCATGCTGCGCCTGCCGCATGAAGTAGCCCCGCTGTTTCGCGAATGGCTGGACGTGCATTACCACGACCGTGCGGGCAAGGTGATGTCCATCGTCCAGTCGGTTCGGGGCGGCAAGGACAACGATCCCGGCTTCTTCACCCGGATGAAGCCGCTCGGCCCCTGGGCTGACCTCTTCCGCCACCGCTTCCGGTTGGCCTGCAAAAGGTCCGGGATAACCAACGAGCGAATGGTGCTCGATTGCAGCCAATTCGTCCGGCCCAGCGCCGACGGGCAGTTGCGGTTGTTCTAGTTGCGCTTCGCGCTGGCAGTCAAAAGCAACTGGTGATAGCCTTCCAGTCTATGGCAAAAGTTTCGAAAACAGTCGCCGCATTGCGCATTTTTGGCGATACACTCGATCCAGATGAAGTCTCTATACTACTTGGTGTTAAGCCTTCGACTTCTCATAGAAAAGGAGAGGTTGTGCGCAGCGCCAAGGCAGAGCGGCAAATAATTCGCAAATCTGGAATGTGGATACTGGAAGCCGACGACCGCGTTCCCGGGGATCTGGATGGACAAATTCAGGAGCTTTTGGGCAAGTTACCGAATGATTTGTCGGTGTTGACTGAGTTATCTGAACGCTTCCAGATTGACATATTCTCTGGCTTTTTTATGCAGGAAGGGAATGAAGGGCTTTCTCTAAAGGCTTCAACACTTCTGGCATTAGGTTCGCGCGGCATCGAGCTAGAATTGGATATTTACGACAGTAGTGACTAGGAATATCCCGCAAACCTAATCAACCGGCTGTCCGCCACAGCCGCAGTCCGGTGCGGGACGACATCGCGGATATATTCCTCGTTCTTGACCATCGCCATGAACACCCCGCTGTTCGGATAGCCCATCACGAAGGCTTCGTCCCATTCGCCCGCCGGGCCAGTGACCACGCACTCCATCGGCGCTTCCCAAACCATCGCCGCACCGTCGTTCGCGACCACGCGCTGGAAGCCCTCCAGATAGATGGCATATGCCTCGCGGCCAGTCAGGCCCTTGCCATGGTTTGGGTGCCCTTCGGGATATTCAGCATGCTCGCGGAACTTGATCAGGTTGAGCATGTGGACCGGCGTATCGCGCGGCAGGTCCTTGAAGCGCTGCCAGTTTTCGCGGCTGGGGTCGACATAGTTGGTCATGTCCGGTCCTTTGCTGGTCGCTTCCGCTTTCCTACATGCACCGGTTCATGGCAAGCCCAGCCGATGTCCGCCTGCCGTTCGCTCCGTTACGCGCCCCGCCACCTCGGGCCGAGAAGGTCCGGAATTTCGGCTCAGGACTGTGGTCCATGTGGTCCACGCCGGGCTAGCCGAGCAGGCTCACGCATCAGCCAGCTTGTAATCCCGGAACTGCTCGCGCAGGTCCTTCTTGCTGATCTTGCCGGTGGCACCGTGGGGGATTTCGGCGACGAATTCGATCGCATCGGGCATCCACCATTTGGCGATGTGCTGCGCCAGATGGGCCTTGATCGCCTCGGCGGTCACATCGGCATCGGGCTTCTTGACCACGACCAGGATCGGGCGTTCGTCCCACTTGGGGTGATAGATCCCGATGCAGGCCGCCTCGGCCACGCCGGGCACGCTCATCGCGGCATTCTCAAGCTCGACCGAGCTGATCCATTCGCCGCCGCTCTTGATCACGTCCTTGGTCCGGTCGGTCAGCTGCAAAGTGCCGTCGGGATGGATCACCCCGACATCACCGGTATCGAACCACTGGCCATCAACAGTAGCGTCCTCTTCGGCCTTGAAATAGCGCTTGATGATCCACGGCCCGCGCACCTGCAGCGCGCCGCTGGTCTTGCCATCGCGCGGCAGTTCTTTGGTGTTGTCGTCAAGATCGACCACCCGAAGTTCCACCCCGAACAGCGGACGGCCCTGCTTGCAGACATTGTCGATCTGCTCTTCGAAGCTCAGCTCTTCCCAGTTATGGGTTGGCGCGCCGACTGTGCCGATCGGGCTGGTTTCGGTCATCCCCCAGGCGTGGGCGACGCGGATCCCAGCCTTCATCAGCCGTTCGACCATGAAGCGCGGCGCGGCCGAACCACCGATAATCGCCTGCTTGAGCTTGCCCAGGTCCGCGCCGGTGGCGTCAAGGTGCTGGAACATCGCCAGCCACACGGTCGGAACCCCGGCCGAATGGGTCACCCCTTCACGGATCATCAGATCGTGCAGCACTTTGGGATCGTTGACCGCCGAATAGACGAATTTCACCCCGCAAGCCGCCCCGCCCCAGGGCAAGCCCCAGCTGGCCGCATGGAACATCGGCACCACCGGCAGCATCACCGACTGGGCATCGAAATCGAACGAGTGCGGCTGCACGCCCGAAATCGCGTGGAGCATCGTCGAGCGGTGCTCATACAGCACGCCCTTGGGATTGCCGGTGGTGCCGCTGGTGTAGCACAACATGCAGGGATCGCGTTCGTCGCCCTTGGCCCATTCGGTCTGGCCGTCTTCGGCGCCGATCCAGTCCTCAAACTCACCATTGTCATAGCAGATGTAGTGCTTGATCGTGGTCCACTTTGGCTTCATCCGCTCGATGATCGGCGTAAAGGCCTTGTCATAGAGCAGGACCTGGTCCTCGGCGTGGTTGGCGATATATTCGAGCTGGTCGTCGAACAGGCGCGGGTTGATCGTGTGGAGCACGCCGCCGACGCCCACCGCGCCGTACCAGCTGACCAGGTGGCGCGAATGGTTCATCGCCAGCGTGGCAATCCGGTCCCCCGTCTGCACGCCCAGCTTGCGCAGCGCCTGGGTCATCTTCAGCGCATCATGGCGCACTTCACCCCAGGTTGTCCGGGTTTCGCTGCCATCGGCCCAATAGGTGACGATTTCGCGGTTTCCGTGCTCGCGCGCGGCGTGATCGATCAGGTGGGTGACCCGAAGGTCCCAGTCCTGCATGGCTCCCAGCATTTACCTCTCCTGATTTCCCGTTGGCTTTACGCGACGAGTTTCAGGTGCCCTGCCCCCCGCCGCGCGCTTAGCGATACATTGGCAACTCCTTCGATGGTTGCCAAGCGTTCTGCAAGTTCCCCATCGACCATAAAATCGCGGCCGAGCCGAACCAGCGGCTCCTCGCCCTGCCCGGTCCGCAGCCGGGCGATCACCTCGCCCCGGCCATCCGCGCCGGGAACCAGCAGCATGGCAAGGTCCGCGAAGACCTCGGGCCGCAGCACGTCGAACTTCAGAACCATGCTGGCCGCGCTCTTCACCTCGGACAAGGGCCGCGCGCCGCGCACCGTGATCCGCGGCGGCTCGTCCGGGCTGGGCGAATCGAGCTCGACCGTCAGCAGCAGGCAGGTTCCTTCGCGCGCCCATTGCAGCATCGGCTCGACCAGCGTCTCCTCAAAACAGGCGGCAGAAAACTGGCCGGAGTTGTCGGAAAAATCGGCCCGCACGAAATCAGCCCCACGCCGGGTCTTCCCCCGGTTCACGCTTTCGACCATCGCCGCCATCACCGCCTGGGCCCGGCCGCCGCCGGGCACGCCGGTTTCCATCAGGCTGGCATAGGACCGCGCTCCATTGGCACTGGCCACCGCGCGCCATTGCTCGACCGGGTGTGCGGCGAAATAGAACCCGAAATTCTCGCGCTCCTTCGCCATCTGCTCGGCCTTGGACCAGGCTTCGGTTTCGGCCAGACGAAGTGCCGGTGCGGCGTGATCGTCTCCACCAAACAGCCCGGCCTGCCCGCTCGATCGGGTTCGCTCCGCTTCGTCGGCCACGGCCAGCAGCATGTCGGCATTGGCCAACACCAGCGCGCGATTGGGCTCCAACGCGTCGAACGCCCCGGCGGCGGCAAGCCCTTCCAGCTGGCGGCGGTTCATCGATCCCTGGGGGGCGCGGCGGAACAGGTCCTCGAGGCTGGTGAAAAGCCCGTTGGCCTCGCGCTCGGCAACAATCGCATCCATCGCCTTTTCGCCGACATTGCGGATCCCAGCGAGGGCATAGCGCACGGCATAGCCTTCCTCAGTCCGTTCGACAGTGAATTCGGCCTCGCTGTGGTTGATGTCGGGCCCTTCCAGCACATAACCAGCCCGGCGCAGGTCATCGACAAAGGTCGCCAGCTTTTCAGACTGGTGCATGTCGAAGCACATCGAGGCGGCGTAGAATTCGTGCGGGTAATGCGCCTTGAGCCAGGCGGTCTGGTAGGCCAGCAGGGCATATGCTGCGGCGTGGCTCTTGTTGAAGCCGTAGCCGGCGAACTTGTCGATCAAGTCGAACAGTTCGTTGGCCTTCGCCGCGTCAATTCCGGAAAGCTCGGCGCAGCCCGAAATGAACCGGGCTCGCTGCTGGTCCATTTCCTTTTGGTCCTTCTTGCCCATTGCCCGGCGCAGCAGATCGGCATCGCCAAGCGAATAGCCCGCCAGAACCTGAGCGGCCTGCATCACCTGTTCCTGATAAACGAAGACCCCATAGGTTTCCGCCAGGATCTCTTCCAGCTTGGGGTGCGGATACTCGATCGATTCCGCGCCGTTCTTGCGGCGCCCGAACAGCGGGATGTTGTCCATCGGCCCGGGGCGGTAGAGCGAAACGAGCGCGATGATGTCGCCGAAATTGGTCGGCTTGACTGCCGCCAGGGTTCGCCGCATTCCTTCGGATTCGAGCTGGAACACTCCGACGGTCTCGCCGCGCTGGAGCAGATCGTAAACCTCGCTGTCGTCCCACGGCAACAACGACAGGTCGATCGTGATGTCGCGCTTTTCAAGCAGTTGCACCGCTTTCTTCAGAACCGACAGCGTCTTCAGGCCCAGGAAGTCGAATTTGATAAGGCCGGTGTCCTCGACATATTTCATGTCGAACTGGGTGACCGGCATGTCAGAGCGCGGATCGCGATAGAG
>CAZOSI010000030.1:0-21946 GCA_964582485.1 uncultured Novosphingobium sp.
CCGCCGGAACTGTCCGGCGGCGGCACCGGCACGCCGGTCGCCGCGCCGGGTGTTCCCGGCAACAGCCCTGCCAACTGCGACATTTCCGGCCAGCGCCTTCCAGGGGTGTCGAAGTGGAGCCTGTCTTACGGCGTGGAAGGCAACGTGCCCGCCACGCTGCTGGGCAAGCAAGGCGAGGTCTATCTGGGGATCGACGGCAGCTACCGCTCGGCCTTCTCTTCCAACCCGACCCCTTCGGCCTACACCTGGGTCGATGGCTATACCTTGACCAACCTCCGGCTGGGCTTCCGCACGCCCGGCGGGCTCAATGTGTTCGGCTGGGTGCGCAATGCCTTCGACGCCCAATATTTCGAGCAGCTTTCGGTTCCCTCGGGCAACACCGGGCTGATAGTCGGTTCGCCGGGCGATCCGCGCACTTTCGGCGGCACGATCAAGATCGAATTCTGACCGAAGCCCTTTCCTCCTCTCCAATCAGCTGCGGAAAGAAGTCAGGCGGTCCCTTCCATTCGGGGACCAGGCTTGGGGCGGAGCATCCGTTGGGTGCTCCGCCCGTAAGCGTTAGGCCGCCACCGTCGCGCCCAGTTGATCGCGCAGTTCGCGCCGCAGGAACTTGCCGCTGGCGTTGCGCGGCAGCGGTTCGTCCATGAACCAGACGTAGCGCGGGACCTTGTGCTTGCTCATGTGGTCGAGGCAGTGCTTCTTGAGGTCGGTCTCGTCGAGCCCGTGATCGGGCTTGAGGAATATCGCAACGCCCACTTCCTCGCCCATCCGCTCGTCTTTGACGCCGAACACGCTGCATTCGGCCACCGCCGGGTGGCGATAGATGCAGGCCTCCACTTCGGTGCAGCTGATATTCTCGCCGCCGCGGATCACGAGGTCCTTCTTGCGGTCGACGATATAGACGAATTTGTCGGCGTCGATCCGGGCGATGTCGCCGGTGTGGAGCCAGCCGTCGGTGATGGTTTCGGCAGTGGCGTCGGGGCGGTTGAGGTAGCCCTTGATCACCGGGCTGCCGCGTACCCACAGCTCGCCCACTTCGCCCAGCGGCAGTTCGTTGCCCGCATCATCGACCACTTTGGCATCGAAGCTGGGCATATAGGGCCCGGCGCTGTCGGGCCGGTCGATGAAATAGGGCCCGGCGACCGACGTGATGATCCCGCAGGTCTCGGTCATCCCATAGCCGGTTGTTGGGCTGGCGGCGGGGATCTTGCGGGCGATTTCGCCGACCTGCTCGGGCGGAACCTGCGCGCCGCCACCTGAAAGTCCGGTGAGGGTCGAGGTATTGGTCTTGGCAAAATCCGGGTGGTTGATGATCTCGCGCGCCATGATCGGCACGCCCGATACGCCGGTGATCCCGTACTTCTCGATCAGCTTCAGCGCCTCGCCCGCGTCCCACTTGTACATCAGCACGATCGCGCCGCCGGCCGCGCTGGTCAGGTAAGCACCGCAATTGTTGGCGGTGACGTGGAACAGGGGCGTCGTCAGCAGCGAGACCGGGATCGGGGCGTCGGTCGGCGGGGCCACGCCGGTTGCGCGCTCGGTCGCCAGCGCCTGGGCAGTGGTCGAATAGAGCATGTTCATCAGGTTGGCGACGCAGCCCCGGTGGGTCAGCTGTGCGCCCTTGGGAAAGCCGGTGGTGCCGCTGGTATAGAAGATGCAGGCATCGGCCTCGGGATCGACGCTGACTGCAGGCATGGCACCGCCGCTGGCGACGATCTCGGCCCAGGGGGTGACGTCGGCCGGGTATTCGGCAAGCCGCACGCCGACCAGCTTGAGCTGATGCCCCGACAGCTCGCGATAGCGTGCCAGCCGTTCGGCATCGGCGATCAGCACCTTAGGCGCCGAATCCTTGATCGCGTAGTCCAGCTCTTCACCGGTCCACCAGGCATTCATGCCGACCGCAGCAACCCCGATCGAAGTGCAGGCCCAATAGGCGACCATCCATTCGGGGTAATTGCGCATGGCGATGGCGACCCGGTCGCCGGGCTGGACGCCTTGCTCCACCAGCCAGGCCGCCAGCGCGTTCACTTGCGCATGGGTCTGGGCATAGGTCAGCACTTCGCCTTCGTAGATCAGGTAGGGCCGGTCGCCCCAGGCGATCGTCGAAAGCCAGAATTCGCGGATTGTCGGCGGTTGGTTCTTGAAGGTCTTGATGCGGTTGCCAAGGATCTCTTCCTCGACCACTTCAAACTGTCCGCCCGGTCCTGTCAATTCCTCGCGCACCGCGCGCAATTCGGCATAATGCATCGCTCATCCCATTTTATGGCTTAATTGCCCGATTAAGTGCCGCATCGGCGAGGGCGGGGCAAGGGATTCGTTTGCACGCCGGCGCTTTGGTTTTTAGGGCGTTGAAGATGGATATCCCGCCCGACCGCCTTGACCGCTTTGCACGCCATATCGTGCTGCCCGAACTGGGCGGCGCGGGGCAGGTGGCGCTGGCGCGCGCGCATGTCGCGCTGGTCGGCTGCGGGGGGATCGGCTCGCCTGCGTTGCAGTACCTTGCCGCCGCCGGGATCGGCACGCTGACCTTGATCGACCGCGATGTGGTCGATGCCTCGAACCTCCAGCGCCAGACCATCTTTACCGAGGCAGACATCGGCCGCCCCAAGGCCGAGGTTGCGGCTGAATGGGCGGGGCGCTTCGATGGTACCCTCAAGGTGCGCGCCAGCGTGGGGACGGTAGGGGGGGCTAACGCCGCGCAGCTCCTTAAGGGTGCAGACCTTGTGCTCGATGGAAGTGACAATTTCGCGACTCGGCTGACCGTGTCGGACACCTGTGTCGCGCTAGGAATCCCGTTAACCAGCGCCGCGATCGGGCGGTTTCAGGGGCAGGTCGCGAACTTCGCCGGACACTTGGCCGAAGAGAGCTGCTATCGCTGCTTCGTCGGCGATGCCTTCGATGCCGAGGATTGCGATACCTGCGCCGCCGATGGCGTACTGGGGGCGATGGTCGGGATAATCGGGGCCTTTGCCGCGATGCAGGCGATTCGGGTGCTGGTGCAGGGAAAGGCCACGCTGGGCGACCCGCAGTGGGGCCGGTTGCACTTGTTCGAGGGTCTGGTGCCGAGTTTGCGGACGCTGCGGATTGCCAAGGATTCGGAATGCAGCGGGTGCCGGGGGGGTAGATTAGTTCACGCAGAGACGCGGAGAAGAAAGGGAGACGCGGGGGAGATTTGCTTGCCGCGAAGCCGTTTGTGATCTCGACCGCGCGTTTGACGCTGTGTGAGTTGAAATGAGCCGCTTCGCGGATTGCGCGGCATCTCTGCGTCTCGTCTCTATTCTCCGCGTCTCAGCGTGAACTATTCTAAGCCAGCAATTCATCCACCCACGCCGGAACAACTTCGCTCGCGGGGCCCAGCCGTGTTTCATGGAACAGGCGCGAGCCCTGGCTTTCCTCAAGATTGAGCTCCAGCGTTCGCGCGCCGAGTTCCAGCGCGTTCTGGACGAAGCCCGCCGCTGGATAGACCGCGCCCGAAGTGCCGATCGAAACGAACAGGTCAGCCTTGCCGAGCGCGGCATAGATCTCGCCCATGCGGTAAGGCATCTCGCCGAACCAGACCACATCGGGGCGCAAGGCATGTCCGCCGCAGGACGGGCAGGGCGGGTTGTCGAGCAAGGGTCCACGCCAAGGGTGGCGCACATCGCAAAAGGTGCACCAGGCCTTGAGGTGTTCGCCGTGCATGTGGATCAGGCGGCGTGCTCCGGCGCGCTCGTGCAGGTCATCGACGTTTTGCGTGACGATCAGCAGATTACCGGTCCATTCGGCGTCGAGCCGGGCGAGTGCATCATGCGCGGGGTTGGGCAGCTTCTCCTGGATCGCGGCGCGGCGCATGTCATAGAACCGCTGGACCAGCCGCGGGTCGCGGGCGAAGGCCTCTGGGGTCGCGACATCCTCGACCCGGTGGTTCTCCCACAGGCCGCCTGCACTGCGGAAGGTATCGATCCCGCTTTCGGCGGATATGCCCGCGCCGGTAAGGATCACGATATTGCGGTATTGGCTCATCGCGGCCATGAAGCATGGATCGAAGGGGACAGGCAATGGCCAGAATCGGCATTATCGGCAGCGCCGGGCGCATGGGGGCGGCACTCACTGCGGCAATCGCGGCGGCGGGCGAAGAGCTGGCTGGAGGGATCGACAAGGACGGGGACCTCGCCGCTCTGGCCTCTGCCAGCGACGTGCTGGTCGATTTTTCGGTTCCCGCCGCACTGGAGGGCAACCTTGATGCGGCCATGGCGGCAGGCGTCCCGATCGTGGTCGGCACCACCGGCCTTGAGGAACGGCACCATTGGCTTTGCGATAGTGCCAGCGAAACCATTCCGGTGCTCCAGACCGGCAATACTTCGCTCGGCGTGACCTTGCTGGCCCACCTGGTCCGCGAGGCGGCGGGCAAGCTGGGCGAGGATTGGGATATCGAGATTGTCGAGACTCACCACAGGATGAAAGTCGATGCGCCATCGGGCACCGCGCTGCTCTTGGGCGAGGCGGCGGCCAAGGGTCGCGGGATCGACCTGGCGGGCCATTCGGCGCGCGGACGCGACGGGATCACCGGCGCGCGGGCCAGCGGCGCAATCGGCTTTGCCAGCCTGCGCGGTGGGAGCGTCGCGGGCGACCATACGGTGTTGTTCCTGGGCGACAGCGAACGGCTGAGCCTCTCGCACCTCGCCGAAGATCGCAGCATCTTCGCGCGTGGCGCAGTCCGCGCGGCGCAGTGGCTGATCGGCAAGGGACCGGGCCGCTACACCATGCCCGAGGTGCTGGGGCTGTGACCACCAGCCTGCGCCAGCGCGCATGGCTCCAGCTATCGGGCGACCCGGTCGGCGATGGACACCTGTCGCTGGCCAACTGGCTGCTGGTGGTGGTGATTATCGCCGCAGTGGCCTGTTCGATCATCGCGACCGAGCCTGAAATCGAGAGCCGGTTCGGCGCCCAGCTCAACGCGCTCGAGTACCTGTTCGGAGCCTGCTTTGCGCTCGAATATGCCGCCAGAATCTGGACTGCAGCTGAGAGCCCCGAGGCAGGGACGGCGACCAGCAAGCGCCTGCGCTTCATCCTCTCGCCGCTTGGCCTAATCGATCTGGCGGTGCTGGTGGTTACCCTGCTGCCGATGTTGATGCCGGGCGTTGCCGTCCTGCGACTGGCGCGGCTGCTCAGGCTGCTGATGCTTGCCAAGCTCGGCCGCTTTTCCAGCGCCCTTCACGAACTGGCCCGCGCCATCCACGAGCGGCGATACGAGCTCTATGTCACAATCTCGCTCGCCACATTTCTGCTGCTGTTCGGGGCCGCCGCGCTGTACCTGGCCGAAGGCGACGTTCAGCCCGACAAGTTCGGCTCGATCCCGCGCGCGCTTTGGTGGTCGATCATCACGCTGACGACGGTCGGCTATGGCGATGTCTCGCCAATTACGCCCTTGGGCAAGGTCATGGCCTCGTTTGTCGCCTTGGCCGGGATTGGGCTGGTCGCCATGCCCACCGGAATCATGGCTGCGGCCTTTTCCGATGCAATGCAGCGGCACCGGGGTGACGGGGAAGAGTGACCGCTTGACGGACGGGTTGGCAGCCGTATTGTACTGCTAATACAGCCCAAGGGGAGCAAGCATGACATCAGCACAGGAAGCCGCCCGGATGGTTGACAGCCTGGGGCCGGAAGCCCTGGCCAAGGCGCAGGCCTATACCATGGGCAACCATACACTGCTGATCGCCGGGGTGGTGGTCTCGGTCCTGACTGCCTGGGTGATGATCCGCTTCAAGATGCTCGACCGGGTTGCCGAAAAGCTTGGCAAGCGGGGTTGGGCCCTCGCTACCTTCCTGACCGCCGCGGCATTCTTTGCCATCGGTGACCTGCTACAGCTGCCCTACACGATCTATGAGGGCTGGTGGCGCGAGCGCAGCTATGACCTCAGCAAGCAGCCCTTCGGCGACTGGCTGGGGCAGTGGGCCATGGGCGAGGCGATCGGGATGGTTATCGGCGGGCTGTTCCTGCTGGGGCTCTATGCCTTGATCCGCAAGGCCGGGCCACGCTGGTGGCTGTGGGGCGCGGGCTTTGCAGGACTGGCCACCGTGGTGATGATGCTGGCGATCCCCAGCCTGATCATGCCGCTGTTCAACGATTTCAAGCCGGTCCCGCCAGGGCCGGTGCTGACCGCGCTGGAAAAGATCGCCGACGATGTCGATATCCCGCACGACCGAATCTTCATGTACGATGGCTCGCGCCAGAGCGAGTACTTCACTGCCAATGTCGCCGGGATCGGCCCGACCGCCCGCATCGCGATTTCCGACGTGGCGCTGAAGGAAGCTTCGCTGGCCGAGGTCAAGGCGGTGACCGGGCACGAAGCCGGGCACTACAAGCTTGGCCATGTCTGGCGTTACATCTGGGTCTTCCCGCTGCTCGCCGGGCTGGGCCTGTGGCTGATCCAGCGACTGTTTGCTCCTGCTGCGCGGCTGCTCGGCAGCGATGCACAATTGCATGAGCCGCGCGGGCTGCCCGTCTTCATGTCGCTGGTTGCGGTGATCAGCCTGCTGGCCTCACCCTTCCAGGTCAGCCTGACCCGGGTGAGTGAGACCGAGGCGGACATCTATTCGCTGCAGACCGTCAACGAGCCCGACGCGCTCGCCAGCGCGCTGATCAAGACCGCCGAATACCGCTATCCGCGCCCCTCGGCCTTGCAGGAAATGCTGTTCTACACGCACCCCTCGGTTGAGAAGCGCGTGCTGCGGGCGATGGAATGGAAGGCGGCGCATCCAGTTGCCGCAGGTCAGGGCAAGTGAAGGGCGGGTCGGAGATCGAGCTTTGACCCAATCGCTTGAGGACTGCATCTGGCTCGAACCGGGCGGAATGGAGGCAGCGCTTACCATCGGGCAGTTCCTCGACTCGATCGGAATTTCGATCGTGATCGGGCAGTGGACTGGACCATCGATCCTTGCCGGCATGACGGTCGCAAAGGGCGTGGTAATGGTCAATCCCGAGGTTGCCTGCTATCCCGGCGATCTGCTGCACGATTCCGGACATCTGGCTGTCACCCAGCCCCAACTGCGCGCTGACATGGACGAAGTCAGCAATGACCCCGGTGAGGAAATGGCCGCGATTGCATGGTCGGTCGCAGCCGCCAAGGCATGCGGGATTTCGCTTGAGGTGCTGTTCCATCCGGGCGGATACAAGGGAGGATCGCCAGGCCTGATTGCCAACTGGACTGCGGGCCAGCCATTCGGCGTTCCGCTGCTCGGCTGGTATGGGATGACCAGCGCAGATGAATTCCCGGCGATGCAGCGCTGGCTGCGATGAAAAAAGACCAGATCTTCGAGTTCTTCCGCCGCCTGGCGGAGGACAATCCTTCGCCCGAAACCGAGCTGGAATACGGCAATGCCTTCCAGCTGGTCGTGGCGGTCGCGCTCTCTGCGCAGGCGACCGATGTCGGGGTCAACAAGGCCACGCGCGCGCTGTTCGCCAAGGTCAAGACGCCGCAGCAAATGCTGGAGCTGGGCGAAGAGGGCCTGAAGGAGCACATCAAGACGATCGGCCTGTTCAACTCCAAGGCCAAGAACGTGATCGCGCTGTCACAGCTCTTGGTCGATGAGTTCGGCGGCGAGGTTCCCGCAACCCGCGAGGAACTGGTGCGGCTGCCGGGGGTGGGGCGCAAGACCGCCAATGTCGTGCTCAATTGCTGGTTCGGCCAGGAAACCTTCGCGGTCGATACCCACATCTTCCGCCTCGGCAACCGTACCGGTCTTGCCAAGGGCAAGAACCCCGACCAGGTCGAGGCCAAGCTGGAAAAGGCCGTGCCCCAGCCCTTTCGCCTTGGCGCGCACCACTGGCTGATCCTGCACGGCCGCTACATCTGCAAGGCCCGCACGCCTGAATGCTGGCGCTGCGGGGTGGCGGACCTGTGTGCGTTCAAGCCGAAGTCGAAGAAGAAGTAAGGGAGTTCTCGCCGAGAGCGCAAAGGGAGCAAAGAGCGCAAAGAGGTTGCGCATGTGGCGCAGCCGCTTTTCCAATCCCCGCCGCGATTGCCGCGACACATAACTGTATTAGCCGCTCCGCAGGAAACACAACCTCTTTGCGTTCTCTGCGGACCTCTGCGCTCTTTGCGCGAACCCCTTACTTCTTCCTATCGTCCTCGAAGTTCGAAGGATCAAGCTCCAGCCCGGCCCGACCATGCGCAGCACCGTGCGCCGGGGCGTGCGGGTGCTCGACGAATTCGGGCTCCTCGACTTCCAGCATGCCTTCCCACTTGGTGATGACCGAAGTTGCCACCGCGTTGCCGACCACATTGGTGGCGGTGCGGCCCATGTCAAGGAACTGGTCGATCGCCAGGATGATCGCCACCCCTTCGACCGGCAGCCCGAACATGGCGAGCGTGCCGGTGATCACCACCAGCGATGCGCGCGGGACAGCCGCAATTCCCTTGGAACTGATCATCAGGGTCAGCAGGATCATGATCTGCGTGCCGATCGGCAGGTCGATGCCATAGGCCTGGGCGATGAAGATCGTCGCGAAGGACATGTACATCATAGAGCCGTCGAGGTTGAAGCTGTAGCCCAGCGGCAGCATGAAGCCCGAGATGCGCCGCGGCACACCGAACCGGTCAAGCTGCTCGAACATCTTGGGCAGCGCCGCCTCGCTCGACGCGGTTGAGAAGGCGATCATCATCGGCTGGCGGATATAGCGGATCAGCGTCCAGATCCGCTTGCCCAGGAACAGCGCCCCGACGCTCAGCAGGATCACCCACAGCAGGGCGAGGCTGAAGTAGAATTCGAGCAGCAGTTCGAGATAGGTCTTGAGGATCTCGAGCCCGCTGGCCGCCACCACATTGGCCAGCGCGCCGAACACCGCAATCGGGGCGTAGCGCATCACATAGCCGGTGATCTGCAGCATCATCTCGGCCAGGGCATCGGCCCCGCGGACCAGCGCAGATCCTCTCTCGCCGATTGCCGAAAGCGCGACCCCGGCAAAGATCGAGAAGACCAGGATCTGCAGGATGTTATTGGTCGCCATCGCCTCGAAGGCGTTCTTGGGAAAGATCGAAAGGATGAACTCGGTCGCCTTCAGTTCCTTGACCTCGCCAACCGCCTTTGCCGCGGCGGCGGCATCCGGAATTGGCGCGCCTACCCCCGGTTGCAGCAGGTTGACCATGATCAGCCCCAGCCCGATCGAGATCAGACTGGCGGTGATGAACCAGGCCAGCGCCCGCACGCCGATCCGCCCAAGCGCAGTTGAATCCCCCATATGCGCAATCCCGACGACGATCGTGGAGAGCACCAGCGGCGCGACCAGCATCTTGATCAGGTTGAGGAATATGTCGGACAGCAGCTTGAACCAGGGGGCGATGCTCTCTTTGATTACCCCGGCCTCAACCGTCATGTGCAGCACCTGGCCGACCACGACCCCCAGCGCCATGCCGATCAGGATATAGAGTGTCAGCCGCCGGTCCATGATGCGCGTCCCCCAAGTGGAAAATTGTTGTGGGCGAGCCTAACAGCCTGTCTCGGCTATCGCAATCAGCCAGCCAGCGCGGCGATAGCCACCCTGGCATAGATCCGCGCCAGCGCATCCAGATCGGGCACCGCCACGGCCTCATCGCGCTTGTGCATGGTCGCGTTACACAGGCCGAATTCGATCACCGGGCAGAGGTTTTTCAGGAACCGTGCGTCGCTGGTCCCGCCGGTGGTGCTGGCCTCGGGCCGGATTCCGGTCTCGGCCTCGACTGCGTCGGCAATCATCGCAGAAAACGCCCCGGGCGGGGTCAGGAAGGCCTCGCCTGAGATCATCGGCCGAACCGTGCCGCCGTGCTTCTGTGCTATCGCGCTGACCATATCGGCCAGTTCCTGCCCGCTATGCAGATCGTTGAACCGGATCGAGAGCCGGGCCGTGGCCTTGGCCGGGATCACATTGGTCGCCGGATTGCCGACGGTGATATCGGTGATTTCAAGATTGCTCGGCTGGAACCAGTCGGTTCCTTGGTCAAGCACCAGTGCATTCAGTTCCGCCAGCATGTTGACCAGCGGCCCGATCGGATTGTTGGCCAGATGCGGATAGGCCACGTGGCCTTCGCCGCCCTCAACCTCGATCCAGATATTGACCGAGCCGCGCCGGCCGATCTTCATCATGTCGCCCAGCCGGTTCACACTGGTCGGCTCGCCCACCAGGATCAGGTCCGGGATCTCGCCGACTTCGCGCATGTGTTCGATCAGCGCGACCGTGCCGTGCAGCGCCGGGCCTTCTTCGTCGCCGGTGATGATAAAGCTGATCGTGCCGGCATCTTGCGGCACTTCGGCGACGGCGGCGACCATAGCCGCGATCGAACCCTTCATGTCGACCGCACCGCGCCCATAAAGCAGCTCTCCGCGCACTTCGGGGGCGAAGGGCGCGGCGGTCCAGCCTTCGCCCGGCGGGACGACATCGACATGGCCGGCAAAGCCGAAGTGGCGGCTGCCTTCGGGGCCGCGCCGGAGCGCGAAGAGGTTTTCGACCGGTCCATGCGGCGGCGCACCCGAAATGGCCCGGTGGACTTCGAAGCCGAGCGGTTTGAGCTGCGCTTCCAGGCAGTCGAACACCAGCCCGGCGGCAGGGGTGACGCTGGGACAGGCAATGAGGGCTTCGGCGAGCGGGAGGACTTTGCTGGTCATTGCGGTTCGGCATATGGTGTAAGCTCTTCTCCCGCAAGACGGAGCGCCGCCATGCCCAAGCTTGATCTCAATGCGATCCCTCAGACCAACGCTACCGGCTATCCGCCACAATATGCCGATGTCGTGCAGGGCCGCTGGTACTGGCGGCTGGCTCCGGCTGCAGGCCTGAGTGATTTCGGGGCGAGTCACGTGGTGCTTCAGCCCGGCGCTTGGTCAAGCCAGCGCCACTGGCACGAAGGCGAGGACGAGTTGGTGGTGATGCTGGCGGGCGAGGCGGTGCTGGTCGACGACAGTGGAGAGACTGTCATGCTTCCGGGCGATGTCGCGGCCTTTGCCAAGAACGATGGCAACGGCCACGTGCTGATCAACCGGTCGGACGCGCCCTGCACCTTTGTCGCGATCGGGCGGCCTGCAGACAGTGCGTGCCACTATCCCGATATCGACATGCACCTGTTCGCCGGGGCCGGGCGGCAGACCCGCAAGGATGGGAGCGGGTTCTGAACGGATCTACTTCGCCGCCTTGGGCGTTTCCCACTGTTCGATCACCCATTCCTCCGACTCGGCCGCTTCGATCCAGGCCTGCATCCATTCGTGCGTCCAGATCGCTTCCATATAGGCGACAGCAAAGCCGGGAACGCCAATGCCATAGGTGATGAACCGGCTGACTACGGGCGCATAGATGATGTCGGCGGCACTGAAGGTGCCGAACAGGTAAGGACCGCCCTTGCCGAAGCGGGCGCGGGCCTCGGCCCACAGCGTCAGGATCCGGACCACGTCGCTGCGGGCGGCTTCGCTTATGTCCCAATCCTCGACCCGGCGGCGGACGTTCATCGGGCATTCGCTGCGTAGCGCCTGGTAGCTCGAATGCATTTCCGCGACCATCGAGCGGGCAAAGGCGCGGGCATCATCGGCCTTGGGCCAGAACCGGTCGCGCCCGACCTTGTCGGCCAGGTATTCGATGATCGCCAGACTGTCCCAGGCGACGGCATCGCCGTCCCACAACACCGGGACCTTGCCCGAGCTGGGCTCGATCCCCTCGGTCTGCTTCTTGCGGTCATCCCAGTCCTCGCCATAAAGCGGGACCTGGATTTCCTCGAAGTGCAGCCCCGATTGCTTGACCGCCAGCCAGCCGCGCAGCGACCAGCTCGAATAGTTCTTGTTGCCGATGATCAGCTTCATGAGCTAGCGGCTAGCCGTTCATCAAAATTCTGTCGAGTCTGAACAGTCATGAGCCTGCGCCCCTTCCACCTCGCCTTCCCGGTCCACGACCTTGCCGCGGCCCGCGCCTTCTGGGGTGGGGTGATCGGCTGTATCGAGGGGCGCTCGTCCGATAGCTGGATCGATTTCGATTTCTACGGCCATCAGATCGTCGCCCATTGCACCGGCCAGCGCGCCGACGATGCCGGCAACAATCCGGTCGATGGCCACGGCGTCCCGGTCCCGCACTTTGGGATCGTGCTGGAACTGGCGGACTGGGAGGCGTTAGCTGACCGGCTCAAGGCGGCAGGGGTGAAGTTCGAGATCGAGCCTTACGTGCGCTTCAAGGGGCAAACCGGCGAACAGGCGACGATGTTCTTCCGCGATCCCAGCGGCAACGCGATCGAGATGAAAGCCATCGCCGATCTGGGGCAGCTGTTCGCGCGGTGATAGCGCAAAGTGCTTGAAGTCAGCCGACGTGGACAATTCCAGGGTCTGGAATCGAGCTCTTCCATCTGAAACCGGACTTGCCGGACACGACAACATTGCGGACATCCTGGCGCGCACTAAACTCTGCGCGATGTTGAACGATTTTCTCCGTGGCTTGCCATATCTGGTTCATACAAATCGAGAGCTTGGGCTCATGCTCGCCGGGCAAAAGCCGTTGTCCTGTTTTGTTGATGGCAAAGGCTTGTTCCCCGATGTTGTGTCTCGGTATTTGAGGCTGTTCGACAGGCATGTCGCCGCAGGAAGGATCATTCGATTCGATCATCTATCCAACGCCGCTTGGGGAACCCGCCATCATATTTTTTTTGCGCTCCCGAACGAGGATTGGCGCATTCAATCGATGCTAGACCTTGTCTTGAGCAATGATCCTTGGACTGCCGATCAAGAGCGGCGACAAGGTGAGCTACTCGGATACGCAGATTGGATGAACGACTATTGGTTGGAACACTCCTACCAGAAGTAAACGTCCGCTTTCCCCAACTTTCCCGCCATTCCCATCTGCAAATGAGGCAACCGAAGGCGGTCATCCATTCACATTGAAATTTGTCTACGCGCGCTAGACCGCCGCATCCTCCAGCACCGCCGCCCTCAGCTCGGCAATCCCCATGCCCTTTTCCGCGCTGGTGACGTGGACTACCGGATAGGCGGCCGAATGCTTGCGCGCTTCGACCTGGATCGCGGCCAGAACTGCTTCCAGCTCGCTGGCCTTGATCTTGTCGGCCTTGGTCAGCACCAGCCGGTAGCCGACCGCCGCCTCGTCCAGCATCTTGAGCATTTCGCGGTCGACATCCTTCACCCCGTGGCGGCTGTCGATCAGCACCAGGGTGCGTTTCAGCACCACCCGCCCGCGCAGGAAATCGCGGATCAGGCGGCGCCAGTTCTCGACCACCTTGAGCGGCGCCTTGGCATAGCCATAGCCCGGCATGTCGACCAGCCGCAGCCGGGTCGGCTCGCCCACCTCGAAGAAGTTGAGCTCTTGCGTCCGCCCCGGCGTGACCGAGGCGCGGGCGATCGACTTGCGCCCGGTGATGGCGTTGAGCAGGCTGCTTTTGCCGACGTTGGAACGCCCGGCAAAGGCAATCTCGGGCGCGTCCGGCTCCGGCAGGAACTTCAGCGCCGGGGCGCTGAGCAGGAATTCCACACGCCCTGCAAAGAGCTTGCGCGCCTGCTCCGTAAGGTCTGGTTCGTCAGTCACGGATCACTTGCCGCGGGCCAGGGCCCGCTTGGCATCCTCGGCATCCTTGTTGGCCTGCTCCTTCAAGGCCGGGTGCTTGGAATAGAGATAGGCCTGCTGGGCGATGGTCAGCACGTTGTTGGTGATCCAGTAGAGCAGCAGCCCGGCCGCGAACGGCGCCATGATGAACATCATCATCCACGGCATGATCGCGAAGACCTGTTGCTGGACCGGGTCCATCTGCGCCGGATTGAGCTTGAACTGCAGCCACATCGTGATCCCGAGCAGCAGCGCGAGCACGCCGATGCCCAGGAAGCTCGGCACGTCGAACGGCAGCAGTCCGAACAGATTGAGGATATGCAGCGGATCGGGTGCGGACAGATCCTTGATCCACAGCGCGAAGGGCTGGTGTCGCATTTCGACCGAGACGATCAGCACCTTGTACAGCGCGAAGAACACCGGGATCTGCAGGAAAATTGGCAGGCAGCCCGCCAGCGGATTGACGCCTTCCTGCTTGTACAGCGCCATGATTTCCTGCTGCTGCTTCTGCTTGTCGTCCTTGTAACGATCCTGCAGCGCCTTCATCTTCGGCTGGATCGCCTTCATCGCCGCCATGCTGGCAAACTGCTTTTGCGACACCGGGAACATGATCCCCTTGACGATCACGGTCAGCAACATGATCGCCACGCCGAAATTGCCGACTGCGTCGAACAGGGCCTTGAGCAGCCAGAAGATTGGCTTTTCGAACCAGCGGAACCAGCCCCAGTCGATCGCCAGGCCGAAATTGGGAATGCCCGCTGCCTCATAGCGATCGAGCACTTCGGTTTCCTTGGCTCCGGCAAACAATTTGGTCACCCGGGCGCTTTGCTGGCCCGGCGCGACGGCGACTTGCGGGTAGAACAGGTTGGCGAGGAAGATCCCGCCGCCAAGGCTGCGGAAATCGCTGGTCGCGCCGGCCTTCTCGGGGATCAGCGTGCTCATCCAGTAAATGTCGGTGAAGCCGATCCAGTTGGGCGCGCCGGAATTGGCCTGGGTCTGGGCTTCGGCCAGATCGTCGTAATCGAGATCGAATTTCACCTTCTCATCAAAGGCACCGAACGGTCCGGCATGAACGTTGAAGCTGTCGACCGCAGCAGTCTTGTCGGTGCGGTTGAGCTGCGCGACCGGCTTGACCGCAATCGGGGCCGGGCCGGCATTGCTGACCCCCTGGGTGACAGTCAGCATGTAGTCGGCATCAATCGCATAGGTCAGACTGAAGGTCTGCCCGGCGCCGTTGTTCCAGGCGATCGTGACCGGGGTCTGCGGGGTCAGCCTGGCTCCGGCGGGGGCGGCCCAGACGGTCTGGGCGTTGGGCAGGGCGATGGCTGGGGCACCGTCTCCCATTGTCCAGCCGAACTGGGCAAACTGTTGGGCCGGGGTGCCCGCGGGCGAATAGATTCGCTGCTTGCCCTGCGCCGCGTCGAGCGCGGCGGTGTGGCGGTTGGTCGACAGGTCATCGAGCATCCCGCCGGTCAGGTTGATCGAGCCCGACAGGCCGGGGGCTTCGATTCGGACCCGGGCCGGGCTGGCCAGCGCGGACTTGATATCCTTTGCTTCCAGCGCGATGTCGGCGGGATTGGTCAGCCCACCTTCGCGGGTTTTGGCCGGGGCATCGCTGGCCGCCGGGCTCGCGCTGGCGGTCGCGGCCGGCTTGGGGGCGTGGGCGTTGGGGTAGAAATACCGCATCGCCTGGTCCCAGCCGAGCAGGATCGTCACGGTCAGGATCCCGGCCAGGATCATGTTGCGGTAATTCTGGTTGTCCACTGGGGGCCCCTGCTTGGAAAATCGTAATAGGTCAGATGGGGAGGGTTCGGTGCCGATCAAGGCACCGGGTCATAACCATGCCCGCCCCATGGGTGGCAGCGCAATATACGCTTCAAGGCCAACCAGCCACCCTTAATCGCGCCATGCCTGTCCAGCGCCTCGATCGCATATTGCGAGCACGACGGGGCGTAGCGGCACGAGGGCGGGAGGATCCGCGAGGGGCCAAGCTGCCAGCCCCGCGCAATCAGGATCAGCAGGCGTTTCACTTTTTCCTCCGCGGCGGATCGCCCTTGCCATCTGCGGCGCGGGAAAGGGCCATGGCCAGTTCCTCGCGCAGCTTGGCAAAATCGCGCTCCACCCCGTCTTCGCGGCCGATCAGCACATAATCGTGTGATGGCAATCCCGCCTTCGGCAGCAGCTCGCGCAGCAGTTCGCGGAACCGGCGCTTCATCCGGTTGCGGACGACCGCGTTGCCGATTTTCTTGGTAACGGTGATGCCCCAGCGCATCTGGTCCAGCCCATTGGGCCGGGCCAGCAAGACAAAACCGGGACGTGCGATCCGCAAGCCCCGGTTTGCTGCTAGGAAATCGGCCCTTTTGGTCAGGACCGACATCGTCTGGCTTTCGCTCAGGCGGAGAGCTTTTTGCGGCCGCGGGCGCGGCGGGCACGAAGCACCTTGCGGCCGCCAACGGTGGCCGTGCGGGCGCGGAAGCCGTGGCGGCGGGCGCGGACAAGGCGGCTGGGCTGGAAGGTACGCTTCATTTCAAAACCTCAGAAATCTGGTTGTGTGCGGGGCAAAGCCCGGATCAGAGGCGCGCCGTTACAAGGGGTGCCGGGATGAGTCAATAGATGAGTCCCTTGCTTGGTACGCCAATCGCCTCCGCCTGTCCGCACTCAATCAAGAGCGACCCATTGGCCCATGTCAGCAGCGGTCAGCCATTTGGCTTGGGAGAACGGCACCGAATTGGTCATCGCATAGAACGCGCGGGCCTGCGGATCGGGCAGGCCCATTTCCCGGTAGTAATCCAGGTACGCCCGGTTTTCCGGCGCGTCGGCGGCATAGTCGGTCGCCTCACGCCCGTCCTCGTCCACCCAGGCGTGGACCGCGAATTCGGCACCGGGCTCGGCAATCCGCCGCTCGCCGGCCAGGAACAGCTCGACCCCGCCCGAACGGACCGAGCCGCCAGCCGGAACGTAAGTGGTCATCCCCCGGGCGCGGATCATCCGCCCCAGCTTCAGGTTGGCGCGGTCATCCTCGGTGCCTGGCACGTCGACCATCTCGATCCGGGCGATCCCGGGATAGGCCTTTACCATCGCCGCGAACTGGGCCGGGCTGGCGCTGTCGGTCACGTCAACCATCGCCGCGCGGGTTCCGTCGAGCACAACGAACGGGCCGAACCGGGCGATTCCCTTTGGAATTGCCACCGGAGCAACGCCGACGGCGCGTTCCGAGCCGCCCTCGTCGACATATTCGGTCACCTCGACCGTTTCCTCGATCACCACACGTTCGCGCGCCGTGGCCGGCTGGGCCAGGGCGAGAAGCGATAAGAGCAGGATGACTACGCGGCGCATGCCATCCCTATCGGCGCGCGCCCCTTACCGGCTTGCCAAGGCAGCAGGTTAAAAAGGGGTTACCGCCAATATGGTGCTATCGGCTCGACAAGCGTCGCATCTGGCGGCATCACCCAAGTATTCGCACTTAAGAGCGTGGAGATTTACTTGGTCGCGCTGGTTCAGACCGTTGCCTATTTGGGGCTAGAAGCACGTTCTGTTGAAGTGCAGTGCCAGATTGCGCCGGGCATGCCGCGCTTCAATCTGGTTGGTTTGCCTGACAAGGCGATCAACGAAAGCAAGGAACGGGTCCATTCGGCGCTGAGCGCAATGGGCCTGTCGCTCCCGCCCAAGCGGATCACCATCAACCTCTCTCCGGCCGATCTGCCCAAGGAAGGCAGTCATTACGATCTGCCGATCGCGCTGGCGCTGCTTGCAGCGATGGGGGTGACCGATGCCGAGCAATTGGGGGACTTTGTCGCGGTCGGGGAACTGGCGCTCGATGGCCGGATTGTCGCCTCACCGGGGGTGCTGCTCGCCGCGCTGCATGCCAGCGCGCAAGACCTGACCCTGATCTGTCCGGCGGTGCAGGGCAGCGAGGCGGCCTGGGCGAACGGCGTGGCAGTGGTTCCGGCGCCAAATCTGGTCAGCCTGCTCAACCACCTCAAGGGCACCCAGCAATTGCCGCAGCCGCAGCCGGGCGAGGCGGAGGAGCCCGGGCATGGGCCGGACCTCAAGCAGGTCAAGGGGCAGGAAACCGCCAAGCGCGCCTTGGAAATCGCTGCGGCCGGTGGGCACAACCTGCTGATGATCGGGCCGCCGGGGGCGGGGAAGAGCCTGCTGGCATCGTGCCTGCCGGGGATCCTCCCGCCGCTGACTCCGGGCGAAGCGCTGGAGGTCTCGATGGTCGCCTCGGTCGCCGGGACGCTGGAGGAAGGGCGGATCAGCCGGACCCGGCCGTTCCGCTCACCCCACCATTCGGCCTCGATGGCGGCGTTGACCGGCGGCGGGCTGCGGGTGCGGCCGGGCGAGGTCAGCCTCGCGCACCTCGGCGTATTGTTCCTTGATGAACTGCCCGAATTCCAGCGCGCGGTGCTCGATTCGCTGCGCCAGCCGCTGGAGACCGGCGTGGTCGATGTCGCCCGCGCCAATGCCCACGTCACCTTCCCGGCGCGGGTCCAGCTGATCGCGGCGATGAACCCGTGCCGCTGCGGGCACCTGGGCGATCCGGCGCTCGGCTGCAGCCGCGCCCCGCGCTGCGCCGCCGATTACCAGAGCAAGGTCTCGGGCCCGATGCTTGACCGGATCGACCTGCATGTCGAGGTTGACCCGGTCAGCGCCGCCGACCTGGCCCTGCCGCCGCCCGCCGAAGGCAGCGCCCAAGTCGCCGCGCGGGTCGCTGCCGCCCGCGCCGTCCAGACTGCGCGGATGGCGGGGACAGGACGGCGCAGCAATGCCGAGCTTGATGGCGACCTGCTCGAACAGCATGGCACCCCGGACGAACCGGGCCGCAAGCTGCTGCTCCAGGCCGCCGAAGCCATGCGGCTGTCAGCGCGCGGCTATACGCGAATGCTGCGGGTCGCGCGGACGATCGCCGATCTGGCGGGGAGCGAAGGGGTGGGGCGAATCCACGTGGCCGAAGCGCTCAGCTATCGGCGGGTGGCGCCGCGGGCATGACAACGGATTCGCCTTGCCCGACGCTAGCGGCGCCCTTGGGTGATGTGCTGACCGCGCGTTTGCATCTGCGCCGATTCCTACCCGGCGATGCCGACTTGCTGGCTCCGGCCTTCTCCAAGCTGGAGTTCTGGCAATTTCCCTATGGTCGCGGCTTTACCCGTGCCGAGACAGAGGGTTTTGTTGCCGCGCTGTGCGCTGAGTGGGATGCTTACGGTTTGGGCAATTGGGTGGCGATTGAGCGCGAAAGCGAACGCGCCATCGGCTACCTTGGAATCTCGATTCCGCACTTTCTGCCTGAATTTCTGCCAGCTGTCGAAGTTGGCTGGCGGCTCGATCCGGATTTTTGGGGCAAGGGGCTTGCCCTGGAGGGCGCGAGTGCAGCACTCGACCAGGCCTTCGGACCGCTCCGGCTTGACCGGGTTTGTTCCGCCCCGCAGGCAATCAATCCCCGCTCCGCGAAGGTCTGCCAGCGACTGGGCATGGAAATTGGTCAGCGGGCCGTTGCAGCAGGAAACGACAAGCGCGGACCGGTCGAGGTCGACCTTTATTGGATTGGCCGCGAGCAGTGGTTACAGCGCGAAGGCCGGATTTAGCGCAACACGCTCAACTCCGGCCGCACCACCTCGTCCTCATAATCTACCCGGACTTTGCCGACGTCGGCTGCGTCGCGCCATTCGAGGTCCATCGGGCCGAGCAGGCGGCCGTCATGTGAGTGGATGCTGATCAGCGCGATCGGTTGGCCGTCGCGCTCGTCGCACAGCACCGGGTTGCTCGGCACGCCGACCCCGTACTTTTCGCCCCATTGCCGCAGCGCCAGCATGGCGGGGAGCAGGTCGAGGCCCTTGGCAGTCAGTCGGTATTCGATCTTGCGGCGGTCGTCGGGCATGTGCTCGCGCTTCATGATCCCGTGTTCGACCAGCCGGGCCAGGCGATTCGACAGGATGTTGCGGGCGATCCCCAGCGCACCGAGGTATTCCTCGAAATGGTGCAGGCCGTTGAAGGCGGCGCGCAGGATCATGAAGCTCCAGCGTTCGCCCATCACCTCAAGTGCGGCGGGAAGGCCGCAGTTCTGCATGTCGTTAAGCGGTTCGTGCAGTTTACCCATCAGTCGATCCCCATTCCCGCGAGTGGTGTAACCGATTCTCGCTTCGGCACCGACAAAAAAATCTTTGCTGCGGTGCACAGTTTTCAGTTGCAACTTAATACCTATCGGATTAGGTAGCAGTTAGCAACGCAAATCGAGTCTTCCCCTCCCAGGACCCCTTCGATCCCTGCGTTCAACATCCAAGGGGAGTTTAGAAAATGACTTTGACCAACACGCACAGCACCCTCCGCACCGCCGTTCTCGCCGGCCTCGCTCTGTTCGGCACCGTTGCCAGCTTCTCGGCCACCGTTTCGCCGGCTGAGGCCGCCGCGCCGCGCTATACCGCCAAGCTGAGCACCGCGCTCGAAGCTCCGGCCAAGAAGGTCGTCAATGGCGTGGTCTGGAACTGCGCCGGCGATACCTGCACCGGCGCCGTCGACGGTGCCCGCCCCGCCAACACCTGCGCCAAGGTCGTCAAGGCCTTCGGCAAGGTTGCCACCTTCGCCACCCCGAAGGGCGAACTCAGCGCTGAAGATCTTCAGAGCTGCAACGGCGCCGCCTGAGGCGCTGGATCCGAAAGGGTCCGAAGGGCCGCTGCCCCCCACCCTCTCAAGGCGGCCCCAGGCACTCCTCAACAGCCCCCTCCGGCCCCTCGTCGCAAGACGGGGGGCTTTTTCTGGGCTCTCGCAAAGGCGCAAAGGCGCGAAGAAGTTGTGCCCGCCGCAGGCGGATCAGATCTCCTCAATGTCCGTGTCACGAACAAATTTAAGCGGAACTGGGCGGCTTAGCCGCTTGCGAAAGCTCCTTAGCGACTTCGCGCCTTATGCGAGAGAATGTCCTTAGAACAGCCCGCGCCGGACCAGTTCGGTCTCCAACCCGGCGGCATTGTGGAAATGGTGGGCATGCCAGCCGCAGTCGCGTGCCGCAGCCACGTTGTGTGCGTTATCGTCTACGAACAGCATCGCCGATCCGGGCAAGCCAAAGCGGGCCTCGGCCAGCGCATAGATCGCCGGGTCGGGCTTGGCGAGCTGCTCGACGCCCGAGATCACGATATCGCGGAAGTGCTCCAGCACCGGAAAGCGCGGGGCGAAGTCGGGCCAGAACTCGGCCCCGAAATTGGTGATCGCGAACAGCGGCACCCCGCGCGCGCTAAGCGCCTCTACCAGTTCGGCGGTGCCGGGAACCGGGCCGGGAACCGATTCGCCAAAATGGCTGGCATAGCGCCGGATCAGCCCCTCGTGCTGAGGGAACAGGGCGATCCGCTCGGGCACGATCTCGGCCAGCGGGCGTCCGGCGTCGTGCTGGAAATGCCATTCCGGGGTGACGACGTTCTGCACAAACCAATCGCGCTCGGCCGGATCGGGAATCAGGTCGCGGTAGATCAGCCTGAGGTCCCATTCGACCAGCACCTTGCCAATGTCGAAGACCACGGCTTCCACTCGGTCAGACACGTTCAAACCCCTGCGGTTAATACACTTTCGGCCCGCACCCCGGATGGGAGGCGGGCCGTCAGAATGCCAGCGCGGAGCCGTTCGGCCCCGCCAGCCAGAGCGCTTAGCCCTGGCGCGCCTTGAAGCGGCGGTTGGTCTTGTTGATCACATAAGTGCGCCCGCGGCGACGGATCACGCGGTTGTCGCGGTGGCGACCCTTGAGCGACTTGAGGCTGTTGCGAATCTTCATGGTTTCCTCGGGGCGGCTTGGCGCCGCTGAAATTGAAGGTGGGCCGTTACGGATGAGTCACGGTGAAGTCAAGCATCAGGGCGCAGTTCGCTCAGCTTTCGCTCCCACTGCAGCGCGTGGGCCACGATCGTATCGAGATCGGCATATTGCGGCACCCACGGCAGGGTCGCCTTGATCCGGCGGTTGTCCGAAATCAGCGAATCGGGATCGCCGGCCCGGCGCGGGCCGAGGACGCGGGTGATCGTCTGGTTGGTGACCCGGTCAACCGCATCAAGCACTTCAAGCACCGAATAGCCCCGGCCATAGCCGCAATTCATGGTCAGCGAACGCTCCGGCTCGGCAATCAGGCCTTCGAGCGCGAGGACGTGGGCATTGGCGAGGTCGGAAACGTGGATGTAATCGCGCACCCCGGTGCCGTCAGGGGTATCGAAATCGGTCCCGAAAACGCCGACACTGGCGCGCTTGCCCAGTGCTGCCTCGACCGCGATCTTGATCAGGTGGGTGGCCCCGGCGGTCGATTGCCCGGTGCGGGCGCGTGGATCGGCCCCGGCGACATTGAAATAGCGCAGCGCGCAGAAGTTCAGCGGATGCGCCGCCGCGACATCGCCCAGCATGATCTCGGTCATCAGCTTGGACATGCCATAGGGATTGATC
>CAZOSI010000031.1:0-21704 GCA_964582485.1 uncultured Novosphingobium sp.
TTCCAAACGCTTTGGTGATCGCCCGATCATCAAGGATTTCACCCTGCGGATCACCCGCGGCGACCGGATCGGGATCGTCGGCCCCAACGGCGCAGGCAAGACCACGCTGCTCAAGCTTTTGACCGGGGAACTGGCACCTGACAGCGGCACCATCACGCTGGCCAAGACGTTGCAAGGCGTGCTGGTCGACCAGCAGCGCAGCCTGATGCAGCCGGACAAGCGGGTCCGCGATATCCTCGCCGAGGGCGGCGACTGGATCGACGTGCGCGGGGTGCGCAAGCACATCCAGGGCTATCTCAAAGACTTCCTGTTCGATCCCGGGATGGTCGATGCCCGGATCGGCACGCTTTCGGGCGGAGAGCGCAGCCGGCTGCTGCTGGCGCGCGAATTTGCCCGGCTGTCGAACCTGCTGGTGCTCGACGAGCCGACCAACGATCTCGATCTCGAAACGCTCGACCTGTTGCAGGAAGTGATCGCCGATTACGACGGGACCGTCCTGATCGTCAGCCATGACCGCGACTTCCTCGACCGGACGGTGACAATCACGCTGGGGCTGGATGGCAGCGGCAAGGTCGACGTGGTCGCGGGTGGCTATGCCGATTGGGTCAAGCAGCGCGAACAGGATGCGTTGAAGGCGCGAAAGCCCTCTTCTGCATCGGCTGGAAGCGCCAGTACCGCTCGCAAGGACTCCCCCTCACCTGCCGCCATTACCGCCAGTGGCAAAGTGAAGCTGACCTACAAAGACCAGCGCGACTACGACCTGCTGCCGGGCCGGATTGCGGAAATCGCGGCGCAAATCGCCCGCGATGAAGCCGCGCTCCACGATCCCGCACTCTACACCCGCGACCCGGCGAAGTTCGCCGCTCTTACCAAAGCGATTGAGGCTGCGCGGGCGGAGAAGGACGCGGCGGAGGAGCGATGGCTCGAACTGGCGGAACTGGTTGAGGGTTAGTCGTCAAGCTTTCTGCCGAAAATGCTCTGGATGCCAGATTGCTTCACCCGATCTTTGGTGAAACCTAGATACGACCGTTGGCCCGCTTTACCAACAGGATCGAATATCCCAATCCAGATAACTAAACCGATGAAAGCCGCTAGGGCTTGATCTCGGCGCTCACCTGCGAAAACGAGTGCAGCAAAAGCGACAAACGAAAGCAGGGAATGTATCCTGAATCTTGTCTTGCCTCTTAGGCCAAATCTAATGTTCGCATCCATTCGAACACACTATCCGATCCGGTAGAATCCCGCCACCCGGTCGAGCGCCAGCTTGAGCACCAGCTTGCCGCTGCGCACCGGCCAGGCCAGCGCCTTTTCGGCATCGGGCAGGGCCTCGCCGGAGCAAACCACCCGCCAGAGAATATCGGACAGGCCCGGTCCTGCCTCAGCCACTGCGCCGTCGAACCGCTGCCGCGCGGCGACCTGTCGTTCGCTGGCGTTGAGCCCGGGGTCTCCCCCACCGCCCTGCACCCGCACCGGATCCCACCGCATGGTCACGCCGGGAGCGATCTGCGCGCGCTCGAAATCGCGGCGCAGGCATTCGCCGGCGGCGAATTGGCGATCGCTCAGGTGGCCGCGCGAATGGAGCCAGGTCAGCGGGCTTTCGGCGAGGTTTACCGTCACCGAACGGCCGCCCTTGGCGGGCGCGTTGGGGCCCGGTCCGGCCTCGGTCAATTCGCGTTCCACAAGTTCACGCTGCATGGCATTCCCCTTGTTGCTGAGGATTCGGCACTTGCCAAATAGGCCGCATTGTAGGAAAGTGAAAAAACCATATTGGTTACAGGATCGATCTCATGATCAACCGCATCCGCGCTATCCGTCGGGAGAAGAAGCTGACTCTCGCTGATGTGGCTGAGCGCTGCACACCGCCAACCACAGCGCAGACGATCGGCCGGTTGGAGACCGGAACCCGCCAGCTCTCGCTGACCTGGATGAGCCGGATCGCTGCAGCCCTGGGTGTCGAACCGGAATTACTGGTGCGCGGCGAAACTGCCGAGCAGCCGCAATTCCTGGCCCGCCTGACCAGCGAAGGCGCCGAAGCGTTGCCCGCTCCACGCGACGCAATCCTGCCAACCCTGCTCGGGGGTGAGGGACAGTTGCTGGCTCTGGCGATTGAGGTGCCGGTGGGCCAGTACCGCGCCGGGGACCAGGTCTGGCTGCGTCAGCATGCCCCGGATAAAGCCGCGCGGCTGCTTAACCGCGATGTCCTGGTGCCTCGCCCCGGCGGCCGCTTTGCCTTTGGCCGGATGATCGACCGCGATGCCAGCCGGGTGGCGATCCTGCCGCCCGATCCGGGCCAGCGCCAGATCGTGGTAGACAATCCCGCCTGGATCGCCGCCGCAGAAATGCTGGTGCGCCCGTTATGAGCAAGTTGCGGGTGCTCAGCATAAGCACGCTTTATCCCAACGCCAGCACGCCCAACTTCGGCGTGTTTGTCGAGCGCCAGATGCAGGCCGTGATGAAGCGCGGCGATATCGATTTGGTCATGATCAACCCGCTCGGCCTGCCGCCATTCCCGTTATCTCGCCATTCGCGCTACCGGCCGCTGCTGGCCGTCCCGACCGACGAATTGCGCGGCGGCGTCAAGGTTTTGCGCCCACACTTCACTCTGCTCCCGGGCATGCCCGGCCGGAATGCCGCAGCGGAGGCCAAAGCGGTGCTGCCACTGGCGCGGCGGCTTCATGCCCAGGCACCATTTGACCTTGTCGATGCCCAATTCTTCTACCCCGACGGCCCTGCCGCCGTGGCCATCGCCACAGCGCTGGGCCTGCCGGTCAGCATCAAGGCGCGGGGGGCCGATATTCATCACTGGGGCAAGCAAGCCGCTACGGCCCAGCAAGTGCTGGATGCCGGCCGCGGTGCCGATGGTCTGCTTGCCGTCGCCGGCGGTCTGGCCGACGATATGGCCGCGCTGGGCATGGACCGGAGCCGCATCACGATCCACCGCACCGGACTCGATGCCGACCTGTTCCGGCCCTATGACCGCAAGATGTGCCGCGACCAGTTCGGCCTGCCGCGCGACAAGCCAGTGCTCGCCACAGTCGGTGCCCTGATCCCGCGCAAAGGGCAGCAGTTCGTGATCGAAGCACTGACCAAGCTGCCCGAAGCAACGCTTCTGCTCGCCGGAACAGGCGCAGATGAGGCGATGCTGCGCGCCCGGGCTGAGGAACTTGGAGTGAGCGAGCGGGTCCGCTTGCTGGGCGCAGTGCCTCACGGAGAACTCCCGCTTTTGCTCAATGCCGCCGACGTGGTGGTGATGCCCTCATCCAGCGAGGGTCTGGCCAATGCCTGGGTTGAAGCCCTGGCCTGCGGCACGCCGGTTGTGACTACCCCGATCCCTGGCGCCCAGGAACTAATCACCGATCCCGCCTGGGGCCGGATGGTCGCTCGAGATGGCGCGGCGATTGCCGGGGCCGTTCAGGATTTGCTCGACCTGAAACCCGATCCTGAAACGGTGCAGAACGCCGTGGCCGGTTACAGCTGGAAGGCCAACGCCGAAGCGCTGGCCGCCCACTGGAACCGGCTGGCAGGGCGTTAGGCAGTCCCTTCGCGGGCCAGCCGTTCCTGCCGTTCGATCTTGGACTCATTGGGCACGAAGCTGTCTGACTTGACCTTGAGCCAGATCAGGATCGGTGCTGCCATATAGACCGAGCTATAGGTACCAACAAAAATCCCCAAAGTGATCGCCGCAGTAAAGCCAAAGATCACCGGCGGGCCGAGCAGCAGCAGGGCAACCAGTGTGATCAGTACCGACAGCGAGGTCACGATGGTCCGGCTGAGCGTTTCGTTGACCGACAGATCCAGCAATTCTGCCATCGGCATGCGGCGGTACTTCTTCAGGTTTTCGCGGATCCGATCGTAAACCACGATCGTATCGTTGAGCGAATAGCCGATCAGGGTAAGGATCGCGGCGACGATGTTGAGATCGAATTCCATCTGGGTCAGCGCGAACATACCCATGGTCAGCGATACGTCGTGGACCAGTGCGAACAATGCCCCAACCCCGAATTGCCATTCGAAGCGGACCCAGATGTAGATCGAGATCGCCAGCATCGCAGCCAGCAGGGCCTGCATGCCGGTGTTGAACAGTTCGCCCGAGACCTTGCCCGAAACCGAATCAACCCCGTCAATCCGGGCATCGGGATGCGCGGTCTTGATCGTCGCGGTGATCTTGTCCGACATCTGGTTGGCCAGCCCCGGATCGTGATCGTAGCCTTCGGGCAGCTTCATCCGGATCGAAACCTCGTTCGGTTTACCGAATTGCTGGATTGTCGGCTCACCATAGCCGAGCTTGGCCACGCTTTCGCGCAGTTCGCCAACCGGTGCAGCCGGGCTTTGCACGAAGGTAACCCGGATCATCTGGCCACCGATGAAATCGACGCCCAGGTTGAGCCCCTTGGTCAGGACCAGGCCCCACGACGCCAGGATCAGAATCGTGCTGACGACGTAAAATGGAATCCGCCAGCGCAGGAACTTGATATTGGTGTTGTCGGGAACGAGCTTCAGAAGTTTCATGACTTTGGTTCCCTCAGATCACGATGTCGCTGGGACGGGTGCGGCGCAGCCAGCCGGCTACCCACATCCGGGTCAGCCAGACCGCGGTAAACACCGAGGTCCCGATCCCGATCATCAGCACGATCGCAAAGCCGCGCACCGGGCCCGAGCCAATCAGGAACATCAGCAGGGCCGCGATAACATTGGTGATATTGGCGTCAAAGATCGCGCGGCTGGCTTCCTTGTAGCCCATCTCGACTGCGGAAACGACGTTGCGTCCCCTCGCCCGCTCTTCTCGGATGCGTTCGTTGATGAGCACGTTGGCGTCGACCGCCGCGCCGATAGTCAGCACGAAGCCGGCGATCCCTGGCAGGGTCAGGGTCGAATCGATCATCGCCATGATCCCCAGAATCATCAGCGCGTTGATGATCAACGCGATATTGCCGTAGACCCCGAAGCGCCCATAGGTGACCAGAATGAACAGCGCGAGCAGCGCGGTACCGATCCCGAACGCGATCACACCCTTGCGGATCGAATCCGCCCCGAGGTCAGGCCCGACCGTGCGCTCTTCGACAACCTTGAGATCAACCGGCAGCGCCCCGGAGACCAGCGCGATTGCCAGCTGGTTGGCGCTTTCAGTCGTGAAGCTGCCAGAGATCCGCGCCTGCCCGCCCAGAATCGGCTCCTGAATGTTCGGCGCCGACAAGACCTTGCCGTCAAGCACGATCGCGAAGGGTTTATTGACGTTTTCTGTGGTCAGGCGGGCGAATTTGGCCCCGCCGGCCTGATCGAAAGTGATCTGCACCAGCGGCTCGTTGGTCCGGTCGTCATTGCTGGCAACCGCGTTGGTCAGCTGATCGCCCTTGATCCCGCCATAACGCTTGACCGCGAGGCGCCCGGTGCCGTCCTTTTCGGGATTGGCATAGGGCAGCAATTCGGAACCAGCGGGGGCGATGCCCTGCTGGACCAGAGTTGGATCCGCCATGTAATCGACCAGCCGGAATTCCAGCTTGGCGGTCTGCCCTAGCAGCGCCTTCAGCGCAGCCGGGTCCTTCAGGCCCGGAACCTGCACGACGATGCGGTTTTCGCCCTGGCGGATGATTGTCGGTTCACGGGTGCCCATCTTGTCGATGCGCTTGCGGACCACGTCGGTGGCCGAATCCATCGCCATGGTCTGCGCCTGCTTGATCCCGGCTTCGGTCGGGGCGAGCACGATCTTGCCACCATCGACCTTGAGGTCCCAATCGCGCTGGCCCGAAAGCGAGGCGCCGCTGGTCAGGGTCTGCAAGGCTTCGCGCGCGGCATCGCACTTGGTCGGATCGGTAACCATGAAACTGACCGTGCCGTCCTTGGTAGAAACGTCACCAATCGCGATCTTGGCCTGACGCAGGCGGCTGCGCACGTCCTCGGCCATAGTGTCGAGCCGCTGACGGCGGATCTGGTCCGAGCTCGCCTCAAGCAGGATGTGGCTGCCACCCGCAAGATCGAGGCCCAGGTTGACCTTGGGATCGATCAGCCGTTCAGGCCACGTAAGGTTCGAAACCGCAAAGATCGAGGGCAGCGCCGCCAGGCAGGTGACGATCGTCAGCGCCCACAGCGAGATTCGCTTCCACAGGGGGAAATCGAGCATGGAATAGGCCTTCGGTTCAGTCGTTGGCCGCGCCGGCCGGCGGGACCACATCGGCCAGGGTCGATTTCAGGGCTTTGACCCGGACGTTGGGGGCGATTTCCAGATCTGCGTAATGATCGTCGACCTTGATCACCTTGGCCAGAAGGCCCCCGCCGGTTAGCACCTGATCGCCCTTCTTGATCTGGGTGATCTTTGCCTGGTGCTCCTTCTGGCGGCGCATCTGCGGGCGGATGATCAGGAACCAGAACACCGCGACCATCGCGACGAGCGGCAGGAACTGCATCCACGCCGGCGGGGCTTCACCAGCGGCAGCTGCGGCGGAAAGAAGGGGGAGAATCGAGCTGGTCATGGCCGTGGTCTTGCATCCCTGAACTGGCGCCCCGGATGTCCGGGGCGGAATTGCGCGCGCCTAGCAGCAATGCCTTGCGATAGCAACGCGCCGCCCCCCGGCCTCAGCCCAGATGGCGCCTGCCCGAACAGGTTCAAGAGGGAGTGCCGATCTTTGTTGCTGCACCTTGCCAAGCCGCGCAGTGCTGCCTATAGGCCCGCTCTCCTCGCCGCATCTAGCGCGCAGAGGAACCGGTCGGGACGTAGCGCAGCCTGGTAGCGCATCACACTGGGGGTGTGGGGGTCGGAGGTTCGAATCCTCTCGTCCCGACCAATTTTTCACTTCGATCCAGAGTTCCTGACCCAAACTGGTGCGTCTTTCGGCGAAGCGGCGGCTGCGGGTCACTTCAGAATGGGGTTTGATCAGCAGATCGAATGATTTTCCTACATGAACCATTTTGGTTATTTGAGCTGCCTTCTTCAATCCAAAGGAGCGCCAAATGCCAATCCTCGAAGCCCTGATCGGGCCCGTTGCCGCGATCATCGACAAAGTCATCCCCAACCCCGCCCAGCGCGACAAGGCCAAGCTTGAACTGCTCGCGCTGCAAGGATCGAAGGAGCTGGCCGAGATTCAGGCCCGGCTTTCCGCGATAGTCGCCGAAGCCAATTCGCTCGATCCCTGGACCAGTCGCGCCCGGCCAAGCTTTCTCTATGTGATTTACCTGCTGTTGCTGTGGGCGCTGCCAATGGGCCTGCTCGCCGCCTTCAGCCCGCAGACCGCCAAGGAAATCGCAGAGGGCATGAACGCCTATCTTTCCGGCCTGCCAGAGCCGCTTTATGCGCTGTTCGGGACCGGCTACCTTGGTTACACCGCCGCGCGGCAGTGGGGCAAGATTGCCGGAAGCGACAAATAAACCGCATTCGGCGCCCGGCCTTGGTTAGTTTCGGGTAATCTTTCCGCGCTATGGCACCAGGATGCATGGACGGCACAGGGCTGTCCGGGAGTTGCCTGTGAGCGGATCGCACCACCCAGTTACCAAGGCCGGGCGTCTTGCTGCAGCTTTGCTGCTGGGCAGCGCAATAATGCTTGGCGGATGCGGGCGCGATACCGATGGCGCGGAAAAACTTGCTGAAGTCAACGCTGCGGCCCTGCGCGCCGAAAAGGCCGCGGAACGGGCCGAAGCCGCCGCTGCCAAGGTCGAAAAAGCCGGGCAACCGCAAGTGATCGAAGCCGATCCCGAGGCGACCGAGGATGCGGAAGATGCCGCGATCGCCGCCGAGAACGAACCGCTTTCTACCGAACCCGAAGTCAAGAGCTGAAGCCTTTCGGCTTGCCCGGCCCTGCCGCGCGGTTATGGAGACTCGCGAACCTGTCCTTCGCGGAAAGCCATCACCTTGCGCAAAGTCCTTGTCCTCAATGGCCCCAACCTCAACTTGCTCGGCACTCGCGAGCCGGAAATCTATGGGCATGAGACGCTAGCCGATATCGAAGCCAGATTGATCACACAGGGCGAGGCGCTGGAGCTTGAGGTTGAATGCCGCCAGAGCAACCACGAGGGCGTTCTGGTTGACTGGCTGCACGAAGCACGCGGGCAGGTTCACGCCGTGCTGCTCAATGCCGGGGCCTATACCCACACCTCGATCGCGCTGCTTGATGCGATAAAGGCCTGCCAGCTCAAGGTGATTGAAGTCCATCTCTCCGATCCGGAAACCCGCGAGCCGTTCCGCCACCTGTCTTACATCGGCATGGCCGCGATCGATTGCGTCAAGGGCCTGGGCGCGCGCAGCTATGAAGTAGCGCTGGAGCGCGCTGCCGCGCTTTAGGCTTGCCTCTCTGGCTGCATCGCCGCATAGGCGAAAGCCCTGTTGAGATAACAAGGCCAGAGAAAAATCTCATGAGCGATACCAAGGGCGCCAACCGTTCGGGCGGCATGAACATCGATAGCAAGCTGGTGCGCGAGCTGGCGGAACTGCTGGCCGAAACCGGCCTTTCCGAAATCGAAGTCGAAGACGGTGACCGCAAGATCAAGGTCGCGCGGCAACTGACTGCTGCTCCGGCGGCGGTCCATATGGCTGCTCCGGCCGCCGCGCCTGCACTGCCGCTTCCCGTCACCGCCGCGCCGGAACCGGCCGCAGTCGCGGTCGATGCCAATGCGCTCAAGTCGCCGATGGTCGGCACTGCCTATCTCACGCCCGAACCTGGCGCCGATCCGTTCATTGCCGTGGGCAAGCAGGTCAAGGTTGGCGACACGCTGCTGATCATCGAGGCGATGAAGGTGATGAACCCGATCACTGCCGACAAGGCCGGGACGATCAAGGCGATCCTGGTCGAAAACGCGCAGCCGGTCGAATTCGACCAGCCGCTGGTCGTGATCGGCTGAGGACCGCACACACATGGGCATTTCGAGAATCCTGATCGCCAATCGCGGCGAGATCGCTTTGCGCATCCACCGCGCCGCGCACGAAATGGGGATCGAGACGGTGGCGGTGCACTCCACAGCCGATGCCGATGCCATGCACGTGCGGCTCGCCGACCATGCGGTCTGCATCGGCCCGCCTGCGGCCAAGGACAGCTACCTCAATGTCGCGGCGATCATTTCGGCCGCTGAAATCACCCATGCCGACGCGATCCACCCGGGCTATGGCTTCCTTTCGGAAAACGCGCAGTTCGCCGAGATTGTCGAAAGTCACGACATCACCTGGATCGGGCCCAAGCCCGAACACATCCGCACCATGGGTGACAAGATCGAAGCCAAGCGTACCGCCGGCGCGCTGGGTCTGCCACTGGTCCCGGGATCGGACGGCGCGGTCAGCGACATTGCCGAGGCCAAGGCGATTGCAGAGGCAGCCGGCTATCCGGTGATCATCAAGGCCGCCAGCGGCGGCGGCGGGCGCGGCATGAAGGTCTGCAACGGCCCGGACGAGCTCGAAACGCTCATCCAGCAAGCCGGCTCCGAAGCCAAGGCCGCGTTCGGCGATGCCACGGTCTATATCGAAAAGTACCTCGGCAACCCGCGTCACATCGAATTCCAGGTGTTCGGCGACGGCAATGGCGAAGCGATCCACCTGGGTGAGCGCGATTGCTCGCTCCAGCGCCGCCACCAGAAGGTGCTGGAAGAAGCGCCCTCCCCAGTCATCAGCCCCGAAGAGCGCGAACGGATGGGCGGGATCGTTGCCAAGGCGATGGCCGACATGGGCTATCGCGGGGCAGGCACGATCGAATTCCTGTGGGAAAACGGCGAGTTCTATTTCATCGAAATGAACACCCGCCTGCAGGTGGAACACCCCGTCACCGAAGCGATCACCGGGGTCGATCTGGTCCGCGAACAGATCCGCATTGCCGATGGCAAACCGCTGTCGGTCAAACAGGAAGATATCGAGTTCAACGGCCATTCGATCGAATGCCGGATCAACGCCGAAGACCCCTGGACCTTCGCCCCCTCGCCCGGCCTGGTCAGTGCCTATCACCCCGCGGGCGGGATGAATGTCCGCGTCGATTCAGGGCTTTACGCCGGATACAAGATCCCGCCGTACTACGATTCGATGATCGCCAAGCTGATCGTCAAAGGCCGCACCCGCGAAGGCTGCATCATGCGGCTGAGGCGCGCGCTTGAGGAAATGGTGGTCAGCGGCGTCAAGACTTCGATCCCGCTCCACCAGGCGCTGATGAGCGAGCCGGACTTCATCCACGGCGATTACACGATCAAGTGGCTGGAGGAATGGCTGGCCAAGCGGAGTGCTTAGGCAAGCATGCCCTCACCCATTTTGCAAAGCACAATGGGGGAGGTGGCAGCACGACGCGCTGACGGACGGGGAAATTGCCACGCCAGCGCGCTGGCGGAATTTCAGTCTGCGCGCTATGACTACCAACGCGCGCGATCTGCTGTTTCCTGATTGAAAACCGGAGCCAATGGCAAGCCGTTACGCGCAGCCACGCCGTCGACATAGCGACAGACTACCCTGTCTTCATGGCCGCCACCGATGAAAAAATTCCTCGATTCAGGTCCAAACCTGTCCACTTGATCGGCAAAAGCAGCGACACGCTGCTTGCACCATCCCGCAAAGACGGTCGATTGAATGCAGCGGCGGAGAAAGCCGGCTTCGAACCGGGACATATCCTTGGCCATTTTCATGTGGATGGCGGCGATATAGCCTTCATCGCGTTGCTGATTTCGCCATTTGTCCAGCGCGTAATAGCCTTCGTAGTCACTGAATGAGCCAGCTCGGCGCGCCTCTGCCATACCACTGAACTGGCCGGGAAAGACCTTTTCCGGATCATATCCACACTCCTTGCCATTCGGCGGCGGAATTATCGACATGAACAGTCTGCCCCGATCGAGCTCCGCGCGATAAACGGCAATCAAGCGCCCTACTTCAGCTTCGTTCGCTGAAACGACCGGTATCTGTCTGGGGGGCATTGCAGCCGCGATCAATGCATAGAGCAACGGCCCTACGACCACACCCAAACCAAAGATCAGCAGCAGGCCAAGCGCCTTTCGCACGGTTTCACTCCAATGGCACCCCGGGCATCTGCTTCGCCGTCCGGATCGTCAGCGAAGTCTTCACACTCGCCACATTGGGCGCAGGGGTCAGCTTGCTGGTCAGAAACTCCTGAAAGCTCTGCAGATCCTTGCTGACGATCTTGAGGATGAAGTCGATCTCGCCATTGAGCATGTGGCATTCGCGCACTTCGGGCAGCGCCTTCATCGCGGCTTCAAACTCGCGCAGCGAATCCTCGGCCTGGCTCTTTAGCGAAACCATTGCAAACACAGTGATCGCAAAGCCCAGTTTCGAGGCGTCGAGATCGGCGTGGTAGCCGCGGATCACGCCCAGTTCTTCCAGCGCGCGGACCCGGCGCAGGCAGGGCGGTGCGGTCAGGCCGACGCGCTGGGCTAGCTCGACATTGGTGACCCGGCCTTCGTCCTGAAGTTCGGCCAGCAATCGTCGGTCGATCGAATCGAGATTAGCCATGCCACCCACCCCTTGCTTGCGCCGCACTAACGCAATGACGCGCGATCCGGCAACATTCACCACAGTCTGTGCTGTGATGCGATAATATTATTGTTTATGGCCGCAACTGTCCCGCTTTGCAACGCACCTTTCGCTGCCGTTTTGGCTGGGGACAAAACTGGTAAACAGCCTCGCGCGCACTGTGCGCCTGCAATACCGGAAACCGCATGCATTTCGACGACCGCCTTGGAACCGTGCTGCGCCTGAGCGTCGGCAGCGGGGCGGTGCGACGGATCCAGTTCCGCCAATTGCTCGATTTGCTGGGCACCAGCCCGGTCGACGCCAGAGGCGATCAGTTGGATGCAGCTTATGTCCGGCTTGGGGAACTGGCTGCTCAGCTTCCCGCCGCCGAACGGGCAACAATGATCGGCGATGCTGGCTTGCGACTGCGCTCCCCCCGGTTGGTTGCGGCGCTGGCCGAAGGTGAACCGGCGGTCGCCGCTGCAGCGCTTCAGCGTGCCAAGCTCTCAAATGACCAGTGGCTCGATCTTGTCCCCGCCCTGCCCCCTGCGGTGCGGCCGCATCTTCGCCAGCGGCGGGATCTGGATCCGGAGGTGACTGCACTGCTGGCTCGGCTAGGCATCAACGATCGTGGCCTGCCGCCGGCAGAGGTCGTTGCCCGGATCGAACCCGTACCGTTGGCGCCTTCGGAGATCGCGCCCGAACCCGAACTTGAATCCGGGTTCGAATCCAAACCTGCGCCGGACATCGAATCGACCCCGGTTGACGCGGCAGTCATCCTTCACCCTGCCTTGACAAAGGAAGAGACCGGGATCGGCGCAATCGTCAAACGGATCGAGGCTTATCGCCGCACCAAACAAGTGATCGATCAGGTTCCGGCCAATGATTCCCCGCGCCTTCCGCTGGGCGAAGATCATGTCCTGCAGGTGCCGGACAGGGTTCAGGCCTTCGACTTCGCCACCGATGCAGAAGGGCGGATCGTCTGGAGCGATCCGGGAGTAGCGCCGATGGTCAGCGGCTTGCGGATCTCGGCTGCAGCAACCGACTCAGAATTCGCTCAGCTATTCCGCCGCCACCAGCCGCTGCGCGCCCGCGCCGTCTGTCTGGCCGGGGCCGAACCGATTGCAGGCGATTGGCAACTCGATGCGGCGCCGTGGTTCGATCCCTTGTCGGGCCATTTCCTGGGCTATCGCGGGCGGCTTCGCCGTCCGTCGCTGCGTGCACCTCTGATCCAGCCGGTCAGCGAAAGCCCGGCTGATCGGATGCGGCAGATGCTGCACGAACTACGCACACCGGTGAACGCGATCCAGGTTGGGGCTGAAATCATCCAGCAGCAGTTGTTCGGCACCACCCCACACGAATACCGCGCGCTGGCCGCGACAATTGCCGGCGATGCAGCGCGGATGCTGTCCGCCTTCGAAGAGCTGGACCGGCTTGCCAAGCTGGATTCGGGTGCGATGGAGCTTGATCCGGGCGAAACCGATCTGGCCGCCGTGATTACAGCAACAGTCGGACAGCTGGGAAGTCACACCGCAGCGCGAGGTAGCGGATTTACCGTGAATGACGAAGCGGCGAGCTTGCCGGTTGGGCTGGCACGGATCGAAGTTGAGCGAATCGCATGGCGCCTGCTTGCCACGCTGGCCGGGATCAGCGCGCCCGGCGAAGTGCTGCGGCTCAAGCTGCGCGAACGCGGCAGTATGGCCCGGATCGATGTCACAATGCCATCCAAACTTGCCGCGCTGGGCGGCGATGCCGTGTTCGAAGCCGCGGCAGGTACAATCCCGCAGGTTATTGCCGCAGGGATGTTCGGAGTGGGTTTTGCCTTGCGCCTCGCGCGGGCCGAAGCGCGGGCCACCGGCGGCGACCTGATCCGCAAGGACGACAGGTTGCGGCTGACCCTGCCGGGGTTGACCGGGGGCAACTGCGCTCATACCCAAGAAGGAACGCACGGGGCCAACTGAGCGGCCAGCAACCGAGGGGCAAGGTTTAAAGTGGAGGAGCGAAGCGTTGCCCAGAAGCCCGGCCAAGCCGATATGGTGCGTTTCAAGCCGGAATTCGGCCAGCGCTTTGTTGTAACGGTCGATACCGAAGAAGAATTCGACTGGAATCGCCCGATCGAACGCGACCGGCATACTGTCCAGACGGTTGCCCGCCTCGCCCGATTTCAGGAATTCTGCGAGGCGCAGGGTGTTTGCCCAATCTACCTGATCGACTATCCAATTGTGGAAAGCTCCGCAGCTGCAAGCATACTGCGTGACGCCGTCGCGGCCGGGAAGGCCGAGGTCGGAGTCCAGCTCCACCCCTGGGTCAATCCTCCCTTCGACGAAGAAGTAACAGAGTACAACACGTTCGCCGGAAACCTGCCTGAAGAGCTGGAGCGCGCCAAATTCAGCAACCTGCGCGATGCGATTGAGCGGGTAATTGGTGCCGCACCGCTGATCTACCGAGCCGGTCGCTATGGCGTGGGGGCCAATACCGCCAGAATTCTGTCCGAAGGCGGGATCGCAATCGACAGCTCGGTGCGGGCACGGTTCGATTACAGTGCTGGCGGCGGACCTAACTTCCGCGATCTGCCGGTTCGGCCGTGGTGGATCGATCGCAATGCCGGGCTGTTGGAGCTGCCATTGACCACGGTCTATTGGGGCCTGCTGCACCAGCTTGGCCAGTTTCTCTATGCCCGGATGTGGCGCGTGCCGCGCCTGCGCGGCGCGCTCGCCCGGATTGGACTGCTCGAACGGATCCCGCTTACTCCGGAAGGGGTAACGATCGAGGAAGCGGTCCGCGGAATCGACATCGCGATCGACGAAGGCTTGCCGGTCCTGGTCTTCTCGTTCCATTCCCCGTCGCTTGCACCGGGATACACGCCCTATGTTCGCAACGAGGACGATCTCGATGCGCTGTATGACTGGTGGCGCAAGGCTTTTGCATATCTGCGCCAGCGCGGCGTGGCGCCGACGCGGGTCAGCGAATTGATCGAGTCGGTCGAGCTTGCTTAACCGCGCCGGCCAAGCTAACGCCGCGCGGCATAACGCGTATGGGCCTGTAGCTCAGTTGGTTAGAGCTGGCCGCTCATAACGGCTAGGTCGCGGGTTCGAGTCCTGCCGGGCCCACCAGCGCGGATCATGCCGAACCCGGTCGGGGAGTAGCGCAGCCTGGTAGCGCATCTGCTTTGGGAGCAGAGGGTCGCAGGTTCGAATCCTGTCTCCCCGACCATTTTCCTCAATTGAGAGGGGTTCAACCCTCTGATTCTTTCCTGGATCGCGCGAACGGCTGGAGCAGCAGGCGATCGAGCCAGGCTTCGCGGGGCGCGCGAAACTGGTCGAGCCCGATTTGCATGCTTTCCTGCGCCTGGCTGGGAGCGGCAGTGTAGCTGGCGAACAGGCGGTCCCAGCAGGACAGGTTGAAGCCGTAGTTACTGTTGGCCTCAACCAACAATGTCGAATGGTGGATGCGGTGCATGTCAGGGGTAACGATCACCCAGCGCAGTGGGCGCTCCAGCCATGAGGGCAAGCTGACATTGCCGTGGTTGAACATCGCTGCGCCGTTGAGCACGATCTCAAACAGCAGCACCGCGCTGGGGCTGGCCCCGATCAATGTAATCACGGCCAGCTTGATCGCCATCGAAAGCGCGATTTCGAACGGGTGAAAGCGAAGTGCTGTGGTCACGTCGAAGGCCGTATCGGCGTGGTGAACGCGGTGCAGCCGCCACATCAACGGGACCATATGAAACAGCCTGTGCTGGGCATAGATCACCAGGTCCAAAGCGATGAACGCGAGCACCAGTTCCAGCCACCCCGGCCACTGAACCAGGCCCAGCAGGCCCCAGCCGCGCGCCTCTGCCAGTGCGGCAAAGCCGGCGGCGCCAAGTGGCAGGATCAGCTTGAGCAGCAGGTTGCCGGTCAGCAGCAGCGCCAGATTGTTGCTCCAGCGGATCAGCCGGGGCAGCGTGGAGCGGCGCAGCGGTGCCACTGCTTCCCAGCCGGCCATTGCCGCAAAAATGCCCAGAAACACCGCAGTGCGGATCGTCTCTGGCTGGCTGGTCAGGGGATCAGCCATCAAAAGTCTGCCAGGCAATCACCGTGCGCTGCAGTACGGTGAGCAGGCACAGGCCGGAGTAGCCGAAGGCTATCACCGCAAAATGCTGCGGCAGCAGCGCCATGGCGACGAAGACCAGGATCGTTTCGGTCCCTTCGGCCAGGCCGGTGTTGTAAAAGAAACTCTTGCGGCCGTGCGCCTGCGTTTCAAGCCCGCGCTTGGCTGCGATGGTCGCGAAAGCCAGAAAGCTGATTCCGGTCATGATAAAGCTGGCGAGCAGCACCATGGCCGGGAGCTGGTTGGCCGAGGCGGAGAGACCAAAACCCAGCGGCACGGCGGCGTAGAACACGAAATCGCCGACGATATCGAGATAGCCCCCAAAGTCGCTGAGCCGGGTCGCGCGGGCGACGGCGCCGTCCAACCCATCGAGCAGGCGGTTGGCGAGGATCAGCACCATGGTGAGGTCAAAGTCTGCTCGCGCCGCCGCGATCCCCGCGCCGATCCCCAGCACAATTCCCGCCAGAGTAACCGCATTCGCGCCGACTCCGACGCGGGCCAGCCAGCGGCCGATCGCATTGAGCGGCGGATCGATCAGCGGGCGCAGCTTGGCGTCGAACATCGGCTAGACCGGGGTTACCAGGCCGATTACCGCCGCGCCCATGGCCGAGGCGAGATTGCCGGCGATCCAGCTTTTCATGCCCAGGCTGACCGCGTCCTTGCGCCGCGCCGGGGCCAGGGTCGAGATGGTCGAGACCAGCAGGCCGACGCTGGCAAGATTGGCGACATTGCACAGCGCATAGGTCACGATCAATTTGCTGCGCAGCGAAAGCGCGGCTTCGGGCAGCGCGGCAAACTGCATATAGGCGACATATTCATTGAGGATCGCCTTGGTTCCTATCAGCGACCCTGCGGTTCCGGCCTCGGCCCAAGGCACACCCAATGCCCACATGAAGGGCGAAAACAGCCAGCCGAAGGCCCGCTTGACCGTGATTGCCTCGCCGCTGATCCATGGCAGGTTGGCAAGGATCTGGTCGGTCAGATTGACCAGCGCGAAAATCACGATGATGATCCCGATCACTGCCAGGACCAGTTGGACCCCGTCCATGGTCCCCTTGATGATCGCGTCGATGGTGCTTTCATATTCGACCTCGGCATCGGGCTCGGCCAGTTGCTGGCTGCCTTCGCCCGGCACCATGATCCGCGCGATCAGGATCGCGGCGGGCAGCGACAGGAACGAGGCGACGACCATGTGCCCCACCGCGTCGGGCAACTGTTTGGCCAGCGTGGTTGCATAGAGCACCAGCAGCGCGCCAGAGATATTGGCCATCGACAGGACCATGACCGCGAACAGGTCGGCTCGGGTCATTTTCGCGAAGTAGGACCGCACGATCAGCGGGGCTTCGACCACGCCCAGGAAGATGTTGGCCCCGGCGTTGAGCCCGACCACCCCTGAAACGCCCAAGGTCTTGCGCAGCGCCCAGGACAGGCCATTGACCACCCCGCGCAGCACCCCCCAGTGCCACAGCAGCGCGGTCAGCGCCGAAAAGACAATGATCAGCGGCAGGATCTGGAAGGCGATCACCAGCGGCTGTTCGCTGCCCGGATTCAGCACGAAAGGGATCGGCGCGCCACCCAGATAACCGAACATATAGCTCGATCCGGCGAGCGTTGCGGTCTCGATCGCGGCAACGCCATGGTTGATCCAGCCAACCACGCTCCACACCGCCGGAACCCGCACCACGATCAAGGCCAGCAGCAACTGCATGGCGATCGCCCCGCCGACCCAGCGCCAACCGGGCAGGACCTTGCGATTTTCCGAAAAGGCCAAAGCCAGCAGCAGGATCAGCGCGATCCCGATCAGTCCCTGCGCTTGCTGCAATGCTGCCATTGGCATCAACCCCGTCGCCAGGTGTGGTAGCGCTCGACCAGCGCCAGAAGCTTTTGCGGCGCGTGCTTCTTCTTCCATTCGCCGGCTGCGAACTTGTTGGCTTCGGCCATGGTTGGATAGGTGTGGATCGTCCCCAGGATCTTGTTCAGCCCCAGTCCGTGTTTCATCGCCAGGACATATTCGGCGAGCAGTTCGGCAGCATGATCGCCAACGATGGTGACGCCCAGGATCCGGTCCTTGCCCGGCGGTGTCAGCACTTTGACGAAGCCCGCGGTGGCGCTTTCAGCGATGGCGCGGTCAAGTTCGTGCATGGGGTAGACGGTGACTTCGTGGGGCACGCCCTGAGCGACCGCTTCCTGCTCGTTAAGGCCGACGCGGGCGACTTCGGGGTCGATAAAAGTGGTCCAGGGGATCACCCGGTAATCTGCCTTGAAGCGCTTGAACTGGCCGAACAGTGCGTTGACGCTGGCGAACCAGGCCTGGTGCGCGGCAGTGTGGGTGAATTGATAGGGTCCGGCGACATCGCCCGCAGCAAAGATGCTGGGATAGATCGTGGCGAGGTATTCGTCGGTGACCACGGTCTTGTGGGTTTCGATGCCGAGTTCTTCCAGTCCATAGCCGCTGAGCCGTGCCTTGCGGCCGATAGCGAGGATCAGCGCATCGTGGGGAATGGCTTTTTCCGCGCCAGCTGATGAGGCGATCAGGTTTTTGCCCTCGACCCGTAGTGCCTCGTGCCCGGTCAGCACGGTCACGCCTGATGCCTCGATGGCGGTCCTGGCCAGCGCTGAGACATCCTCGTCCTCGCGGATCAGCACCCGCTCGGCCAGCTCGACCTGGGTCACTTCGGCGCCCAGCCGGGCGAAAGCCTGGGCTAGCTCGCAACCAATCGGCCCGCCGCCCAGCACGGTGATCCGGCGCGGCATTGTGTCGAGCTTGGCAAAGGTCTCCCACAGGGTATCACTGGTCAGATAGCCCGATCCCTCCAGCCCCGGCAGGTCCGGCACCAACGGTTCGGCCCCGGCGGCGATCACGACCGAGCGGGTGGTCAGGCGCTGGCTGGTGCCATCCTCACGCGCGATTTCGACCGTCCAGGGATCGACGATTGTGGCATAGCCTTTGACCACATCGACCCCGAGCCCGGTGTAGCGTTCGACACTGTCATGCGGTTCGATAGCGGCGATGATATCGTGGACGCGCTGCATCACCGCCTTGAAGCTGAAGCGCGGATCGCCTGCTTCCAGCCCATAGCGATCGGCATGGCGGATCTGTTCGGCAATGCGCGCCGATTTGATCAGCGCTTTCGAGGGCACGCAGCCATAGTTGAGGCAATCGCCGCCCATCTTGTTCGTCTCGACCAGGGTGACCTTGGCCTTCACCGTCGCGGCGATCAACGAGGAGACCAGCCCGGCCGCACCGGCCCCGATCACCACCATGTTGCGATCAAACCGCTTGGGCTTTGACCAGCGGGCATAGACCCGCCGCCGCTTGATCAGCGCCATGATCCACTTGCCCACCCACGGCAGCAGCCCCAGCGCCGCGAAGGAGCCGAGCAGGCCGGGCGAGGCGATGTCGGACAGCGAACTGATCTGCGCCAGCTGCGTGCCGGCGTTGACATAGACCACGGTGCCCAGGAACATCCCCACTTGGCTGACCCAGTAATAGGTCCAGGTCCGGATCGGGGTCAGCCCCATCAGCAAGTTGATCGCAAAGAACGGGAAGACCGGGACCAGCCGCAGCGAGAAAAGATAGAATGCCCCGTCGCGCGCCACGCCCTCGTTGATCCCGCGCAGCTGCGCGCCAAAGCGGGCCTGCACGGCGTCACGGAACAGATAGCGCGAACCCAGGAAAGCCAGCGTTGCCCCGATGCTGGAGGCGAAGGAGACCAGCACGGTGCCGGTCGTCACGCCAAACACGGCCCCCGCCGCCAGGGTCATGATCGCCGCACCTGGCACCGACAGCGCGGTCAGGGTGACATAGATCAGGAAGAAGGCGGCCAGCACCAGCAAGGGGTTGGCGCGATAGAACTGGTCGATCGCCGCCTGCTGGGCCTTGAGCGCATCAAGCGTCAGGTATTGGCCCAGATCAAGCGCGAACCAAGCGGTCAGTGCGGCAATGAACAAGGCCAGAAGGGCCAGGCGTTTGGGCTGCATGATCGCTGAAGTCCTCCCCGTTGGTAAGCCGGTGTAGCGCGCCGCGCGGCTGCGGTCGATCCACCGCGTGCCCGGCGCGATTGACGCGGCTGCGGTTTCCTGCTGACTTCGTGCCGCAACGGATAAGGGAACGCGATATGGCCGGACAATCGGGATGGAAGGCGCGGCTGGCACGCTGGTCGGTTCTGCTTGCGGGGGCCGCTGTGGTAGTCGCGGGCGGTGGGCTGACGCTGGCGCGCTATGACCTTATCCCCAAGCTGACCGGCTTTATGGCATTCCTGGGCGGCGGACTGGTGGCCGCGCTGGCGCTGGTCCTTGGCCTCCTGGCCTTGCTGATCGGGCGTGGACAGGAACTGCCCTCGCGCGGCAAGCTGCTGGCCGGTCTGGTGCTGGCGCTGGGCATGGTCGGCTTCCTCGCCTCGCGCCCGGCTGCCTCGGGCGATGTCCCGGCGATCCACGATGTTACAACCGATCTGGCCAATCCGCCACAGTTCGAGGCGATCAAGCTGCGCGCGGATAACCTAGCCGGGGTCGGCACGGTCGAGAATTGGCGCAAGCTCCATGCCGGCGCCTATGGCGATATCCGTTCGATCGAGATTCCACGCCCCGTCGCGGCAGTCACCGCCGATGCAGCGCGGCTGGCGCAGGAACAGGGCTGGGAACTGGTCAAGAGCGATCCCGCGCGCGGGCATGTCGAGGCGACAGCCAGCGTCTCCTACATCCGCTTCAAGGACGATGTGGTGCTGCGGATCACCCCGACTGCCGACGGCAAGGGCAGCAAGGTTGACATGCGCTCGGTCAGCCGGATCGGGATCAGCGATTTCGGCGTCAACGCCAAGCGCGTCCACGCCTTCCTGAAAGCGCTGGCGGCGGCGTAGTTTTCCCGGGCCAGGCACGTATTGAAGATTTCATCTGGTTGCAGAGTCTGGATAGCTGAAGATCGAAGTCGGCCGAAAAATTTGCGGTCGTCTGGCGAGGAAGCGAAGACAAACGGCCCTGATCGGGATCAGCAGGCCGGCTGACATTGCCAGCACCCTTCACGCCTTGTTCCGGCATCACGAAGCAGGCAAATTCATCAGAGATCTTCGATTGGCGCGGCTGCTTAAATCAGTCCTGATCCAGGATTCCCGGCAGATCCAGGCCACGCTCACGGGCACAGTCCCTGGCGATTTGATATCCCGCGTCGGCATGGCGCATGACGCCCGTGGCCGGGTCGTTCCACAGCACATTGCCAAGGCGGCGCGCGGCGTCATCGCTGCCATCGGCGACAATCACCATTCCCGAGTGCTGCGAATAACCCATGCCGACACCGCCGCCGTGGTGCAGCGAAACCCAGGTGGCCCCCGCCGCAGTGTTGAGAAGCGCGTTGAGCAATGGCCAATCGGACACGGCATCCGATCCATCCATCATCGCTTCGGTTTCGCGGTTGGGGCTTGCGACAGAGCCTGAATCCAGATGATCGCGCCCGATGACGATCGGCGCCTTCAGTTCGCCCGAGCGGACCATCGCATTGAACGCCACTCCCAAGCGGTGCCGATCGCCCAGCCCAACCCAACAAATCCGCGCTGGCAGCCCCTGAAACTGGATCCGTTCCCGCGCCATATCGAGCCAATTGTGCAAATGCGGATCGTCGGGGATCAATTCCTTGACCTTGGCATCGGTCTTGTAAATGTCCTCAGGATCGCCGGACAGGGCGACCCAGCGGAAAGGGCCAATCCCCTTGCAGAATAACGGGCGGATATAGGCCGGGACAAAGCCGGGAAAGTCGAAAGCATTTTCGACTCCTTCGTCCTTGGCAACCTGACGGATGTTGTTGCCGTAATCGAATGTCGGCACCCCGGCGGCGGCAAAATCGAGCATGGCCCGCACATGGACCGCCATCGAGGCCTTGGCGGCCTTGGCAACGCTGTCCGGATCGCGTTCGCGGGCCGTCAGCCATTGGTCGAGCGTCCAACCCTGTGGCAAATAGCCATTGACCGGGTCATGCGCTGAAGTCTGGTCAGTTACGGCATCGGGGCGAACTCCGCGCCTGTATATCTCCGGGAAAATATCTGCGGCATTGCCCAGCAGCCCGACCGAGACCGGCGTCTTGCCGAACACGCGCCGCTCGTTCGCATAGTCGACGCCAAGGCGGATCGCCAGATTGCCGGCGCCCACGAGCCCGGCCGTCGTCACGATGCGCTCGGTGTTGAGCACGTCGAGGAGTTCGTACCAG
>CAZOSI010000032.1:0-2686 GCA_964582485.1 uncultured Novosphingobium sp.
GTGCCGCCGCCGGACAGTTCCGGCGGGCACGGAGCATCGACGAAACGGCGATAAGTTGCGTCGGTATAAGCCGCGTTGGCATAGGCGTTGAACCGCGCACTGGGCCGGATCGAGAAGTCCCACTCGATCCCCTGGGTGCGGACCTTTTCGGCATTGGCCAGATAGCCGCGCAGCACGCCAAGCTGGCCATTGGTGACCAAGGCCTGGAAGTCCCGGATATCGGTCCGATAGGCCGACAGGTTGAAAGTGATCTTGCGGTCCCAGAACTGCGCCTTCAGCCCCAATTCGTAATGGTTCAGCGATTCCGGCTTCACGGTCCCGGCTGCCAGCAGCGGGTTGCCCGCCGCGTCGCTGGGCACGCCATTGAGGTTGATCCCGCCCGACTTAAACGACTTGGCATAGGTCGCATAGGCCAGCACGTCGCGCGCCGCCTGGTAGGACAGCGTCAGGTCATAGCTGAAGTTCCAGGCACTGAATTCGGGTTCGAAGCGTTGGGGGCTGAGTACCCCGCGCTGGGCGACGATCCACGGATCGGCCGCATAGGGCCCGGTGAACAGCACCAATTGCCGGGTAAGATCCGAGGCCGTGCCGGTCACCACCGAGCTGTAGAGCCCCTTCTTCTCGTCATAGTTCAGCCGCACCCCCGGCTGGATTGTCAGCGCGTCGGTCAGCTTCCAGCTCAATTGCCCGAAAGCGGCGAGGCTGGTGTTGTCGAGCCGGATGTCGTTTTCTGCGCGCAGGAGGTTCAGCACCGCAGGGTTGCTGGCCAGCGGGCTGGAGGGATTGAGCAGCCAGCGGCTCGCCGCGGTGCCCTGTTCCTGCAGGCCCTGGGTGCGGACCTTCTGATTGAAGCCGAACAGCCCCAGCACCAGGTCATAGCGGTCGCCGCCCTGAGCATAGCGGAACTCCTGGGTGAACTGGTCCTGCTGCGTCGGGTTCTGCGACTTGGTGGTGATCGGCAAGCCGATGAAGTCACGGTCGTTCGACGGCTTCCAATCCCAGAACCGCCAGGCACTGACCGAGGTCAGCGTGCCAGCGCCCAGCTCCCACTTCACTTTCAGGCTGGCCCCGCCGATCTTGTTGCCAGCGTTAAGGTCGGCGTCGATGTCGGTGATCCGGTCGAAAGCATTGGTGCTGGGGACGGCATAGCCCTGGGCGGCGGCCAGCGCCGCAAACTGCCGGTTCAGCGGGCGCTGGGTGGCGCCGGTGCGGACATAGACCTGCGCGCAGCATTCGGGGTCCTGCACCGAATAGTCACCGGCCAGCGAAACCTCAAGCGCGGCAGTAGGCTTCCATAGCAGTTGTCCGCGCAGGCCCAGGTTGTCCTGCTCGTTGATCCAGTTTCCGGTCCTAACATTGAACAGCGTGCCCTTGCGGCTGGTCGCAGAAATCGCGACGCGCGCCGCAAGCTTGTCAGTGATCGGCCCTGACACGGCCGCTTTAGCCTGTTTGAGCGCCAGGTTGCCGATCGTTACCTCAGCCCGGCCCTCGAATTCGAAACTGGGCTGGCGGCTGGTGATGTTGAGCGCGCCGGCTGTGGTGTTCTTGCCATAGAGTGTGCCCTGCGGCCCGCGCAGCACCTCGATCCGGGCCACGTCGAGGAAGTCGAAGGTCGAGGACGCCGCGCGCGAATAATAGACGTCATCGACGTAGATCCCGACGCCCTGCTCGATCCCGTCGTTGGTTAGCCCAAACGGCGCGCCCAGCCCGCGGATGTTGACCGCACTGTTGCGCGGGTTCGAGGTATAGAACTGCAGCGTCGGGGTCAGCTGCTGCAGCCGCCCGACATTGAAGGCGCCGGTATTGTCGAGGTGCTCGCCCCCCACCACCGAGATGGCCAGCGGGACCGACTGCGAAGTTTCGCTGCGGCGCCGCGCGGTGACGACGATCTCATCGGCCTGATCGCTGGCTCCGGTGCCCACCGAAGTGTCCTGCTGGGCATCGTCGGCAACCGCAACGGTATCGGCAAGGGCGGGAAAGGCGAGAAACGACGCAGATGCGAACAGGGAAAGACGGACGATTGGATGCATGGTCAATTCCTTCTGGAAAGGTCATTGCCGCATCCGGTGGTCCAGTCTGGGCGAGGATAATTGCCCGGGGCCGGACATGCGCTTCCGGCCCCGGTTCCCGGGAGAGGGTCGGGAATTATGGGAAGCGGTGGCGCTCGGTTACGTCGAGTTGCACCACCTTGCCGTCATGGACGGTCAGCTGGACCAGGCCATAGCGCAGCTTTTCGATGGCATGGCCCAGGGCATCCACCACTGCCGCGGGCAGAGCCACTGCGGTTTGGCGCGGAGCCGGTTTGTCAATCGAATCGCGGCTTGGCATGGCTGGTCTCCTTGCCCTCCATGCTATCTCTACTCTTTACATAGACAAGAGGAGAAACGCTTCGCCGCGACGAAGCGAAACTATCCTGCGACCGGCTTCAGGCCCGACCCTCGCCCAGCAGCAGCACTTTCATGTCGCCCTTGCTGCGCCCGGTCTGGATCAACAGATAGATCGACAGAAACAGCATGCCGCCGAAGAAGGCCAGCACGCCCAGCCCCAGCCCGGCGGTGCTGAACTGATGCCGCCAGGCGGTCCAGATTGCCGACAGCGCCAGGAAGCCCATGAAATCGAGGTTGAACTGCCCCGGCCAGGCCATCTCGGCCAAATCGCCGAAGAAGACCGGAAGCAGGTTGAGACA
>CAZOSI010000032.1:2696-21413 GCA_964582485.1 uncultured Novosphingobium sp.
TGATTGCTGATCGTCACGCTGGTATAGGCAGCAATGGCGATCAGGCAGGTTAGCAGGAACAGACGGAACAGGGGCATGGGATTTCCTCCCTTTCGCGAATCGTGTAGCAGTTGCTACGCAGTAGCGCTTTGTAGCGACTGCTACAAGAGGGCAATGTGAGCACCAGGGACGAACAACGCGAACGGGTTACCGCGCTGCTGGCGGCGCATCTGCTCGCCACCGGGCTGAGCCAGACCAGCCTGCGCCAGCTGGCTGAGGCTGCCGGGGTGAGCGACCGGATGCTGCTCTACTATTTCTCCGACAAAGCCGATGTGCTGGGTGCGGCGATGGCGCGCGTCGCAGCGCAGATGGCAGGCGGCATGGCCGATGCCCTGCCCGAAGGCACGGCGCTGCCGCCCGGCGAACTTGTCGTCATGGCCGCGCAGCTGACCGCCGGGGACGAAATGCGCAGGTTCATGCGGCTGTGGGTTGAGGTAATCGCCGCAGCCGCACGCGGCGAGGAGCCTTTCGTCGGCATCGCCGGGCAAGTGGTAGCCGGCTTCCGCGCCTGGCTCGCCCCGCGGCTTGATGTGCCGCCGGGGACCGACCGCGAGGCACTCGCCGGGGCGATCATCGCGCTGATCGACGGGTTGGCATTGGTCGATATCTGCAGCAGCGCGGGCGAAATGACGGCGATGCGCGCCGCGCTGCCGGGGCTGTTTGGCCCGCGCTGAGTGGCGATTTTCCTACATCGCAGAGACCTGCTAGCTTCGCTGCGCCCCTTCTCGTTCCGGTTGGAGGGATGAGTTGCGAAAATTGAGGCAAGTTGATCCCGAACACAGCGCTCCGCGCATGTACATTATCAACTAAACCCCCGCGAATCGGGCTGAGGAGATTGAAACATGGGTGATCTGGACGGACGTATCGCACTGGTAACCGGCGCCTCACGCGGCCTTGGTGAATCTGCCGCCCGGGCACTGGCCGCAGCTGGGGCCAAAGTGGCAGTGACCGACCTCGCCGCGCCCGAAGACCTCGCCGCCGAGATCGGCGGGATCGCCCGTGCCCAGGATGTGACCCGCGAGGCTGACTGGGCCGCGACGATGGACTGGCTGCGCGCCGAGGCGGGCGGGCTCGACATTCTGGTCAACAATGCCGGGCTCTGGCTGTTCAAGTCCATCCTTGAAACCACACTGGATGACTGGCGGCGGCTGCATGCGGTCAATGTCGAAGGCGTATTCCTGGGCACCCGCGCCGCAGTGCCCTTGCTGGCCGAACGCGCACATCTGTGGCGCGGCGGGACGGCGATCGTCAATCTGTCCTCGGTCGCGGGGATCGAAGGAGCTGCGGGGGCGACCTGCTACAACAGCACCAAGGGTGCGGTGCGGCTGTTCACCAAGGGCTGCGCCAAGGAACTGGCGGCGGCGCGGATCCGGGTCAACTCGGTCCACCCCGGCGTGATCGACACAAAGATGGGCCGCGATCTGATCGATGACTTTGCCAAGGCACAAGGCGTGGGTGACAATGAGGTTTTGGCCTCGGTCTCGGCCATGCACCCGCTGGGCCATCTGGGCGAGCCGCAGAACGTCGCCGATGCCGTGGTATTCCTCGCCAGCGACCGTGCGGCCTTTACCACCGGCAGCGAACTGATTGTCGATGGGGGGCTATCGGCCTGAGGACAGGCCGGGGGAAAACGCGTTGATAGCCGGTTGAAAAGATCCTCCCTGTCGGCGCAGCCGATGGGGAGGGGGCCGCTTGCGAAGCAAGTGGTGGTGGGGCCTTCGGACCTCGCGCCAGGGCCCCTCCGTCAGCGCTACGCGCTGCCACCTCCCCATTCCGCTTCGCGAAACAGGGAGGATCTGGGCTTCAGCTTTCCAGCTGGCGCAGCAATGACCGCACGTCGCCGTCCATGTCGGCATCGCGGGTGCGCAGGTCTTCGATCAGGCGAACCGCGTGGATCACGGTCGAGTGATCGCGGCCACCGAATTTCCGGCCGATTTCGGGATAGGAGCGCGGCGTGAGCACCTTGGCCAGGTACATCGCCACCTGGCGTGGACGCACCACTGCACGGGCGCGGCGCTTGGAGGCCATTTCGGTCCGGTCGACCCGGTAGAACTGGCAGACGGTGCGCTGGATCTCGTCGATGGTGATCCGGCGGCGGTTGGCCGAGAGGATATCGGTCAGCTGCTCTTCCGCGAGCTGGAGCGAGACGGCCTGGCCGGTCAGCTGGGCATAGGCGATCAGCTTGTTGAGCCCGCCCACCAGTTCGCGCACGTTGCGATTGATCGTGCGGGCCAGAAACTCAATCACATCGGCCGGGACATGGGTCGGGCTGAAGCGCTGGAGCCGGTGTTCGAGGATCGAGCGGCGCAGTTCGATGTCGGCAGGCTGGATATCGGCGACCAGCCCCATGCTGAGACGGCTGAGCAGGCGCTGCTCCACCCCGTCGAGTGCCTGCGGAGCACGGTCGGCCGCGAAGACCAGCCGCTTGCCTTCGGCCAGCAGCGCGTCGATCGTGTAGAGCAGCTCTTCCTGGGCCGAAGCCTTGCCGATGATGAACTGGATGTCGTCGACCAGCAGCAGGTCAAACCCGCGCAGCCGGGCCTTGAATTCGATCGTCTGGTTCTGACGCAGCGCCTGGACGAATTCGACCATGAAGCGCTCGGCCGAGCAATAGAAGATCCGGGCGCGGGGATGCGCCACCAGATAGGCGTGGCCGATCGCATGCAACAGGTGGGTCTTGCCCTGGCCGGTCGCCGCCTTGAGATAGAGCGGAGCGAACTGCGGGGTTTCTGTAGCGGCCATGCGCTGCGCGGCATTGCTGGCCAGCACGTTGGCGCTGCCGGTCACGAATGTGGTGAAGGTCAGCGACGGGTCAAGCCCGATCGAACCCTGGCCCAGTGTGCCAAGCTCCGCCGCGCCCATGCCAAGCGCATCGCCGGGCTGCGACGCCGGATTTGAATCGCTCGATCGGCGTTGGCCATCGGCCGATCCGAAGCGCAGCCCTTGCGGCGCACGGCGCGCCGGCGAGACTGAGATGCGGACATTGCGGATGTCGGGCCGGGCGATCTTCCAGGCCAGCGACAGACGATCCGCAAAACGGTCGGCTACCCAGTTTGCCGAAAACTCGGTCGGCAGAAACAGATCGAGCGTCCCATCGTCCTTGGAGAACGACCCCAGCTGAATCGGCTTGATCCACTGGCTGTGGAGCTGCTGGCCCAAATCCTTGCGCAGGCCCTGGCTGATGTCAGCCCAGTCCGCGGCCAGATCGAGCGCTTCCTGCTCGTCACGCAGGCGTTCGTCATCCGTCTTTTCTGAAGCGGATGGCTTGCCCTGCGATCCGCCCATTCCCGTTCCCGTCACTTATGTACGCCCCCGTACGAATACCATCCAAATGGCGCGCGATTTCGCACACCTCGGCGCATCAGCCGCCCTCATGCTGATGCCTTTTCCAGTTTTTTGCTGTGGTGCCCGGTGAGCCAAAAGGCGCCGTGCCATGGCCGTTTTATGGACGGTTCCACGGCGAGGGCAAGGCGCACATGGTAAAAAAACTGAAATAAAGTCCCTTGACTCTAACGGACCCCCGGAAATCCCCCGACCAGAAATCAAGATGCTGAAATCAGGAGAATTTCTAAAATCAGCCCGTGCGAATCGCGGGAATCCATGACCTTAGTGCGGTGCAGCATTTACCTTGCACTGCACAAGCAAAAGGGCCCACCGGTAAACCAGGGGCCCTGCCATGCTTTCGTTCCGCTTTCGTCCCGCGAATCACCGCGGAACCAGCCGAATCACAGCGAAGCGACTCGCTTGGTCAGCCGCGACAACTTGCGCGCGGCTGTGTTCTTGTGAAGCACGCCGCGGGCAACGCCGCGGGCCAGTTCCGGCTGGGCCGCCTTCAGCGCTTCGGCAGCGGCAGTCTTGTCACCACCATCAAGCGCCGATTCGACCTTCTTCACGAAGGTGCGGATCCGGCTCATGCGGTTGCCGTTGATTTCCGCGCGGCGGTCATTGCGGCGGATGCGCTTCTTGGCTTGCGGCGTATTGGCCATGTTCGTCCTTAAGAATCTCGTGCAAAACGGGAGGCCGAAATGGAATCGGCCCCACGGGAAGCGCGGCCCTTAACTGCGAGGCCCCGAATCGTCAAGCACTACCCCTCATTTCTGGCATTTGCCGCAGTACCAGGTGCTACGACCGCCCTGGGCCAGGCGCTGGACCGGTGCGCCGCAGCGGGTGCACTCCTGCCCTTGGCGGTCATAGACCTCGAAGCGTTTGGAGAAATAGCCTAACTCGCCGTCGGGCTGGGCATAGTCGCGCAGAGTCGATCCGCCGGCCTCGATCGCTTCGGCGATCACAGCGCGGATTTCGGGAACGAGCCGGGCCAGCGTCGGACCGGAGACCTTGCCAGATGCCTTGCGCGGATCGATCCCGGCCCGAAACAGCGCCTCGCAAACGTAGATATTGCCCAGGCCTGCAACGATCCGCTGGTCGAGCAGCATCAACTTGATCGCGGCCCTGCGTCCAGCCAATGCAGCCTTGAGGTGCGCCGCCGTCAGTTCATCGCCCACCGGCTCGGGTCCGAGCGCGGCAAAGGCCGGCCATTCCGCAAGCTGGACCTCCGGCACAAGATCGACCGAGCCGAACCGGCGCGGATCGCACAGCGCCAGACTGTGGCCACTCTCGGTCTCCAACACCAGGTGATCGTGCTTGCCCAGTTCCTCCGGCTCGATCCGCCAGCGCCCGGACATGCCGAGGTGGAACACCATGGTCTGGCCGCGATCGGTATGGATCAGGCCGTACTTGGCCCGGCGGGACAGCCCAGTGACTGTCGCCCCGGTCAGGACCTGGACCAGGTCTTGCGGAAACGGGCGGCGCAGATCGGCGCGGCGCGTCTCGACCCGCGCCAACCGGGCCCCGTCCAGGTAACGGGCAAGGCCGCGAACGGTCGTTTCGACTTCGGGAAGCTCTGGCATGGGCGCTGGTTAGGGTGAGATGGTTGCCGCGACAATCAGTTTCTCATTGCAACCAAATGCGCGCCGTATTAGCCACCGGCCAACCACATCAATCGGGAGAGACAACCATGACTGCTTCGCTTCACCAGGCCACCGTGCCCGGCTTCATCGCCATGCTGAACAACATCAAGGCCTGGCTCGACAAGGCGGCCAGCCAGAAGGACGAGGCGGCGCTGATCGAAGCACGCCTTACGCCGGACATGTTCCCCCTCGCCCGGCAGATCCAGATCGCGTCAGACGCCGCCAAAGGCGCCGGTGCGCGGATGACTGGCATTGAAGCGCCGACCATGCCTGACGAGGAAACCACGTTCGCGCAGCTCAAGGACCGCTGCGACAAGACCATCGCCTTTCTGCAATCGGTCGATCCCGCCGCCTTCGATGCCGGCGCGGGCAAGGAAGTGGTGATCACTTTCCCCAATGGGGCCGGAATCAAGTTTGACGGCCAGACGTTCCTGACCGGCTTTGCCGTGCCGAACTTCTATTTCCACGCCACCACCACTTACGCGATCTTGCGCGCGCAGGGCGTCGAGATCGGCAAGCAGGATTACCTTGGGCACCTTGGTCCCTACATGTTTGGTCCGCCTGCCGCCTGAACTGACAGGAAGTTCACACGCTTTCACTGGCACCGCGCCTGCCTTGTCGCTAAGGCGCGGTCCATGAGCGACAAGGTTTCCTTCGGATACGAAGAGGTCTCTCCCGAGGAGAAGACCGAGAAGGTCGGCGCGGTGTTTTCTAGCGTCGCCAAGAAGTATGACGTGATGAACGATGCCATGTCGGCCGGCATGCACCGTCTGTGGAAGGACAAGTTCGTCCGGCGGGTCAAACCGCAACCGGGTGAGCAGATCCTCGACATGGCAGGCGGAACGGGTGACATCGCCTTTCGCATGGCCGCCCATGGGGCGATCATCACGGTCTCCGACATCAACCAGGACATGCTCGACGTCGGGATCGAACGTGCGCTCGAACGCGGGCTCGATACGCTGGTCTGGTCGCGCCAGAATGCCGAGACGCTGACCTTCCCCGACCGGTTCTTCGATGGCTACACCATCGCCTTCGGGATCCGCAACGTCACCCGGATCGACAAGGCTCTGAGCGAAGCTTACCGCGTGCTCAAGCACGGCGGGCGGTTTTTCTGCCTGGAATTTTCGACCACCGAATGGCCGGGGTTCAAGGAAGCCTATGACGCCTATTCGCACCATCTGGTGCCGAAGCTGGGGCAAGCGATCGCCGGCGACGCCGACAGTTATCGCTACCTGATCGAATCAATCCGCCGGTTCCCACCGATGCCGGAATTCGAGGCGATGATCCGCAGCGCCGGTTTCGTGAACACCCGGGTCGAGCCGATCCTCGGCGGGCTGGTCGCAATTCACTCGGGGTGGAAGATCTGACCCGCCCCAGCACCCATCTGTTCCGTCTGCTGCGCTGGGGCCGGACCCTGGCGAAGCATGGCGCCTTGCGCGGGATCGAGCAGGACCCGAACACGCCGCCGCAGGTTCGCCGGCTGGTCCGGATCGCACGGCTGGGCACGTTCCAGCCCCGCGTTCCCGACTATGCCGGGGCCTTTCAGGCGATCGGCCCGGCGGCGATCAAGCTGGGCCAGACGCTGGCGACCCGCCCCGACATCGTCGGCGAGGAAGCCGCCCACAACCTGCTGAGCCTGCAGGACAGCCTGCCGCCAGTTCCCTTTGCCGCGATCCGGCGCGAGATCGAATCGAGCTTCGGTAAGCCGCTTGAGGCGCTATTCGCCAGCATCGAGGAAGTGCCAGTCGGCGCCGCCTCGATTGCCCAGGTCCACCGCGCCGTCACGGCCGAGGGCCGCACGGTGGCGGTCAAGGTGCTGCGTCCCGGGATTCGCGAGAAGTTCGGCGCGGACATCCAGACCTACGAATGGGCCGCTGCCCATTTCGAGGCGCTGGGCGGCGAAGCGGCGCGACTGCGGCCCAGACTGGTAATCGCCAACTTCAAGCGTTGGACTCTGCGCGAGCTTGACCTGCGACGCGAAGCCGCCTCGGCCTCCGAACTGGCCGAGAAGATGGCCTCGACCGAAGGTTACCGGGTTCCGGCGATCGATTGGGACCGCACCAACGGCCGGGTCATGACGATTGACTGGATCGACGGAATCAAGATCAGCGAAACCGAGGCCTTGCGCGCTGCCGGGCACGATCTTCCGGCGCTGGCCAAGCATCTGGTGCTGACCTTCCTGCGCCAGGCGATCAGCCTGGGCTACTTTCATGCGGACATGCACCAGGGCAACCTGTTCGTGCAGGATGACGGTACGATCGCCGCGATCGACTTTGGGATCATGGGGCGGATCGACCGCCGCGCCCGGCTGTGGCTCGCGGAAATCCTCTATGGCCTGACCACCGGCAATTACCGCCGTGTCGCCGAAATCCATTTCGAGGCGCAATATGTGCCGAGCTATCACTCGGTCGACGAATTCGCGACCGCGCTGCGCGCGGTGGGAGAGCCGACCCGCGGCCGTCCGGTCAGCGAGCTCTCGGTCGGGCAGATGCTTGACAGCCTGTTCGCGATCACCCGCGAGTTTGACATGCAGACACAGCCGCACCTCCTGCTGCTGCAAAAGACCATGGTGATGGTCGAGGGCCTTGCGACGCAACTCGATCCCCAGATCAACATGTGGGATGTCGCCGCGCCCTATGTCCGTGAGTGGATCCGCGACGAGCTTGGCCCAGAAGCCGCGATTGCTGATCGGCTGCGCAAGGATGCGCAGACCCTGCTGGGCCTGCCCGATCTGGTGCGGCGGATCGAAGACAAGTTCCCACCAAAAGGCGGCGCGCCCGAAGCGCCGCCCTTGCCCGAAGTGGAGCTGATCTGGGACCGCAAGCGCGGCAGCGAACGTGGCTGGGGCGGCTATCTGCTGGCTCTGTTGGCTGGCGGCGGTGCGGTCTGGGCGGCGCAGGCGCTGGGCTGGTTCTGAGGCAATGGACCTCGAAGCCCTGCTGGTCCATTTCTTCGGGACCGACGACCCCGCGACCCTGACCGAAAACGAGTTCGATCGGGCTATCGAACGGCTGAAAATCGGCTTCGGCGTGGAGCGCGATGCAGGCCGCAAGTTTGCCCTGTGGACCCTGCTTCACGCTTTCGATCACGCCCCGCTTCCGGCCGAAGCCTTTCCCAAGGACCCCAAGCTGAAAGCCGCCGCTGAGGACTACCTCAGCGCCGCCTTCCGGCTCGAACGGTTCGGAGACGAGGATGCCTGAACCGGCGGTGCTGTTCGTTTGCCTAGGGAATATCTGCCGCTCACCGCTGGCCGAGGCTGCGTTCCGCGCCGAAGCAGCCAGAGCGGGCCTCAAGGCGACTGCCGATTCCGCCGGGACCGCCGATTACCATATCGGCGAGCCGCCCGACCCGCGTGCGATCCGCACCGCGGCGCGGTTCGGGATCGATATCTCGGGCTATCGCGGACGGCAGGTGCAACGTGCTGATTTCGAGCGGTTCAGCCATATCCTGGCCGCCGATCATGCCAATCTGGCCAATCTGGAGCGGATTGCCCCTGCCGGGCATGGCGCAAGGCTGTTGCTGCTGCTCGATCTGGTTCCCGGTAAAACGGGTCAGACCGTGGCAGACCCTTGGTACGGTGACGAGGAAGGCTTTCTCGTCACCTGGAACGAAGTGAGCGCGGCCGCCCGCGCCCTGGTTGCGGAGTTGCAAGAATGAGCGCCGAAAGCGTCATGGCCTGGCTGGCCGAACATGCCCCCGATCTGGCCCTGATCGATCATTCGCGCTCTACCGCGACGGTTGCCGAGGCGGCAGACGTGCTGGGGGTGGAACCCGGGCGAATCGCCAAGACCCTGGCTTTCCGGGTCGGCGAGACGGTCTACCTGCTGCTGGCGCGCGGCGATGCCCGGCTCGACAATGGCAAGTGCAAGGCCGAACTGGGCGGGCGTCCACGGATGCTCGATCCCGCAGAAACGCTGGCGGTTACCGGCCATGCAGTCGGCGGGGTCTGTCCGTTCGGGCTGGCCAGCGAAATGCCGATCGTCGCCGACAGGTCGCTGCTGGCCTATTCAACGATATTTCCCGCCGCCGGATCGCAGACCAGCTCGGTTGAATTGACGCCGCAGCGGCTGGCCGAACTGGTCGGCGCGCGCTGGGTCGAAGTCTGCAAGCTGCCCGAATAAAGAAAGCGCCCCGGACCTTGCTGGGTCCGGGGCGCTTTTCTTCAGCCGTAGCGGTGGATCAGAAATCCACCCCAAGCCGCATCCCGATCGTGCGTGGCTGAATCGCCACGACGTAAGGCCGCTGGCCGCACCGACCGCACTGCAGGAAGCGCGAGGTCTGGCCGCGCTCGTCGAAGACGTTCGAGGCGAACAGCTCTACGTTGAACTTTTCCCACTCGATCCCGAAGGACAGGTTGGCCGTGGTGAACGCGGGCAGCTCGCCGATGATCAAGGCCGGTCCTGGAACCGCGGTCGTTCCTACGCGAACGTCGGCGTAAGCCGAGCTCTGGTAGGATGCGTTGACCTGACCATAGGCTTTGGTCGTCGCGCCGACTTCAGCGGTATAGCGCGCGGTCGCGGCGGCCTTGAACTTCGGCGTGATCGGCAGGCGAGTGCCGGCCGGCGACGAGATCGAGTTGCCTGCGCCAGTGCAGGCGTAGGTCGGATCGTCGATCGCGCAGAGGTTCTTGGTCATCTTCGCGTCGGTATAGGCGGCATCGATTTGCAGGCTGAGCGGCCCGCGATTATAGGCCAGGCTCATGTCGATCCCGCGGATCCGGGCATCGGGTCCGTTGTGGATCTCGGTAAAGCTGTTGGCGCCCAGGAAGCTGAACTGGAATTTCTTCCAATCCTGCTGATAGATCGCGCCGTTGATCCGGAAGCCCGGCGCCAGCGTGGCTTTCCACCCGAGTTCATAATTGTAGAGGAAGTCCGGAGCATAAGGCGCGACATCGGCGCGGCGGTTGATGCCGCCCGGGCGGAAGCCCTTCGATGCAGTGGCATAGAGCAACAGATCGCTGTTCGGCTTGTAGTTCAGGTTGGCGCGCCATGTGAACCCGTCATCCTTGGCCCGGACCGGATCGACGCCGCTGCCGTTCCAGACACCCAGGTTAGTGCACGGGCTGCCCGCCACGACTGGCGGTGCCAGTGTGACGCCCGGCGTGCCCGCCACCGGACGCAGGCGCGAACCCGTGGTGGTGAAGCATCCGGCAACGCCAGTGCGCGACGATCCCGCCGCATTGTAAGGCGTGGCGGAATAGTTGCCGTTGGGATTGCGGCCAAATCCGAAGAAACCAACCAGCGTGTTGTCATACTTGAAATAGCGGCCGCCAGCAGTGAAGGTCAGCTGATCGGTCAGATCGAAGCTCAGTTCACCGAAGGCTGCATAGTCCTTGTCAACGCGGTACTGCTCGGTCAGCCACAGCGTGCCCGGCAGACCGTTGACCGAGGCCAGCGGGCCAAGGTTGGCGACCTGGTAATCCTGGTGGATGTCGTTCGTCTGGCGCTGCCAGAACAGACCGGCGACCAGACGGATGCGGGCGTCGGAAGGCGAAGCGATCCGCAGCTCCTGGCTGGCCTTCGTGAAGTGATCGCTGCCGATCACCTTTTGGCTGGGGTTGATCGTATTGCCCACCGAATCGGTGAAATAGAAGTACCCTGCCAGGCCGCCGTAATACGAATAAAGCGAATCGTACGCTTCCGCATAATCGGTATAGTCACTCGAACTCGCGGTTTTCCGGTCGAGATAGGCGCCTGCATAGGTGACGTCCCAATTGCCGATCTTGCCCTCGATGGTCAGCGCGGCCTGGGCGAAGTGGTCCTTGCGGTATTCGGGGAAGAAGTGCTGCACTTCGAGATCGCCGACCGAGGGATCGAAGGCAAACGAACCCCGCGAACTGGTGCTCTGGTACATCACCGTCGGCGTGACGGTCCAATTGTCGTTGAGCTCGATCCCGAGCGCAGCGCGGCCGCCGATGGTTTCGGCTTCGTTGTAGTCGGCTTCGACCAGCGCAGCATTGCTCATCCGGATCCCGCCATTTGTTGCCGGCGGGCAGCCAACCGGATTGGTCTCGGGCAGGAACGCCCGGCATCCGGGAACATTGTCAATATAGCCGGCGTCACGCTTGTAATAGCCAACCACGCGGAGTGCCATCTTGGTGTTGATCGGGGCGTTCAGGAAGAATTCCATCTTGCCGCCAATGTCCCCGTGGGACACCGAATTGACCTCGGCATCCATGGCGCCGTAAGCGCGGCTCGGATCGGGCTTGTTGGTGATGATGCGGATCGTTCCGGCCTGCGACGAGGCGCCATAGAGCGTGCCCTGCGGACCCGATAGGCTTTCGATCCGGGCAATGTCGTAGATATAGACATCGAGATTGCCGCCGATCGTGGTGACCGGCTGTTCATCGAGGTAAACGCCAACCGAAGGCAGCGAGCCCGAGTGGTTGCCGTCCCCGCCCGAGGCGACGCCGCGCATATAGATCACGTTAACGCCCGGGGTGCCCGAACCCTGGAACGAAACCGAGGGAAGCTGCTGGGCATAGCCGCTGAAGTTCGAGATGTTGAGCTGTTCAAGCTTCTGGGTGCCAATCGCCTGGATCGAGATCGGAACGTTCTGCAGACTTTCCGAGCGCTTCTGCGCGGTGACGACGATTTCAGTGGCATCGACCTCGTCAGCTTCGGCAGCGGCATCCTGGGCCAGGGCCGGCGAAGCAACCAGCGCGGTCGATGTGAGCAGCGCAGCAAATGTGGCGCGGCGAGTGGCAATACGCATGAAATAGCCCCTTGTTCTCTTGGGTTTCCGATTCAACCCTGATTCGTGCTCCGCTTCCCGTCAAGCAGCCACGTTAAGAAATTACCAATTGGCTGGCAGGCGTGGCAGATTTACCACGATTCCGGTGCGTCAGGGTAAGATTCAAGAACCGGCCCCAGCGCCGCGCGCAGCGGATCGAGGTGCTCAGAGAACGGCTTCCAGGCCTCGGTCCCTTCGCGAAAGATCGGCTGGCGGACCTGTTCGCTGCTAGGGGTACGAACAGCGCGTTCGGTCTTGTAAAACGCAAGGCAAGCCTCTTCGAACGGCACGCCGACGTATCTCAGGAGTGCCCGCACCTCAGCTTCGGTATCATCGACCATGCGTTCGTATGTCACCCGGTGGACCCGTCCCGGCAGCACAGCATCGATCTGTGCCATCAGCCGGACATAGTCGGCATAATAGCGCCCCATGTCTTCCAGGCTGTAGGAGAACGCCTGCCCTTTGGCGAAATGCTGCTTGAAGTTGGAAAAGCAGCAGCCGAGCGGGTGACGCCGCGCATCGACGATCCGGGCGTTCGGAAGGATAGCCAGGATATAGACCAGGTGCATCCAGTTGTTGGGCAGCTTGTCGATGAACATCGGCCGCTCGGTCTTGCGCTGGATCCGGCTGCGGCGGAGGAATTCTTCACCAAGATCAGCGAGCGTGTCGCCTCCCAGCTCGGGCAGGTTGAGCGGGTAATTTGACACCCGCCGGGCCATCGCCGGGATATCGGGCAATTCAGTGGTGCCCTCGATCATCGAGTGGCTGGAGAGGATCTGTTCAACCAGCGTCGATCCGGCGCGCGGCATACCCAGCACGAAGATCGGGTCGCTGGCATCGCAGCCCTGCCCGGCGCGTGTAGCAAAGAACTCGGGCGTAGCGATCTCGATCAGGCGGTCGACAAAGCGACTGGTCTCATCGGCCGAATAGTCGAGATCCTCGCGGCGCAGCGCGTTGGCCTTGGCGTAATGTGCGAAGGCATCGTCTGTGCTTCCGCGATCCTCCAGCGCCTTGCCCAGCGCGAAGTCGAGATGGAAACGGTCCTCCTTGGCCAGGTCAGGCGATTCCAGCGCCGCCTGCATCGCTGCGATGTCTTCGTCGGTGAACCGCACGGTCTTGAGGTTGGCCATGCTCCACCAGACTTCGCCTAGCGTTGGCATCAAGGCGATGGCCTTGCGGTAGGCGGCAACGCCTTCCTCCAACTGGCCAACGGTCTTGAGCATGTGCCCAAAGCTCATCCAAACGCGCGGCTGGTTCGGGGCTTTGGCCAGCACCGAACGGTAGAGTTCAATCGCATCCTCAAACTCACCGATTCTGCCCTTGGCGGCGGCTTGCAGGTTGGCGTGGCCGGGGTTCTCGGGCTCTTCGGCGATGACCTGATCCAGCTGGGCAATCGCCTCATCGGGACGGTTCTGGCGGTAGAGCACCAGCGCCAGGTTGGCCCGCGCGGCGGTGAAGGCGGGCGACAGTTCCAGCGCCCGGCGCAGCAGCGTCTCGCTGTCCTTGTAGCGTCCGATCCGGCCAGCGACCTCGGCAAACATCCGGATCGCGGCGACATCGAAGGGGTCGGCCTTGAGATGCTCACGCAGCAGGAATTCGGCGCGCGGCACGTCATTGTCATTCATCGCCAGCGCAGCCTCGATCAGGCGCGGATGGTATTGGCCAAGGCGCGAAAGCCAGGATCGGGTGGTAACACTTGCCATGCGCGCAGCAGAAACATGGTGACGCGCCGCAATCAAGCGATAGGTTGCGAGCAATTGGGGATTGGGGAGCAGCCGGGTGAACACGACCGACCAGCGCAGCTTGGGTTTTTGGGCATTGTTGGCGCTGGTAGTTGGCAACATGGTGGGATCGGGAATCTATGTCCTGCCCGCACAGTTGGCGCCATTGGGATGGAATCAGTTTGCCGGCTGGGCCATCACTATCGTGGGAGCTTTGGCCCTGGCCCTGGTGTTTGCCGCGCTTTCGCGGCGCTTGCCGCTCGCCGGCGGACCCTATGCCTATGCCAGCGAGGCATTTGGGCCGCTGGCCGGGTTTGTGACTGCCTGGGCCTATTGGGTGATGAGCTGGGTGGGTAATGCCGCCGTGGCGGTGGCGGTGGTGAGTGCGCTGGCGCTGATTTTCCCGGCATTGGCCACCACCACGGGCGCACCTGCGGTGCTTGCCGTGGCCTGCGTATGGGTGGTAACCCTGGTCAACATTCGCGGGGTCGATGCCGCCGGGCGCTTGCAGGAATGGACGGTGGTGCTGAAATTGTTACCGCTGGCTCTGCTGATATTGGTTGCACTGTGGTTCGCGCTGACGGGTGCGCCGCGCGCGCCCGACCCGCAGATCCCGTTCACTGCCGACAAGATTGCTTCTGCCGCGGGCCTTACCTTCTGGGCCTTCCTTGGCCTTGAGGCCGCTACGGTCCCGGCGAACAAGGTTGCCAATCCGGCGCGCAACATTCCCCTGGCAACGCTGTGGGGTGTGGCTATTGCAGGACTTGTCTATCTGGGCATATCAGCCGCCTTTGCGTTCTACATGCCGGTGACAGAAGCCGGCGCCTCAACCGCGCCAGTGGCCGATTTTCTGGGCCGGGTGTTTGGCTCTGAGGTCGCAATAGTGGTCGCGCTGTTCGCCGCAGTAAGTGCATTCGGAACGCTCAATGGCTGGGTCCTGGTTCAGGCCGAAATGCCGTGGGCGATGGCCAAGGGCGGGGTGTTCCCGGCCTGGTTTGCCGCCGAGAATGCCGCCGGAAGCCCGGTCCGCTCACACCTGGTCTCAAGCGGCCTGCTCTCCATCGTGACACTGATGAACTACCAGCGCGGGCTGGGTGATCTGTTCAATTTCATCGCCTCGGTCAGCCTGGCGGCGGGGCTGGTCGCTTATCTGATGAGCGCGCTTGCAGTTCTGCGGCTCGGCAGTACCACCGCCCTCACGCTGTTCGCAGCTGCGGTCGCCTGTGCCTTTGTGGTTTGGGCCGAATATGGGCTGGGCCTCGAAGCCTTGATCTATGCCGGATTGCTGATGCTGGCTGGCCTGCCGGTTTACTGGTGGGTCAGCTCCTCAAAATCTTCCGGATGAACGGCCGATCCGCAAGGATCGCCGCGGCCGCATTGTGGCCCGGTGCGCCGGTCACGCCGCCGCCGGGATGGGTTCCCGCCCCGCACATGTAGAGGCCTTTAATGGGCCCGCGATAGTCGCCGTGCCCCAGCACCGGACGAGCGGCCCACAGCTGGTCAATCCCCATCGTGCCGTGCATGATATCGCCGCCGATCAGCCCGAACTTGCGCTCCAGGTCCCACGGTGAGTGGATTTGCGTGGCGATCACGCTCTTCTTGAAGTTGGGCGCGTGGTCGTTGACCGTATCGATGATCAGGTCCGCCACCTTGTCACGGTTGGCATCCCAGTCGACTGTCGGATCGAACTGCTGGCAGAACAGGCTGGCGACATGCTGGCCTTCGGGAGCAAGCGTGTTGTCGACGGTTGAAGGGATCTTGATCTCGACAATCGGCTTCTTCGACCAGCCGTGCTGCTGGGCATCGATGAAGGCCTGATCCATGTAATCCATGCCCGGCGCGATGATGATCCCGGCGGTGTGATGCTCGGCCTTTTCCTTGCCCGGCAGCACCGAAAAGCTGGGCAGTTCGGACAGCGCGACGTTCATCCGGAACGTGCCCGAACAGGTCTTGAAGCCCTTGATCCGGCGCTTGAAATCGTCGTCGAGATCGCTTTCATCGACCAGCTGGCGATAGAGGAGCGCCGGCCCGGCGTTCGAAGCGACGATCGATGCAGCAATCTCCTCGCCGCTTTCCAGCTTGACGCCCTTGACCTTGCCGCCATCGACCAGCACCTGAGCGACCGGCGCCTCGAGGCTGATTTCGACGCCCGCATCTTCGCAGGCGCGGGCCATGGCCTGGGTGATCGCGCCCATGCCGCCGACCGCGTGGCCCCAGGCGCCCAGCTTGCCGTTTACTTCGCCGAACACGTGGTGGAGCAGGACATAGGCCGAGCCGGGGGTCGAAACTCCGGCGTAGTTGCCGACTACGGCATCGAAAGCGAAGGCCGACTGGACATAGTCGTGCTCGTACCAGCCATCGAGGAACTGGCGGGCGCTCTTGGTGAAGATGTCGAGCAGGTCGCGCTGGACCGAAATATCGAGATTGGCCATCGGCCAGCCCTGCTTGGCCGCCGATACCAGCGAGGCGAGGCCGCCACCGACATTGGGGGGGATCTGCAAGCTGAGGTCGCGCAACACATTGGCGACCTTTTCCAGCGCAGCGTCGTACTTGGGATAGGCCTCGGCGTCATTCTTGGAGAAGCGCGCGAACTCCGCCTCGGTCCGGCCCGGGCCGCCGCCCAGCTTCACATAGTCGTTCTCGAACGGGAAGAAGTTGCTGATCGTCCGCTCGATCACGCGGTAGCCGTAATCGTGCAGCCGCATGTCGGCGATCACCTTGGGCCGCAGCAGGCTGACGGTGTAGCTGGCGGTCGAATTGCGGAAGCCGGGGTGAAACTCCTCGGTCACCGCCGCGCCGCCGACAATGTGGCGGCGTTCGAGCACCCGCACCCGCATGCCGGCCTTGGCGAGGTAGAAGGCGCAGGTCAGGCCGTTGTGGCCGCCGCCGATGATCAGGGCATCGTAAGTCTTGGTCATGGTTTCACTTTGCTGTTCACTGGGCGGCCATGGACCGCTTGGACCACAGTCCAGGGGAAGGAATCATTTCTTGTCCGACGGTCATCTTCCGAAGGTGACAGTCGACCGCGATGTAGGAAAGTCCGGTCACCGCCCGCTCCATCCGGCTGCCGGCTGAAATGGCTGCCTTGCTTCGGGGATCAGGGCGCGGATTTTCTTCGCGAAGCTGCGCAGGCAGACCTCGCTTGTGCCGATCGGGCCGTTCCCATAGGTCTTGCTCTGCATCCCCTGCTGGACGCGGGTGATCAGCCAGGTATCCTCGGCATTGACGTTGCGGTTGATCCGCCAGTTGGCATAGCGGACCAGCTTCATCTCGCGGCGATCGTCTGGTAGCGCGTAGGCGACCTCGCGCAGCAGGCACTCGGTCGGGCTGACCGGGAGCCACTGCATGAAGTCGATCTGGTCGGCGTAGATGTCGAAGGCCATGTTCGGCCACAGCTTGTAATAGAGCCACAATCCGTGCGCCTCGTCGGACAGGTGATCCACTTTGGGCATGTGGGCGCCGTAGAACTTCTCCCAGAAGTTCTGCTTGTCGTTCTTCACGACATCGCCCTTGAGCCGGTCGGCCCAGCCGTGCGCCTCGATCCGGTAGGTCTTGCCGACCAGCCGGGTCAGCCCGTCGTGCGCCACCGGAATGTGCAGGTTGTCGGAATAGTTGTCGCCCACGTTCTTCCAGTTGACCCCGCGCGGGCGGTGACGGACATCGCCCATCGGCTGCATGTCCTCAAACCGGTATTGCGCGACTTCGGCTTCGAAAGGGGCCATCATTTCGCCGACCGAGGGGAAGCCAGCATCCTCCAGACGAACGAAGACAAAGCCGTGCCACACTTCGATCGCGACGGGGACGAGGCCGTTTTCTTCCAGCTTGAGCGCCGGATATTCGGACTTCATCGGAACGCCGGAAAGGCGCCCGTCGGTTTCGAAGGTCCAGGCGTGATAGGGGCAGACCAGCTTCTTCGTGCAACCCGAAGGACCCTCTACCAGACGCATCGCGCGATGGCGGCAGACGTTGGTGAAGGCGCGGATCTGACCGTCATCGCCGCGGATCACGATGACACTCTCACCCAGATAGTCGAGCGTGCGATAGTCACCGGGACCGGCAATCTCGCTGATATGGCAGACGATCTGCCACGATGGGCGGAATATCCGCTCCATTTCCAGATTGAAGAATTCGCGGTCGTGATAGATCCAGCCCGGCAGGCTGAAATCGGCATCGGGATCGACATCCTCACCGGCGATTTCCGCAAAGGCATGATCGAGCTTGGTCATAGGTCCCCAGCGAATCCTTGATTGAATTGTTGAACGATCGTATAACAAGCGCAATGACACCGCAACCCGCTTTCCGAAGGGCCGAACCCGACGAGCGCCGCGCCAGCCTGATTGAGGCCTGCGCGCGGGTGCTCGCCCGCGAAGGAGCCGCCGGGGCCAGCGTGCGGGTGATTGCGGTCGAGGCCGGAGTCTCACCGGGGCTGATCGGGCACTATTTCGGCGGAGTCGATGCGCTTATCGCGGCGACCTATGCCCATGTCGAAGCGCAGGTGGCCGACGCGTTGGACCAGGCGGTTCTGGCCGCAGGTGGTGACCCCCGGGCCCGGCTGGACGCCTATGTCAGCGCCAGCCTGCTTCCGCCGATCGCCGACAGCGATCTGCTCTCCACCTGGATCGCGTTCTGGAGCCTGGTCCGCGCCCGGCCCGAGATCGCCGGGCTGCATGACGAACAGTACGGCCGGTTCCGCGCCGGGCTTGAAGCCCTGCTCAGCGCGGACGGCGTGCCCGCCGAAAACCTGCGCCGCACCGCGATTGCCGTCACCGCACTGGTTGACGGACTGTGGCTGGAACTGTGTCTTTCGCCCCAAACCTTCGCCGAGGGCGAGGCCGCCGCGATTGCCCGCAGCGGCCTCGCCGCGCTTATTTCGACAGGTCGGTGAACAGGATCAGGAAGTAGTTGATCCCCGGCTTGATGTTTGACAGCCGGACCCGCTCGTTGAGGCCGTGCGCGAAGTCTTCGGAATCCTTGCTGAAGGTCGGGCTGGCGCCATAGGCCGGCACGCCCAGCGCGCGGTACCACATCGAATCGGTCGCGCCCGAAGTCTGGCTCGGCACGATGGTGACCCCCGGATAGGTGATGCCGACCGCCCTGGTCACCGCGGCAACGAAATCGGGCCGCATCGGCGAGGCGGGGGAGGAAATCGAATCCTCGCCGCTGATCGCCGTAACCTTCACCAGGGGCATGCCGATCACGCGTTCCAGTTCCTGGCGGATTTCTTCGCGGCTGTGCCCCGGAAAAACGCGGCAATTGAC
>CAZOSI010000033.1:0-21314 GCA_964582485.1 uncultured Novosphingobium sp.
TCAATTGAACTTCACCAAGCCGTTCAGGATACTTGTCGCAGTAGGACGCGGCTTTCGCATGGTCGGGGAACACAAAGGTCACCAGCACAAGCCCGAGCACGAACGACAGCAGGCGACCCGCCGTGGTGCCCTTAGCTGCGCGGCGCAAAACCACCGGGGCTGACCTCACGCTGTCACGTTGTATTTTCAACGGCCCAATTGCCGGCGCAACCATTCAATCCTCCGCTTGTGGTCCACCGCCTTGGGCCAGATTTGCTGTGATCAGACCGTGTAGGCGATTCTGGCAAGCGCAATCCCGTTAGTGTTCCAAAAAACCGCAAACGTTCAATCCAACACCGCCCGGATTGCCCGGGCGGCATCGGCCATGATCGCGGCTTCATCGAGGTCAGGTTGGTCGAACACCAGCTCGATCGCGGCATAGCCCAGATCGACTGCCAGCCGGGCCCGCCGTTCCAGGACGGCGCGGTCGGCCCAGGGATCGGCGACCCAGGCCTGGCGCGCCAGCGCGGTCGCCAGTTCGCGGTGCGAGGCCAGCCGCACTTCGGCGAGCTGCGGCACCGCGCGCAACATCCGCATCACCCACGGTCCGCCGGGACTGGCGCGGGTCAGCGTTACATGGTCGAGCAGGACCTGGGCGATCACCGCTTCACCCAGCAGCGGATCAAGCGCGACCAGCGCATTCTGGGCGGCCATCAGCCGCTCGCCCAGCGCGCCCAGCAGCGCATATTTGTCGGCAAAGTAGTGATAGAGCGTCGGCGGGCTGACCCCGGCTCGGGCAGCAACCAGATTGGTGCTGATCCGCTCAACTCCGAGTTCCGCCAACAGTTCCCCCGCAGCGTCGAGTAACCGCTCATAGGTTGCCAGGGCACGCTTCTGGGTTGGCTTGCGGATCATGCGGCTCCCGGCTTGACAGAAATATAGCGATAGCTAGATTTCATCATCAGGGGAAGGGAGAATCATGCACCGCCTGCTCGCAATTTCCATGCTGACACTGGCGGCCTGTGGCCCGGCCGAACCCCAACCCGTGCCTTTGACGGCGCAGCAAAGCGCCGCGTTATCCCCAAAGGATCCGCGCCTGGCCGAACTTTACGCCGGCTCATGCAAGGCCTGCCACACGGTCCAGGATTCGCTTGCCCCCCTGGCCGGAGACCGGACCCGCTGGAATCCGCGCTGGGAGCAGGGCGAGGCCGCGCTGCTGGCCGCTACGATTCAGGGCAAGGGCGGAATGCCGGCGGGCGGTCAGTGTTTTCAGTGCAAGCCTGATGACTTCAAGGCGCTGATCAGGTTCATGGCCGGGCGCGAGGGTACCAAGTGACCAGCCGGCGCAAAGTCTTGCTGGGCGGCGTCGGCGCACTGGCGCTGGGCGCGGGTGCGCTTGCCGGACGGCGCTGGCACCTCAGCCGTGAACCCGAAGCCCTGCCCGCTACCGACGGACAAGGCCGGATGCTGTGGTCCAACTGGGCCGGGAACGAGCATGCCTATCCCGCGTCCCGCGCCGCCCCTGCCGATGAGGCAGAACTGGTCGCGGCGATGCAGGGGGCAAAGCCGATCCGCCCGGTCGGCTCGGGACATTCCTTCACCGCGCTGGTCCCGACATCGGGAACGCTGCTCTCACTTGACCGGCTCTCTGGTCTGATCGGGCACGATCCAGCAGCTCATACCGCCACGGTCCGGGCCGGAACCAGGCTGTCCACGCTTGGCCCGGCGCTGGCCGCTATCGGGCAGGAAATGCCCAACTTGCCCGATATCAACAAGCAGACCCTGGCGGGCGGGCTCGCCACCGCCACCCATGGCACCGGCAAGGGGGTGAAGGCGCTCCACGGTGAGGTAACCGCAATGCGGCTTGTCCTGCCCTCTGGAGAAGTTGCCGAATGCAGCCGAGACCAACGCCCCGAACTGTTCCACGCCGCCCGGGTCGGGCTGGGCGGGTTCGGCGTGATCAGCGAAGTGACGCTGCAGAACCGGCCGCTCAGCCGGGTCAAGAAGGTCGTCACGCTGGTCGATACCGAGCAAATGCTGCGCGACTGGCCGGCCCTGGCCGGGCGGCACCGCAATGCCGAGTTCCTTATCCTTCCGTTCACCGGCAAGTCGGCGCTGATCACCCATGACACCACTGACGAGCCGGTCCGCCCGCGCGGGGCAGATCAGGATGTCGAAACGCTAATGGCGTTAAAGAACCTGCGCGATCTGTTTGAGTTCACCCCTGCGCTGCGCCGCCGCGCTGCTCAGGCGGCGATGGCCGATATCCCGCCCGAGGTGGCGATCGACGAAGGCTGGAAGCTGCTTTCCAACGAACGCCCGGTCCGTTTCAAAGAGATGGAATACCACGTGCCGATTGCTCAGCAGGTCGGCGCGCTGCGCGAGATTATCGCCCGGATCGAGCGCGATGCGCCGGGGGTGTTCTTCCCAATCGAGGCGCGGATCATCGCGGCGGATGATGCCTGGCTGTCCCCGTTCTACGAGCGCGAATGCGGTTCGATCGCGGTCCACACCTGGTACCGAGAAGACCACGACTGGATGTTTGAGCTCGCCGAGCCGGTGCTGCGCGAAACCGGCGGGCGCCCGCATTGGGGCAAGCTCCATTCGCTTGGCGCGAAAGAGCTCTCGGCGCTCTATCCGATGTTCGCCGAAGTGGGCAGAGTTCGGCGTTCGGTTGATCCGCGCGGATGGATGATGAACCCGTTTCTGCAGAAATTGCTGGGATGAAGCGCCGCTCGGTCTTGATTGGCGGGGGGGCGCTGGCTCTGGCCGGGATCGGCACCTGGGCCGCGCGGCCAGAGGAGATCGGCGCAATGCATGATACATATTTCAATGGCCTGGCTGCCGCTCTGAAACGCGCCGGGCTGAACAAGCCGGCGCTGGTGCTGGACCGTGCGCGGCTCACGGCCAATACTGCGGCGATCCGCAACAGCACTGACGTAGCCAAGCTGCCGCTGCGGGTCGTGGCGAAATCGCTGCCCGTTCCGCAATTGCTCGATGCGATCCTGCGCGCAATGGGCACACAGCGGTTGATGGTGTTCAGTGCCGAGATGCTGCGGCAACTGATCGCGATCCATCCGAATGCCGACTACCTGGGAGGCAAGCCGCTCCCGGTCAGCGAATTCCTGCGCGTGGTGAGCGATGCCGCGACAGATCCGGGCCCGCGCATGCAGTGGCTGATCGATACGCCCGAGCGGCTGAAGCAGTACGCCGAAGCCGCCAAGGCGCGCGGGATTGCACTGCGCGTTAACCTGGAGATCGACGTCGGACTGCACCGCGGCGGGTTCGCCGATCCGGCCGCACTTGCCGCCGCAGTGCGTCAGGCCAGAGCAGCGGACGTCGAAGTGGCCGGGCTGATGGGATACGATCCGCACGTGCCCAAGATGCCCAGCCCGGACAGTGCCTGGGCCGATGCGCAAGAGGCCTATGCCCGGGCGATCGCAGTGCTCAAAACGGAAGGTCTCAATCCCGCCGGGCTCACGCTCAATTCAGCCGGCAGCCCGACCTTCCGCCGCCACTGTAAGGGGACCGTGGCGAACGAAGTCTCGGTCGGCTCGGCCTTCGTCAAGCCGGGGGACTTTGACTACGAAGACCTGCCCGATCTTACACCCGCCGCCTTCATCGCCACCCCCGTAATCAAGGCCGGCAAGGACCAGGCCTTGCCCGGAATCGAAGCTTTTTCGGGCGCGATGCACTGGTGGGATCGCAATACCACCCGCGGCTTCTTCATCCACGGCGGTCACTGGCTGGCCAAGCCGGTCTCGCCGCCGGGGCTGCAGTATTCCAAGCTGATGGGCCGCAGTTCCAACCAGGAACTGCTGACCGGATCGAATTTGATCGACCTGAAACCCGACGACACCGTGTTCCTGCGCCCCGATCAGAGCGAGGCGCTGTTCTTGCAGTTCGGCGAGATCGCCGTGTTCGACGGCAAAGAGATCACCGAAATGTGGCCGACGCTGCCGGTCAGCGCCTAGCGCGCCGCCAGACCGGAGTCAGTGGGTGAATATCCGTGTCAGGGTATAGAAGATCGCACCCACTGTGGCGCTCATCGGGATGGTGATGAACCATGCCGTCACCACCCGTCCCGCCACGCCCCAGCGCACTGCACTGGCCTTGCGGGCAGCGCCGGTGCCGATAACCGACCCGGTGATGGCGTGAGTGGTGGAAACCGGAATACCCATGAAGCTTGCGCCGAACACCACGATCGATCCAGCTGTGCTGGCGCAGAAACCGGTGTGATGGTTCAGCTTGGTGAACTTGGTGCCCATCGTCTTGATGATCCGCCACCCGCCCGACAGCGTGCCGAGCGAAATCGCCAGATAGCAGCTGATCACCACCCAGGTCGGGATATGAAAGTCCCCCTGCAGATAGCCGGTCGAATAGAGCAGGACCGTGATGATCCCCATCGTCTTCTGGGCATCGTTGCCGCCGTGGCTGATCGAATAGGCCGCGCTGGAAAACAGGTGCAGCGTCTTGAACACACCTTCGGCACTGCGCGGCTGGAAACCCTTGAACAACCACGAGGTGATCAGCACCATCAGCATGGCCAGGCCGAACCCGATCATCGGCGACAGGAAGATTGCGAACAGCGTTTCGACCGTCTTCTTGGTTTCCACCGCATCGAACCCGGCATGGGCAATCCCGGCACCGAGCAGGCCGCCAAGCAGGGCGTGGCTGGAGCTGGATGGGATACCCTTGAGCCAGGTCACCACATTCCAGAACATCGCCCCGATCAAGGCTCCGAAGACCACGCCCGGGGTCACCACGTCCTTGTTGATGATCCCCTTGCCGATCGTTTCGGCGACATGCAGCGGGATCAGCCAATAGGCCGCGAAATTGCCAACCGCGGCGAAAGTTACCGCCCAGAACGGCGAAAGCAGCCGGGTCGAAACCACGGTCGCGATCGAATTGGCGGCATCATGAAGGCCGTTGAGGAAATCGAAGGCCAGCGCGATCACGATCAGGCCGACCAGCAGTGGAAAGGCAAGCTCATGCATTGCCATTCTCCCTTGTCATGTTGCGGCCTCAGCCGTGGTCGATGACCAGACTGTCGATTTCGTTGGCGACATCCTCAAAGGCATCGGCAACCCGTTCGAGATTTTTGTAGATTTCGCGCTTGACGATGAAAGCCAGCGGATCGGGATCGTCCTTCTGGGCCTGGAACGCGTTCTTCATCCCGATATCGTGGAGAATATCGACCTCGCCCTCAAGTTTGACGAGCTTGGCGGTCAGTTCGTGCAGCCGGCGGCCATTGCGCTCGACATCGCGGAGCAAGGGCACGGCTTCGGCAATCAGCCGGCTGGCATCCTGCACCAGCACCCCGATCTGCTTCATCTGCGGATCGAATGTTTGGACCTCGAACAGCTCGATTGCGCTGGCCGAACGGTTCATTTCGTCAATCGTATCGTCCATCGATCCGATCAGCGCGGTGATCGCACCGCGATCGAACGGGGTCAGAAAGGTCTGGCGGACTTCGTGCAGGGTTTCGCGGATCACCTCGTCGGCATCGTGCTCGCGGTCGCGGATCGTGCGCAGGTGTGCGGTACGGTCACCCTGGCCGGCGGTCAGTTGGGCCAGCGCATCGGCCGCGCTGACGATCGCCACGGCATGCCGTTCGAACAGGACGTAGAAATCGCCTGAATGCGGCAGCAGCCGCTGGAACCAACCGAACATCGCAAAACCCCTCTTTGCGCAAATGTGACAGCGCCATGACAGGGATTAGACAGATTCGCTACAGCGCGGCGTGGGTGTCCACAGGAAGCTAGAGCCAGCCGATCCGGCGGAACCGCAGCCACAGCCCGCCGCAGATCGTCAGGATCACGCCCCAGACCGCCGGATAACCCCACTTGCTGTGCAGTTCGGGCATGTAGTCAAAGTTCATTCCGTAGATTCCAGCGATCGCGGTCGGGACGGCGAGGATCGCGGCCCAGGCGGCAAGTTGCCGGGTCATATCGCCCTGGCGATGCTGTTCAAGCAGGCTGGCGGTTTCGACGATGCTGGCCAGGGTATCGCGCAGTCCGTTCATCCGCGCGAGCGTACGGCGGACATGATCGAGCACGTCGCGAAACCATATCCGCGCCGAAGGATCGATCACCGGAAGATCGGTGAAAGTCAGCCGCTCGCAGACCTCTTCCATCGGCCCGATGATCCTGGTGAAGCGGCGAAACTGCCTGCGCAGGCGGAAGATGCGGCGGATCGTCGAAGGCTCGGGGAACTTGTCGATTGCGCTTTCTTCCATCGCCTGGACCGAATCTTCGAACTTTTCGAGAATCGGCTGGAACCCGTCGACGATAAAATCGAGCACCGCGTGAGCGACATAGTCCGGCCCCTCGGACAGGCGTTCAGCGTCAATCTCCAGCCGGTTCCGCAATTGCGAATGAGCCCTGGTCGAACCGAGCCGGACAGTGATGATGAAATCCTGCCCCAGGAATATCGCGGTCTGGCCGAAGGCGATGTTGTCGCCCTCCTGATTCGCGGCGGTGCGGGCAACGATGAACAGCTGCTGCCCATAGACTTCGATCTTGGGCATCTGGACGGGGTTGAGCGCGTCTTCGACCGCCAGCGGGTGCAGTGCAAACTGGCTGCGGACCAGCTCCATCTCTTCAACTGAGGGATCGGCCAGGCCGATCCAGTCGAAGCTGCCCCTGGTCGGCGCAGCACGTTCTGCGCCGTTGACCGGCACGGCATTTTCGGATGGCTTTCCACCGGCATAGCGGCGCGCTGCAATAATCGGCATTGCCATGCTGTGCCAAACCCGCATGATGCTGGCAATCCCGCGCGGGCGCGGCTATACTGACACAAATGTAAATTGCTTGGGAGAAGCAGCAGCGATGAATGCGCATTCACCGATCGGGGAAGTTCTCGACATGATCATCGTCGGGGCCGGGATTTCGGGCATCGGCATGGCGGTGCACATGAAGCAGGATTGCCCCGACAAGCGCTTTGCGATCCTTGACCGGCGCGAACAGATCGGCGGGACCTGGGACCTGTTCCGCTATCCCGGGATCCGCAGCGACAGCGACATGCACACCCTGGGCTTTTCCTTCGCCCCGTGGAAGCATGAAAAGTCGATCGCCGATGGCCCGTCGATCCTTGAATACCTTAACGACATCGCCGACGAATACGGCCTGCGCGAGACAATGCGGTTCGGACAAAAGGTGATCTCGGCCGATTGGGACAGCAAGACCGCGCTGTGGACCGTCACCACCCAGCAGGACGATGGCGCGCACCAGCAGATCAAGGGCCGGTTCCTGTTCCTAGGCTCTGGCTATTATGATTACGACGATCCCTATGATGCGCAGTTCAAGGGCCGCGACAAATTCAAGGGCACGATCATCCACCCGCAGTTCTGGCCCAAGGACTTCGACCATACCGGCAAGAAGGTGGTGGTGATCGGATCGGGCGCGACGGCGGTGACGATCCTACCGGCCATGGCCCAATCGGGCGCGGCGCATGTCACCCAGTTGCAGCGCACCCCGACCTACATGGTCAGCCGCCCGGCCCGCGATGCGATCGCCAACGGACTGCGCAAGGTTCTGCCGGAGAAGATTGCCTATGCGATCACCCGGTTCAAGAACATCACCCTGCAGGACCTGATGTTCAAGCGCGTGCGCAACAACCCGGAAAAGGCCAAGGAGTTCATCCTGGGCGAAACCGCCAAGAGCCTTGGGGCCCACTACAACGAAACCGATTTCGTGCCGCCCTACAATCCGTGGGAGCAGCGGCTGTGCCTGGTGCCCGACGCCGATTTCTTCACTGCGATCAAACAGGGCAAGGCCGATGTGGTGACCGACCATATCGACAGTTTCGATGCCACCGGGATCAAGCTCAAGTCAGGCAAGCACCTCGATGCGGATGTGATCGTGACCGCCACCGGGCTCAATCTGGCCTTCGCCGGCAAGATCGCGATTTCGGTCGATGGCAAGCCGGTCGATTTCGGCAGCCACTTCTATTACCGCAACTGTATGTTTTCGAACGTGCCCAACCTTGCGGGCGTATTCGGCTATATCAATGCCAGCTGGACGCTGCGGGTCGATATCGTGGGCGAGTACATAACCCGGCTGCTGAAGCAGATGGACGCCTATGGCGCGGTCGCCGCTACCCCGGTGCTGCCCGCCGATGCGGGCCTCACCCCCGACGACGTCTTCTCGGATTTCTCGTCGGGCTACCTCGAGCGCGGCAAGGACAAGATGCCCAAGAACGCCCCCAGCCTGCCATGGCGGCTCAACCAGGATTACCGCCGCGACAAGCAGGACATGCGCCAGGCGCCGATTGATGATGGTGTACTGCACTTCACGCGGGCGCGGGAGCTGGTTGAGGGTTGAAGGGGTTCTCGCAAAGAGCGCAAAGGATAAGAAGGACGCAAAGAGGTGGTGCAGTCCGCGAAGCGGTTTCACTTTCCATATGCTGCGTCACTCGCAATGTTGAGATCACAGGCGGCTTCGCCGCAAGCCTGACATCTTTGCGCCCTTTTCTCCCTTTGCGCCCTCTGCGTGAACCAGAAATTGCACGAACTTGCCATATCAACTAGCCTCCCAGCATGACCCATCCAACCCGCATCTGGAAAGCCGCCCTGCTCGTTATCGGCGACGAAATCCTGTCAGGCCGCACGCAGGACAAGAACGTCGCGCAGGTCGCGACCTGGCTCAACGTCCAGGGCATTCGCCTGTCCGAAGTGCGGGTGGTGGCGGACGACACCAAGGCGATCGTCGCGGCGGTCAACGCGCTGCGCGCCAGCAACGACTACCTGTTCACCACCGGCGGGATCGGCCCGACCCATGACGACATCACCGTCGATGCCGTGGCCGAAGCGCTGGGCGTGGGTGTGGTGATCCATCCCGAAGCCCGCGCGATCCTGGAACGCTATTACGAAACCCGCGGTGGGCTCAACGAAGCGCGGCTGCGGATGGCGCGTGTGCCCGATGGGGCCGAGCTGATCCCCAACCGCATGTCGGGCGCGCCCGGCATCCAGATCGGCAATGTCTTCCTGATGGCCGGGGTCCCTTCGATCACGGCCGGCATGCTCGATGCCTTGACTGGTACGCTTGAGGGCGGGCTCCCCGTGCTAAGCGCAACAGTCGGGTCCTGGGCGATCGAAAGCGAAGTGGCCGACCTGCTGCGCGAAACCGAGCGTGAGCACGAAGGCTGCGCGATCGGCTCCTATCCGTTCTTCCGCGAAGGCCGGGTTGGCGCGAACTTCGTCGTGCGCTCAACCGACGAGGCGGTGCTTGAGGCGGTCTGTCAGGCGCTGACCATTGGCCTCAACGCACTGGGGCGCGAGGCCGTGCCGGGCGGGATCTGACTTGGACTGCACCAAAGCCGCACTGGCGCTTTATCGAAATCGCGGCTAATGGGGCGCGGTATTGGGCCGCACTGGCCGCAGCTTATTCGAAAGTCCGGGTTTTTCTCCATGACGCTCGCCGCCGCATCGCTGTCTGTGACAGGCTGCGCCCATCCCGGATCCGACCCGCAAGTCGCCGCCTTCGAAGCCAATCTGGCTGCCCATGCCAGCGCGACTGCAGCGTTGCAGCTGTGGTGTGACCAGCGCGGCATTGCGCCGGGCGCGGCCATCGAGGTCGAATTTGTGAGCGGAGCCGATGCTGTGCCGCCGGCTGACCTGCGTACAACGCTAAGTGTGGGCGCGGACGAGGTGCTGGGCTATCGTCACGTCAAGCTCACTTGCGGTACGCACGTGCTGTCCGAGGCGCACAACTGGTACGTCCCCGCGCGCCTTACCCCCGATATGAACCGCCAACTGGCCGAAAGCCGAGTGCCGTTCGGCCGCGTCGCGGCAAGCCTGAAATTCACTCGTGAGCCGTTGGCTTCATCACGGCGCGGCGATCCGGGCTGTCCGGTGGGCGCGATTTCCACTCACCGCGCGCTACTGCGCCTGACCCAGGGCAGCCCGCTGGCGCTGGTGGTGGAATGCTATGCCGAAGCCAACCTCGGCGGGCAGCCCGGCGAATGAATTGCTAGCCCCGCCCTGTCCCAAAAGCCCCTATGTCCTGAGCTTGCCGAAGGACCGATTTGTTCCTCGTGCGTCTTGAAGTGGGGCACCAAGAAAAGGACGGCCCTTCGACAAGGTCAGGCCAGACGAGGTTGGGTTAGATGTTTTCGGCAAACCGCCTTCACTTCGGCGCAGCCACCGGCTGGCGCGGTGCCGCGCCCTTGTCGACAACCAGGGTAATCACCACCCGCGCAGTTTCCTTGCCGCGATTGGCGCCGTTATGCGCCAGCCCCCGCGGCATGGTGAAGCTGTCACCCGGCAGCAACACCGTAGTCTTGCCGCCCGCCTGAAGCTCCAACTGGCCGGAAGTGACATAGGCCACTTCGGTTCCAGGATGGATGTGCCAGCCGCTTTCACTCCCAGGCCCGAAATCGCGGCTTTGAACGATCACCCTTTGCGGTTTGCCACGCGCCACATCGAGTTCGGCGTGGGTCTGGACCGGAGCCGAAGGCGGCGCGGCAGCCGCAGCGGCCAGAGCGCCAAGAATAAGCCATTCGCGCATCATTCGCTTTCCTTGAAACAGGGCTGTCCTGGCCGATCGGCAATCGCCCTGGCTTTTTCATTCTGCCCGGGACCGGGCTGGACCTGAGCCAGCACGCAGCCCTGCGCCAGATCGACGACGACCAACAACGAGGTATGCTTCGCAGGGTTTTCCGGGTCATCTGCAGTGGTATTCCGCACGATCAGCGCTGTGGGAACAAAGCCCGCGCCATGCCCTTTGCCACGCCACTCGGCCGTATCTCCAAGCGCATTGAACCCGCCGCCGGCAAGATAGGGCAGCTTGAGTTCGACCGGCGGCTTGCCGGGGCGCTCGATCTCCAGATCGTCGCGGGCATCGCCGTAATTGATCTTGATTCCGATCCCGCCGAGCCCGCGGCAACGCGAGATCGACCAGTCCTCACCCTGGCCTTCCTCGATCAGCTTACAATCCTTGAAGCTGGTATAGCGCGATGACACAGTTTGCGCCGCGGCGGTCGCGGCCTGGGCGTCTTGGCCGTCCGGACTGGCGGTTGCAACCGCCGTCTCGCTGGCGTCAGCCACGGGCGCATCCGCTGGCTGACTGGAGCACGATGCCAGCAACAGGGCCGGTGCAAAAAGGGCGATTCGCGTCATGTCTTGCACCCTGCCACAGCGGCAGTTTGAAGCAAGTCGGGGTCCCTGGCAGGGCCATCACGCCGCCCGAAATCCGCATGCCGCCTTCCCAAGTTCTGGAAACCATGCAGTGTCCCTTGCCCCAGGCAAGGCCGCGGTAAGATTAACTTAACCATCTATGGTAATCCCATCGGGGGCGCGGCACGCAGCACGGTTGCGGGCGATCCGCCGCTAGGGCAGGCCAAAAGCCAAGAATACCTGGGCCGCGCCGGACTTGGCCTCGCCGTATCCATGCGCGAACGTGGCCGCATGACCGACCATTCACCCCTGCAGCGCAAGAAACAACCGTCGGGCCTTGGCATGTTTGGGCGGATCAGCCGCACGGTCAGCCGGCAATCCGATACCCGGGCCGAGACCCGCTATGCCGGTGCAATTCCCGAAGGCACGGCGCTGGCAGTTGAACGCGCGCCCGCCGGAGTGATCAACGTTTCGCGCAGCGGGATGAAGATCTGCGGCGAACTCGGCGAGCGCGAGATCGGTGAAAATCTGTCGGTCGAATTCGATGGGTTCGAGCCGATGAGCGGGCGGCTGGTGTGGATGAACGGCCCCGAAGCGGGAATCGCCCTCCCCGCGCATTCGATCGGGCTGTTCGACCGGGCCCAGTGACCTAACTTTTGCCGGCAAACGAAAAGGGCCGGAGGTTTCCCCCCGGCCCTTTTGCAAATTTCGCGAGCGCGTTCGTTTAGGCGCCCTGCACTTCAGTAAGGTCGATCTTGAGGCCCGGGCCCATCGACGAGCTGAGGCCGACCTTGCGGACGTACTTGCCCTTCGAGCCCGACGGCTTGGCCTTGACCACCGCATCGACGAAAGCTTCGAAATTGGCCTTCAGCGCTTCGTTCGAGAATGACAACTTGCCGATCCCGCCGTGGATGATCCCGGCCTTTTCGACGCGGAATTCGATCTGGCCGCCCTTGGCAGCCTTGACCGCTTCGGCGACGTTCGGGGTAACCGTGCCCAGCTTCGGGTTCGGCATCAGCCCCTTGGGGCCCAGCACCTTGCCGAGGCGACCGACGACACCCATCATGTCGGGAGTTGCGATCACGCGGCCATAATCGAGGTTACCGGCCTGCATGTCTTCCAGCAGGTCTTCGGCGCCAACCTTGTCAGCCCCGGCAGCCAGCGCCGCTTCGGCCTTGTCGCCGCGGGCGAAGACCGCAACCTTGACGTCCTTGCCGGTGCCCGAAGGCAGCACGACCATGCCGCGGACCATCTGGTCGGCGTGGCGCGGATCAACGCCGAGGTTGAGTGAGACTTCCAGGCTCTCATCGAACTTGGTGGTCTTGAGGTCCTTGAGCAGCTGGATCGCGGCGTCGACGCCGTAGTGCTGCTGGTTGTCGCCCAGCTTTTCTGCGAGGGCTTTGTTCTTCTTGGTCAGCTTTGCCATGTCCTCAGCCCTCCTCAACCTGCAGGCCCATCGAACGCGCGGAGCCTTCGATGATCTTGGTTGCCTGTTCGATGGTGTTCGCGTTCAGGTCCTTGAACTTGGCCTGCGCGATTTCTGCGAGCTGCGAACGCTTGATCGTTCCGGCCGAAACCTTGCCCGGCTCCTTCGAGCCCGACTTGAGGTTGGCAGCCTTCTTGATCAGGAACGAAGCCGGAGGGGTCTTGGTCACGAAAGTGAACGAACGGTCGGCATAGACGGTGATGATGGTCGGGATCGGCATCGATGCTTCAAGGTCCTGCGTGGCGGCATTGAACGCCTTGCAGAATTCCATGATGTTGACGCCGCGCTGACCGAGCGCCGGACCGATCGGCGGCGACGGGGTCGCCTTGCCTGCAGGTACCTGCAGCTTGATATAGCCTTCAATCTTCTTGGCCACGATGGGCCTCCTTTCTTCCTGTTGGACCGCCCCGCTGTTTCAGGGATGGTCCGCAGAGTGAGCGGTCAAACGAACGGCCTCGGGCCGTTCTCCCGCACGGAATCGCCTCCTATCGGGAGGTGAAGCGCTGCCCCTTAGCGTCCGGCCCGTCAAATGCAAGGGTTTTGCAGGGTTTTGGCGCCATTGCCGGGCGATGCGCTGGCCGATAGACCCGGTCCAAAGCTCAACCAAGGGGAATAACAATCATGCAAGCAGCAAGGCCGCTCGGCTGGGGGCGCTTCACCGCCCAATTTCTGACAGTGACGGTGGCCTATCTCGCCGGATCGGTTCCGGCGTTGCTTATCTGGGGAATGAGCTCGACCGGGCTCGCGCTTTCAACCGTCGGATCGGCGCTGTTCGGGATCGCCGTCGCCTGGCTGTGGCTGCGCAAGGACGGCGCGGTGAGCGAGGCATTCGCTCTGGCGGCGCCGCCCAGCTGGGGGCGGGCTGCAACAATCGCCGCGGTTTCGGCGCTGCTGATCCTGGCCTGTTTCCAGTTTGCCGCCACCGCTCTGGAGCGGCTGGGCGCCCCGGCGCTTGATACCACGCTGATCATGGACCAGGTCACCAGCGGACCGGGGGCGTTGATGCTGTGGATTATCGCCGTCGCCTGGTTCGCGGCCGGCTTCGGCGAGGAGCTGCTGTGGCGCGGTTTCCTGATGGACCGCCTGATGCGGCTCAAGGGGCTGGCGGGGCGGATCTGGCCGGTGATCCTGCTCCAGGCGCTGATCTTTGCCGTGCCACACGCCTGGCAAAGCTGGAGCGGCATCGTGGTAACCGGCGCGGTCGGCGTGCTGTTTGGCTGGCTGCGGACCCGAACCGCGTGGAACCTGTGGCCGCTGATCATCGCCCATGCCGCGGTCGATACCGTTTCGATGCTGGGCGCCTATGCCGCCAGGCACGGAATGCCGTGGCTCTGATATGCAAACGGCCCGCAGCCCTTGCGGGCGGCGGGCCGCTAACTGCGGGTTGACCCCGCCTTACTTGACCAGTTCGACCTGTTCGAAGTCCAGCTCGACCGGGGTCGCGCGCCCGAAGATCGAAACCGAAACCTTGACCCTGCTCTTGTCGAAGTCGAGTTCCTCGACCACGCCGGTGAAGGTATTGAACGGACCGTCGAGCACCTTGACCGAATCGCCGATCTCGTAATCGACGTGGATGTGCTTCTTGGGCTCGGCAGCAGCGGCATCGCGCGCGCCGAAATAGCGGGCTGCCTCACGCTCGGTGATCGACTGCGGCTTACCGTTCGGGCCGAGGAAGCCGGTGACCTTGGGGGTGTTCTTGACAAGGTGGTAGACATCGTCGTTGAGCGAAAGCTTGGCCAGGACATAGCCAGGCATGGTCTTGCGCTCGACCTGAACCTTCTTGCCGCGCTTCACCTCGGTGACGGTTTCGTGCGGTACTTCGACCGCTTCGACCAGGGCTTCAAGCCCCTTGCGTTCGGCCTCGGAAAGGATGGAATCCCGCACCTTGTTTTCGAAACCCGAATAGGCGTGGATGATATACCAGCGAGCCATTTTGCTGCCTCTGATCAGTTGGTCCGGCGCTTAGGCCAGCGAGAGAAGGAACTGGACGATCTTGCCGAAGATCGAATCGATGCCGAGGAAGAACAGCGCGAGGATGACCATCATGATCCCCACGAAGATCGCGGTGGTCACGGTTTCCTGACGGCTCGGCCAAACCACCTTGCGGGCTTCGGCTTGGACCTGGCGCATGAATTCGCCGGGATTGAACTTGGCCATCGTTGCTCACTCGCCTTGCTGAACGGTCTCGTGTCTTCCGCCTAGGGGACATCGCCGCCCCGGCCTGGGGCCGGGAGGGGCTTCGACGTACTCCGATGTCGGATGACGAATTGGCACTTAGCTACGCGGGCGCGGTTTTGCAAGACGTGCCAGGAACCAAGTCCGCCCGCTTTTCTCGATCTGGTACCCGGCCGGCAATTTCGAAGGCCAGGTCTGGCCAACGTACCACAGGTAATCGGTATGTTCGGCAGGGTTGTAGTCTGAAAGATCGATCTTGCGCCCGGCGCGGTGGTTGAGCCGGTGGAACGGATCGCGGAAGAACGGCCCGCCGCCGTTGATCGTCATCATGTGGATGCCCGGCAGTGCGAAATTGCAATTGGTGAAGCCATCGAGCCGGGTCACCACGTAGCCGCAGATGTGCTCCTTACCGTTGAAGCCCCATTCGCTGCGTTCGGTCACGACATAGCTCGCCACCTTCGCCCCACGGGGCAGGCCATCAAGCGCGGTCAGTGCCTCCGCCGTCTCGCGCGAATCGCGCTCCCAGTCGATCGTGGTATAGCCCAGGCGGAACAGGAACACCGCCGGGATCAGCAGCAGCAGCCAGCGCGGCGCGCGCCATGACAGGCACATGACTCCGACCATCAGCCCGGCAGAGATCATCCGCGCGTCGACCAGATCGCCGCCGAAGATGTGGCGCGGCAGGACCAGCGAAGAGACCAGCATGATCAGCGCCGCCCAGCCGAGCTTGCCGTCCCACTTCCTGAACCACAGCGATACCACCAGCAGCAGCCCGATCGCGATGGTCATGCCATAGTCGACCCACTGGAACGTGCCGCGCATCGCCTGCTTCCAGATCGCCCACTTGTAGAGCTGCGGTGCCGGGCCATAGCTGGGCGGTTTGCCGGGGTTGTCACCCAGCACCAGGGTCAGGAACGGGAAGAACAGCGGCCAGGGTGCAAGGAATGCGCGCCACGATTTGTCCTTCGACCATTCATAGCCGAACACCAGGATCCCCAGGATTCCCCAGCCGGAAACGTGGCCCAGCCAGACGAACACCCCGATCGGGATAAACAGCGGCGCGCGCCACTTCTTCCCGTCGAGCAGCACCCACAGCGCAAAGGCCAGCAGCGCGGCGGCCTGGGCCAGCCCGAAATTGAGGAAACCAAGCAGCGCCGAGGGTGACCAGACGAAGGCAAAGGCCAACATCGAGGCCATTCCGATCCGCCGCCGCACTGCCCATTCGGCGGCCAGGATCGAGAGTCCGGTCAGCGGCGGGATCAACCCGGCCATGATCCGTCCGGCAGTCTCCAGACTGAAGAACCAGGTCAGCGGCCAGGCCAGGATATCGGCGCCAAGATTGCCCATCCAGCGCCACTGGAAGCCATAGTATTCCTGCAGGAACGGGCTGGTCTGATGGTGCAGCATGATCTGCATCCGCGCCAGATGTGCCGGATAGTCGACCATTTGCGGATAGGTCGCGACCAGCACCGGCAAAGCCGAAAGCATGGCCAGGAACAGCCCAAGCCACAGGAACTCGCGTGGCCCCGGCTCACCCGTCAGCCAGGCACGGGGGCTCAAGCGTTGCGGGTTGGACGGCACGGGCGGGGCGTCTTCGGGCATCGCTTCTATCGCTGGATCTGGAAGGCGCTGGCAGGAGTGGAGGGACTCGAACCCACGGCCCTCGGTTTTGGAGACCGATGCTCTACCAACTGAGCTACACTCCTGCAGGCGCCGGTGCCTCTAGTCGCAACACTGCCCGATGACAAGCGATCTGCAAAGGTCCATAAAAAGAATTGCCGTGCATGCACCTGTAGCCCCTGAACCGATCGATCCCGCCATGCTGATGCTGGCCTATCGCAGCGGTGTATTCCCGATGTCGGATTCGCGTGAGGATCCCGAGGTTTTCTGGGTCGAACCGCGGCGCCGGGCAGTGCTGCCATTGACGGGTTTCCACTGTTCGCGCAGCCTGGCCAAGGTGTTGCGGCGCGGAACCTTTACCGTCACCTGCAATACCGCATTTGATCAGGTCATCCGTGAATGCGCCGGTCCGCGCGCCGATGCCCAGGGCACCTGGATCAGCACGCGAATCGAGCAGACCTATCTGGCGCTGCATCAACAGGGTCAGGCCCATTCGATCGAATGCTGGCAGCACGGGCACTTGGTCGGCGGGCTTTACGGCGTTGGGTTCGACCGCGTGTTCTGCGGCGAATCGATGTTCAGCCGGGCAACAGACGCTTCGAAGATCGCGCTGGCCTGGTTGGTCGCAGCGCTGCGCCGGGCCGAGGCCGAACTGCTCGACTGCCAGTTCATCACCAATCACCTCGCCTCGCTGGGCGCGGTCGAGATCAGCCAGAATGAATATCTGAAACGGCTGCGCCGGGCTCAGAGATCGACACTGGGCGCGGCCGCCGGCGAAGGCCGGGCGCTCGGCTTGGGTGCAGGAGCTGGTGACGCGGCAGGTGCGGCGCTGGCACTGCCAGACGGATTTGCCGCACTGCTGGCCGAAGCCGCCGGAGCTGGACTGTCTTCCTCACCGGGGAACTTCATCGCGCAGTCTTTCACCCAGACGTCATAGACCGGATGCTCGACCACGTTGAGGCTCGGCGAATTCTTGAACAGCCAGCCCGAAAAGGCCTTGCGCCATTGCAGCGGCTGATCGGCGGCAGCGCGTTCCTCAACAAAAACCTGGACGAAGGCCCCTGTTTCAGGTGGAGTTTCCCAGGGCAGGCTGCGTTCGCAAGTCGACAGCTTGATCGTGACATTGCCGATCCGTTTGGCCTCGCCGGTTTTCAGCACAACGTCCTGCGAGAGGTTATTGCGCTTGTTGAGCAGGCCGAGTGTTGCGACGCGGTCCTTCACGGGGGTGCCGTATTCGCTTTCGACCACCTGGCCGGCCACGGCCTTGCCGGCGGCTTCCTTGGGCACTTCGGTGCTCTCGGCATCCGCCCCGCCCTGCCCGGAGCAACCGGCCAGCGCCAGCGGCGCAAGCAGCAGAAGGGCGGCAGCGCGCATCAGGCGTCCGGCGACCATGCCTCGTATGCACCATCCTTGCGGCCCCGGTGCGGGCGGTGCGCCAGGGGCGTGCCAGTGGCGTTGGGGGTATAGTCCACTTCCCAGATCCGCGGTGCCGGCAAGTTCGATTCGGGCACACCGTCAAACGATCCGTGCAACCAACCGTGCCATTCCGCCGGAACCCGGCTGGCATCGTTGGCGCCGTTATAGATCACCCAGCGGCGTTCCTTGCCGGCAAAGGGATGGCCCTTGGGATAGGGCTTCTTGGCCCGGAAATAAGCATTGCCCTGCGCGTCAGTCCCGACCTTCTCGCCGGTCAGCGCAGAATTGAGCATGGTGGTGACAGTCGCACCGTTCCACCAGGTGAAGAGCTTGCCGAAGAATCCCATGGAGGGCCGTTAGCCTTTCTTGGCCTTCCAGTGCAAGGCAGAGCTCACCACTCCACCTTATCCCCCGCCACGATCCCCAGCTGCGCCGCGCGGCCGCCGTTGAGCTCCAGCACGGCTTTGGCATCGCCGGTCGAGCTGAGCGGGCTTTCGTCATAGGGGATCGCGTTGGCGGCGATATTGCTGATCCGCCCATCAGGGGCGACGAAGATCAGGTCGAGCGGGATCACCGTGTTGCGCATCCAGAAGCTGGCGCCGCGCGGCGGATCAAACGGGAACACCATGCCTTCGTTCGGTCCCATCGCGGTGCGGAACATCAGTCCTTTGGCCTGTTCCTGCGGGGTACGTGCCAGTTCGACCCGGAAGGTCAGGACCTTGCCGCCGCGATGAATCCTGAGCGGGATCACCGGCAGCCCGGAAATCGGGTGCGCCGCTGCGGCTTGGGTCGATTGTGCGCCAGCCTCGCTCGAATTTGGCGAACAGGCCGCCAGGGCCAGGACCAGGCCAGCCAGAAACATGCTTCGCATCAGTCTTCCCCATCCAGCGCGGCCCAGGCTTCGGCCGCTTCCACCGTCTCGGCATTGACCAATTCGCGGGCGCTGTCCAGCCGGTGCCCGGCGCGCAGCATGGCCGCGATCTGCTTTTCGCGCTGCGGCCGGTCCGGCGCGTCCCGCCCGAACGGGCCGAACCCGCGCTTGCGGGCCATGGCCAGCGCGGCGCGGCGCTGTTCGCCCTCGCCCGCCCGGACTTCCTCGCGGACCTCTTCATCGATCCCGGCGGCATGGAGCGCCTGGCCGATCCGCCGCTGACCATAGCCGCGCCGCAGCAGGCTGCCGCTCTTGGAGCGGGCATAGGCGAGATCGTCGACAAACCCGGATGCGACAAACCGCGCCGTCAATGCCCCAACCGGCGGTTCACCTTCCCCCTCCCAGCCGCTTGTCCGCAGCTTGCGGCGCAGATAGTCCTCAAGCTTGGCCGCGCTGGTCGCAAACCGGGCAACATAGGCCAGCGCCAGCTCCTCCAGCCGGGCCGGATCGAGCGGCCTGGGCGGGCGTCTTTCGCGCTGTTTGCTCATGCGCTTGTTCATCCTGGGGCCAGTCATCGGCCACATTCGTGCCACACTGTGCCGCAATTGGGAAAGCCTGTGGGCACCCTCTTTTCGGGCGGGTGCTGGGCTTGGACCGCGCCGATGCCGCAAAAGCGGCACAGCGCATTGAAAATGAACGGGTTTTCGCGCATGACCGATGCTTCCGTGCTGGAGCCGAATGCCGGTGTCGCCTTGGTGCCGACGCCAAACGAAGACGATCTTCCGCGCCGTTTCTCCAATTTCGCCACTTTTGGCGATGCGCTGGACTATGCTGCGCAGGGGCAGCGGGGGATGAATTTCCACGATCCGCGCGGCACGCTGAAGCGGGTCTATCCTTACCGTGAACTGCGCCAGGACGCGCTGGCCATGGCCCGCCGCCTGATCGCCCACGGCATCGGCAAGGGTGACCGGATCGCCCTGATCGCCGAGACCGGACCCGATTTCGCCGCGCTGTTCTGCGGCTGCATCTATGCCGGGGCCTGGCCGGTCCCGCTGCCATTGCCGACCAGCTTTGGCGGCAAGGACGCCTATGTCGATCAGTTGGCGGTCCAGTTGGCCAGCAGCGATCCCGTGGTGCTGTTCTATCCGGCCGAGATCGGCACGCTGAGCCATCCCGCTGCCGACCGGCAAGGCTGCGAAGGAATGTCGTTTGAGGATTTCGCCGCCCGCGCCGTGCCCGAAATCGAGCTGCCCGCCGCCAGTCCCGACGATATCTGTTATCTGCAGTATTCCAGCGGATCGACCCGCTTCCCGCACGGCGTCGCGGTAACTCACGCCTCGCTGCTCAACAATCTGGCCGGCCACGGCGAGGGGATGAAGCTTATCCAGAGCGACCGCTGCATCTCGTGGCTGCCGTGGTATCATGACATGGGGCTGGTCGGCTGCTTTCTCTCGCTGATCGCCAACCAGGTTTCGGTCGACTACCTCAAGACCGAAGATTTCGCCCGCCGCCCGCTTGCCTGGCTCGACCTGATCAGCCGCAATCCCGGCACTTCGGCCAGCTATTCGCCGACTTTCGGCTATGACATCTGCGCCCGCCGCATTTCCAGCCAGAGCAACGTTGCCGAACGGTTCGATCTGTCGCGCTGGCGGATTGCCGGCAATGGGGCCGACATGATCCGCCCCGACGTGATGCAGGGCTTCGTCAACGCTTTTGCTCCGGCGGGGTTCAAGGCGAGTTCGTTCCTGCCTTCCTATGGCCTGGCCGAAGCGACTCTGGCGGTCACGATCATGCCTCCGGGCGAGGGGATCCGGGTCGAACTGGTCGAGGAAGAGCGCCTGTCCGGCGCCCCGCGCGATCTCAGCCGTCCGGCCCGCTACCGCGCGATCGTAAACTGCGGCAGGGCGGTGAAGGACATGGCGCTGGAAATCCGCGGCGCCAAGGGCGAGGTCCTGCCCGATCACCACATCGGCAAGGTCTGGTGCAAGGGCCCATCGGTGATGGTCGGCTATTTCCGCGATCCGGAGGCCACCGCTGACTGCCTGGTCGATGGTTGGCTCGATACCGGCGACATGGGCTATCTGGTCGATGGCTATCTGTTCATTGTCGGCCGGGCCAAGGACATGATCATCATCAATGGCAAGAACCACTGGCCGCAGGATATCGAATGGGCGGTGGAACAGCTGCCCGGCTTCAACCACGGCGATATCGCGGCCTTCTCGGTCGAAACCGACAGCGGCGAGGAATCGGTCGCCGTGCTGGTCCACTGCCGCGTTTCCGATCCGGAAGAGCGCCAGAAACTGCACGACACGATCCGCGACAAGGTCCGCTCGATCCTGGGCCACCCCGCGATCGTCGAACTGGTCCCGCCGCGCACCCTGCCCCGCACCAGCTCGGGCAAGCTCAGCCGCGCCAAGGCCAAGAAGCAGTACCTTTCGGGCGAGATCGAGCCGATCCGGCTGGCGGCTTGATAGGCTGACTTCATAACAAGTTCGTTTCTTGTCATCCCGCATCGGCGGGCAACGGTGCGCCGTGCCTGCAGAATTCGCCGAGTTTCCATTCATTGCCCCAGCCAATCCGCGACGCACACACCTTCGATTTGAGCAACCTTGAAGTAGAATGGGAGTCAAAGCTAAATCAAACTGCAAGAG
>CAZOSI010000034.1:0-387 GCA_964582485.1 uncultured Novosphingobium sp.
GTTCGCGTGGAGCCGGATGACCGCATCGATCCCCGCCGAAACGCCCGAGCAGAAGGAGCGGGTGGAACGGCTCAAGACCATGAGCGCCGACAAGATCGCGCCGCTGGTGGTCTATCTCGCCTCCGATGCAGCGCAGCAAGTGACCAACCAGATCTTCTCGGTGCGCAAGAACGAGATCGTGCTCTATAACAAACCGCGTCCGGTCCGCTCGATGACCAAGGTCGAAGGCTGGACCCCCGAGGCTATCGCCGACGAGCTGATCCCCAGTTTCAAGCCCAGCATGGCCCGCGGCGACGAAGTCAGCGCCCACGTCTTCCCCTACGACCCGATCTAGGGGAAAAGCCCTCTCCCCTTCAGGGGAGAGGGTTGGGAGAGGGGGAGGCGGAC
>CAZOSI010000034.1:397-21267 GCA_964582485.1 uncultured Novosphingobium sp.
CACCTCTTTCGTCAAACCCCCCACCCGTTTGGGGGTGTGGGGGGGGGGGGAGGGGGAGGCGGACTACCCCCTCTCGACTGCGACTAGGCAGCAAGCTGCCAAGTCTTCGTTGCTCTCCCCTGAAGGAGAGAGCGCAAGGAGAGAGTTGAGAATGGACCCCGAAGTCTTCGAACAGTTCATCGAACAGCTGCGCCGCTATGTTCGCGAGCGGCTGATCCCGGCAGAGGAGCAGGTCATCGCCGAGGACCGGATCCCCGACGATATCCTGCAGGAAATGCGCGACATGGGCCTGTTCGGGATTACCATCCCCGAAGAGTTCGGCGGCGCCGGGATGAACATCAGCCAGTACATCGAGACGGTGAAGCAGCTGAGCTATGCCTCGCCCGCTTACCGCTCGACCGTGTCGATCAACATTGGGATGACCGGCTCTGCGATCAAGAATTACGGCACGCGCGAGCAGAAGGCCGAATGGCTGCCGCGCATCGCCAGCGGCGAGATCGCCTGCTTCGGGCTGACCGAACCGGGCAGCGGATCGGACAGCGCGGCGATGCAGACCAGCGCGGTCAAAGACGGCAACGGATACAAGCTGAACGGCACCAAGCGCTACATCACCAACAGCCCGCATGCTAAAGTGGGCCTGATCATGGCGCGCACCAACAAGGAGGCCCTGCCCAAGAACGCCCACGTTTCCGCCTTCATCGTCGATATGACCACGCCGGGGATCCAGATCGGCAAGCCCGACAAGAAGATGGGCCAGGCCGGCGCGCATATTGCCGACGTGATCATGGAGGACGTCCACATTCCCGGATCGGCGCTGGTTGGCGGCGAGGAAGGCCGCGGCTTCCAGATCGCGATGCAGAGCCTCGACAACGGGCGGCTGTCGGTGGCGGGGATGAGCGTCGGCATGGGCCGCCGCGCGCTCGACACCGCGATCCGCTATGCCACCGAACGCAAGGCCTTTGGTGAGCCAATTGCCAATTTCCAGCTGATCCAGGCGATGCTGGCCGACAGCGAGGCCGAGCTTTACGCCGCCGAATGCATGGTCGCCGATGCCTGCGCCCGCGCCGACCGCGGCGAGAACGTGATGCGCAAGGCCGCCGCCGCCAAGCTGTTCGCGTCTGAAACCTGCGGGCGCGTGGTCGATCGCTGCGTGCAGGTGTTCGGCGGGGCGGGCTATCTGGCCGAATACCCGGCCGAGCGGTTCTTCCGCGATGCCCGGATCCTGCGGATCTACGAAGGCACCAGCCAGATCATGCAGCTGCAGATCGCCAAGCACCTGCTGCGCGAATTCGCGGCTGAAGGAGCCGTGTGGTGATCCTCCTCGGCACGGGGAGGGGGACCAGCGAAGCTGGTGGAGGGGCACAGGCCGGAATCACAGACGGCGCTGGCCAGCACCTTCGGGAAAACGCGCCCGTACCCCTCCACCATCCCTGCGGGATGGTCCCCCTCCCCATTCTGGGGAGGATTTAATGTACGACCTGCTTTCCGGCCTGAAGATCGTCGAGGTTTCCTCGTTCGTCGCCTCGCCCACCGCCGGGCTCTATTGCGCGCAGATGGGCGCCGAAGTGGTGCGGATTGACCATAAGGCCGGCGGGCTCGACTACGACCGCTACATGATGACCTCTGAGGGCCGCTCGCTCTCATGGGAGAACCTCAACCGCGCCAAGAAGAGCCTCGCGCTCGACCTGAACTCCGCCGAAGGCCGTGAGCTGGCGGCGGAAATGGTCCGCAAGACCGGGCAGATGATCACCAACCTGCCGGTCAGCAGCTTCCTCAGCCACGAGAAGCTGGCCGAGGGCCGCGAAGACCTGGTCTCGGTGCGGATCATGGGCTGGCACGACGGGCGTCAGGCGATGGACTTCACGGTCAACGCCGCTTCGGGCTATCCGCTGATGAATGGGCCGGAAGACTGGGACCCGAAGACCGCGCCGCCGGTCAACCAGGTCCTCCCTGCCTGGGATTTCATCACCGGCGCCTACTGCGCCTTCGCGCTGCTGGCCGGTCTGCGTCACCGCGATGCGACCGGCAAAGGCGTCGAAATGCGCGTTCCTTTGGGCGATGTCGCGATCGGGACCATGTTCAACGCGGGGGCTGGTCCGGAAATGCTCTATCGCGGAGCCGATCGCGAGCGGCTGGGCAATGCGATCTGGGGCGCGTTCGGGCGCGATTTCCTGAGCCGCGACGGCAAGCGCTTCATGGTCGCCGCGCTGACCCCCAAGCAGTGGAAGGCGACGGTCGAGGCCTTTGGCCTGAGCGCGGAAGTGGCTGCACTCGAAGCCGAACTCGGCGTCGATTTCGCCGCCAGCGACCACCAGCGCTTCGTCAACCGCCACCGGCTGTTTGGCCTGTTCCAGCGCGCTGCCGATGGCTTTGACTATGCCGATCTGGCCGAGCGGCTGGGCAAGGCCGGGGCGACATTCGAGCGCTATCGCACCATGTACGAAGCCGCACAGGATCCAGACCTGGTGATGGGCAACCCGTTGTTCGGTCCTTCCCCTGCCAACCCCAGCGGGTTCAGCTATCCCGCCACCCGTTCCTTTGCGAACATTCCGGACGCGGCCGCAGGCGATCCCAAGCCTGCCCCCTACCTTGGCGAACACAGCGAGGAAGTGCTGGCCGAACGGCTGGGCCTGTCGTCGGGCCAGATTGCCGATCTGATCGACCGCGGCGTGGTGGCCAGATCGGACAAGGGCCGCAAATGAGCTTCGCGCTTTCCTACAGGCCGGCGAAGTGGCATGATTCCGCCATGTCCGCCGCCCACTCGCCAGTCTTGCCATGCTTCTACGCAGGCACGCTGGACCGCTGAATTTTTCATGCCTGAACTGTGGTCCAAGCGGTCCAGGCGTTCGTTTTGAGAGACCAACCGATGACCAATCCCACCCTTCGCCGCGCCGCCATTGTCGCCCCGATCCGCACGCCCGTTGGCAAGTTCGGCGGGGCACTGTCCGCGCTCACCGCCGGGCAGCTGGGCGCCACGATCCTGAAGGCGCTGATGGAGCGCACCAAGATCGACCCCGCGCGGGTTGACGATGTGGTCTTCAGCCAGGGTTACGGCAATGGCGAAGCGCCGTGCATCGGGCATTGGTCGTGGCTCTTGGCAGGCCTGCCCGAGCATGTTCCCGGCTACCAGCTGGATCGCCGCTGTGGTTCGGGCCTGCAGGCGATCGTCAACGCGGCGATGATGGTCCAGACCGGGCACAGCGATGTGGTGGTGGCAGGCGGCTGCGAAAGCATGTCGAACGTTGAGCATTACACTACCGACATTCGCAAAGGCGTGCGCGCGGGCAACCTGACATTGCATGACCGGCTGACCCGCGGCCGGGTGATGAGCCAGCCGATCGAGCGCTACGGCGTGATCAGCGGGATGATCGAAACGGCGGAGAATCTGGCGAAAAACTGGAACATCAGCCGCGAGGCCTGCGATGCCTATGCCGTGCGCAGCCACCAACGCGCCGCCGCCGCCTGGGCGGAAGGCAAGTTCGATGATGAGCTGGTGCCGGTCTCGATCCCGCAGAAGAAAGGCGATCCGGTGATCGTCTCGCATGACGAAGGCTACCGCGCCGATGCCAGCATGGAGACGCTGGGCAAGCTGCGCGCGCTCGAAGCCAAGATGCCTGGGGCGGTCGTCACTGCCGGCAATGCCAGCCAGCAGAACGATGCCGCCGCTGCTTGTCTGGTCGTGGCCGAAGACAAGCTGGAAGAACTGGGGCTGGAGCCGATCGCGTACTTTCACTCCTGGGCGGCGGCGGGCTGCGATCCCAGCCGGATGGGCTATGGCCCGGTCCCGGCGAGCGAACGCCTGTTCGCCAGAAACGGCCTGTCCTGGAACGACATCGGCCTGATCGAGCTGAACGAAGCTTTCGCGCCGCAGGTCCTGGCCTGCCTTAAGGGCTGGGGCTGGTCGGACGATGATAGCCGTCACGAGATGCTCAACGTCAACGGTTCGGGCATTTCGCTGGGCCATCCGATCGGGGCGACCGGCGGGCGGATCCTCGCCAACCTGACCCGCGAGATGCAGCGCCGCGATGTGAAGTACGGCCTTGAAACCATGTGCATCGGCGGCGGCCAGGGCATTGCGGCGGTGTTTGAAAAGGCATGAGCATCGACCTTTCCCACGTCCTCGGCGCGGCGCAGGGCTATCGCGATCTGGCCCGCGGCGCAGCGGCCGGGATTGATCCGGCCGATCAGCGCGCTCACCATGGCTTTGCCTGGATCGCGACCAGTGTAGCCGCGCTGGATGCTGTGAGTGCTTGGCTAAAGCACAATGGCGGCGGCACCGAACTGGACCGGCATGTGGCCCTGCTGGCCTTTGCCGAAACGGTGGGGCAGCTGACCGGCGGGCTGCCGATGGGCCAGAACGAGCTGCTGCGCCCGGCTGACCTTGGCCTTGGCCGCGCCGCGCACGAGATTGCCGAAGCCTGCCGCGATCTGCTCGAATCCGATCTGGCCGCAACGCGCGCTGCGGTGGCTGCTGCACTGGCCGAAGGACACTGGCCCAGCGAGGCATTTCACGATACCGAGCTGGATGCGGTGCGCGAACAGTTCCGCCGCTTCACCGATGCCGAGATCCTGCCGCATGCCCACAAGTGGCACCTCGCCAACCAGCTGATCCCCGATGCCACCGTTACCAAGATGGCCGATCTGGGCACATTCGGCGCGACCATTCCCGAGGCGTTCGGCGGGCTGGGCCTCTCCAAGCTGGTGATGTGCCTGATCACCGAGGAACTGTCGCGCGGGTGGATCGGCGCGGGATCGCTGGGTACCCGCAGTGAGATTGCGGGTGAACTGATCACGCATTCGGGCACGGCGGAACAGCAGGCTGCGTGGCTGCCGAAAATCGCCAGCGGGGAAGTGCTGCCTACCGCTGTGTTTACCGAGCCCGATGTCGGCTCCGACCTCGGCTCCTTGCAAACCCGCGCCCGCTTTGACGGGCAGGACTGGGTGATCGACGGGGCCAAGACCTGGATCACCCACGCCGCCCGCTCTGACCTGATGACGCTGCTGGCCCGGACAGTGCCCGACGCCAGGGGCTATGCCGGTCTCTCGATGCTGCTGGTTCCCAAACCGCGCGGAACCGAGGCTGATCCCTTCCCCGCGCCGGGCATGACCGGCAGCGAGATCGAAGTACTGGGCTATCGCGGGATGCGCGAATATGCGCTGCAGTTCGATGGCCTGTTGGCCCCCGCCGATGCGGTGCTGGGCGGCGAACAGGGCCAGGGCTTCAAGCAGCTGATGCGCACTTTCGAGGCCGCCCGGATCCAGACCGCCGCGCGCGCAGTGGGGGTGGCCAAACGTGCGCTCGAACTGGGGCTCAGCTATGCGCTCAGCCGCAAGCAGTTCGGCAAGGCGATAGTCCAGTTCCCGCGCGTGGCCGACAAGCTGGCGATGAGCCTCGCCGATTTCGTGCTCTCGCGCGAGCTGACCTATGCCGCCGCCCGCGCCAAGGACACCGGCAAGCGCTGCGATATCGAGGCCGGAATGGCCAAGCTGCTCGCCGCCCGCGCGGCCTGGTCCAATGCCGATGCGGCGCTGCAGATCCACGGCGGGAACGGCTATGCCATGGAATACGAGATCAGCCGCGTGCTGTGCGACGCGCGGATCCTCAACATCTTCGAAGGTGCGGCTGAAATCCAGGCTCAGGTGATCGCGCGCGGCCTGCTGGAAGGCCGCAATTGAGCGGCCCCTGGCAGTCCTGGATCGGACGCGAGGAGCGCCGCGAGGACCGGGTCGATCCCGGTCACTTCACCCGCTGGTGCGCCACGTTCGATCGCGCCGCGCCGGCTGACGGCACGGTCCCTCAAGGGTTTCACTGGTGCCTGTGCCTGCCCGATGCTCCCACTGCCGCGCTAGGCCCGGACGGGCATCCGTTGCGCGATGATGGCCCCGACAGCTTTTTGCCGCCGTTGCCCGATCTGCCGCGGCGAATGTGGGCTTCGAGCAAGGCCTCCTTCCATCAACCATTGCGGGTTGGCGAGGCAGTCAGCCGGCGCTCACGGGTGCTGTCGATCACCGCCAAAAGCGGCGGCAGCGGCGACCTGGTGTTCGTCGAGCTTGAGCACGAGACCGAGGGTGAGCGGGGTCTGGCGGTGCGTGAACAGCAGACGCTGGTCTATCGCGCCGCGCCTGAGGCGGGCACGCCGCCCAGTCCGCCTGCCCTGGGTGAAGGCGCTTTCGATCCTGCCGGTTGCCGGGCGCACCGCGTGCTGGTCCCGAATGAAGCCTTGCTGTTCCGCTATTCGGCGCTGACCTTCAACAGCCACCGGATCCACTACGATTTGCCCTATGCTGCGGACGCGGAAAGCTATCGCGGGCTGGTGGTGCATGGCCCGCTAACCGCAAGTCTGCTGCTCGATCTGGCGCAGCGCGAACTGGGCGACAATGCGCTCAAATCGTTTGCTTTTCGCGGCGTTTCTCCGGCGATCTGCGGGGAAATGCTGCACCTAATGCTGCGCAGCAAAGATGCAGCAATTGAACTGGGCGCTTATGCTGCCGATGGCCGCCAGGTGATGAGCGCCAGCGCGACTTAGTCGAGCCTCACCTTTCCGCGCCCTGCCTTCACCGCACCGCGGATCTTCTTGCCTGCCAGCCGCTCGGTCTTGCCGACCCGGTTGAGCCGGGTCTTGGCGCGCTTTTCCGGCAAATCGAACGCCTGTTCGATCAGCTTGGTCATGCGGTCGCGGGCGTCGGCGCGATTGGCCTCCTGGGTGCGAAAACGCTGGGCCGAGAGCAGCAGTTCGCCCTTGGCAGTCATCCGGCTTCCGGCCAGCTGCCTGAACCGGGCAAACACTTCAGGCGGCAAGCGCAGCGCATAGACATCGAGCCGCAGCTGTACCGCAGTCGCCACCTTGTTGACGTTCTGCCCGCCCGGGCCGGAGGCGGCGATGAAGCTTTCGCTTACCAGCGCCAGCGCGCGCTGGACGGTATCATGCGCCGAGGTCGTCATCGCTGAAACCCAGGGCGATGAAATCGGGCGGGATCGGCGCCACCGCGGTGACGGGCTCCTTGCCTTCGCGGGGAATGGTCAGGGCGCGGGCGTGGAGCATGGTCCGCGCGGCCTTGCCCCCCTTCTTGCCGGCGCCATAGACCGGGTCGCTAACCAGCGCGTGGCCCAAGCCGTGTTCGGCATGGACCCGGATCTGGTGGGTGCGCCCGGTTTCCGGGCGGAATTCGACCAGGGTCATGCCGTCGCGTTCGGCCAGCTTGCGCCAATGGGTGACGGCTTCCTTGCCCTTTTTCGCCGCGATCATCCGCCAGCCCTTTTCGGCGCTGGAGATCTTGCTGAGCGACAGCGCGATCGTGCCTTCCTCGCCTTCGACCGGGCCCGAAACAATCCCGAGGTAGACCTTCTCTACCTCGCGTGCCTCGAAGGCGGCGTTGAACCGCTTCAGCGATTTGGGGTTGCGCGCAAACAACAGGCAGCCCGAGGTGTCGGTATCGAGCCGGTGGACCGGCACCGGGGACCGCGCGAAACCCAGCCGCAGTTCGCTGGCGCGGTCTTCCAGACATGCACCACCGGCGCGCGGTTTCTCGATCGGCAGCCCGGCGGGCTTGTCGATAACCAAAGCTTCGCCGTCTTCAAACAGGATCGACAGGGGTTTCATTGCAGGGCCTCCGCTATGCGGCGCACCGCTTCTGATAATCTGGCCTCGTCGGCCGCGAAACTGATCCGGAAGCCGTCCCGGCCACCGAATGCCGATGCCGGGACTACCGCCACGCCATGTTCCAGCAAGTGCAGGCACAGCGCCTCGTCATCCCTGAACCGCGCCATCAAGGGGGCGGCTTCGACCATGCAATAGAACGCGCCGTCGGGGACCGGAGTGGACAGGCCGGGCACCGCATTGATCGCCGCAACCACCATGTCGCGCCGTGCCTGGAACCGCTCGCACCAGTCGCGCAGGAAATCCTGCGGGCCTTCGAAAGCGGCGACGGCGGCGGCCTGGCTGATCGAGGCGGCATTGCCGGAAGAATGCGATTGCAACCGGGCCATGGCCTTGATCAGCCACTCAGGCCCGGCGGATACGCCGATCCGGAAGCCGGTCATCGCATGGCTCTTGGAGACACCGGAGACGGTCAGGATCCGATCGGCGAGGTCCGGGCACTCCGCCGCCAGGGTGGCGTGGCTGCCGGGCGTATAGCGCAGCGGCGCGTAGATGTCGTCGCTCATCACCAGCACGTGGCCGTGTCGGCGCAGCACTTCGCCCAGTGCGCGCAGTTCTTCGGCGGGATAGGTCGCGCCGGTCGGGTTGCCGGGGCTGTTGAGCAGCAGCCAGCGAGTCTGCGGGGTGATTGCGGCTTCAAGTTGCGCAGCCGTGATCCGAAAGCCGCCTTCCGCCGTGGTCGGCAGGTCGGCCACTTCGGCCCCGGCGAAACGGACGATCTCGGGATAGGAAACCCACCAGGGACTGGGGATCAACACTGCGTCGCCCGGATCGAGCGTGGCGAGCAGGGCATGGAAAATCGCCTGCTTGCCGCCAGCGCTGACGATCACCTGGCTGGGTGAGACGTCGATCCCCAGATCGCGCTTGAAGTGCAGCGCGGCGGCGCTGCGCAGGGCAGCGGTACCCGGCACGGCGGTATATTTGGTATCCCCGGCATCGAGCGCGCCCTTGGCTGCCGCGATGACATGCGGCGGGGTGGCAAAATCTGGCTCGCCGACCGACAGCGAGATCACGTCCTTGCCCGCCGCGCGCAGTTCGATCGCGCGGTCAGTGATGGCGGTGGTCCGCGAGGCAGCGATGCGCGACAGCGCCTGGCTCAGCTTCACAGCAGTACCGCCGGGATCAGGCCGCGCAGGGCATTGCCGATCAGGAACCCGTCCTTCAGGTCATCGAGGGTCAGCTCCGCCTCGATCGCGCGCCCGCTTTCCAGCAGCGAGCGGCGCAGCACGCCGGGCAGCAGGCCCAGCTGTGCGGGCGGGGTCAGCAAGCGGCCATCGCGCTCGACGAACAGGTTGGTGAAGCAGCCCTCGGTCAGCCGGCCATCGTCGCGCAGCAGCAGCGCCTCGTCCGCACCGACCGCCTTGGCCGCGGCCAGCCCGACATCGTAGAACCCCCGGTCGCTGCTCTTGTGGCGCAGGCGCCAGTCGCCCGGATCGATCGGCAACGGCAGGACCACGCAGCGGGCCGGCTGATTCAGCTCTGCGGGGAGCGGCCCCAGCTCCAGCGAATAGGCCCCGCTGCGTGAAGCCAGCAGCCGCAGCCGCGCCGGGGCTTCGGCATCGAAGCACAACGCCTGGATCGCGTTGCGCACCGCATGGCGATCGAAGGCGAAGCCCAATTCTGCGGCACTGGCCTTGATCCGCTCGAGATGCAGCTCGAGCAGCGGCACACCTTCGTCTGGAGTGAAACACATCGTTTCGATCAGGTCGGCCCCGGCGGCGTGAAGCCGCACGAAACCGCCCTTGATCAGGCATTCGCGCCATTCGGACAGCGCCTCGCTATCGGCCACGATCGCGCCGCCGACGCCCAGCACCGCGCGGCCGCGGCCATTCTCACCCGGGGTAAGCCGCAGGGTGCGGATCGCCACGTTGAAAGCGGCATCGCCATTGGCGTCGATCCGCCCGATCGCCCCGCAATAGGGGCCGCGCGCATCACGCTCGATCTGGTCGATCAGCTCCATCGCCCGGATCTTGGGCGCGCCGGTAATCGAACCGCAGGGAAACAGCGCGCGGACCATGTCGATCGGTCCCTTGTCGGGCAACAAGTGGGCGCGGACCGTGGTGGTCATGGTGTGGACTGTCGGATAGCTCTCAACCGCAAAGGGCCGTTCGACCTTGACCGTTCCGGCCTCTGCCACGCGCGACAAGTCGTTGCGGAGCAGGTCGACAATCATCAGGTTCTCGGCCCGGTCCTTGACCGATGCGGCGAGTTCCTCGGCAAGTCGACCGTCCTCCGCGGTATCGCGGCCACGAGGACGCGTGCCTTTCATCGGCTTGGCAGTGACGGCGCCGTCCTTCTCGGCAAAGAACAGTTCGGGTGAGCAAGACAACAACCAGTGCGAACCGTCGTAAACCACCCCGCCATAGCCGGCCATGGCCGCCGGGCGCAGCGCGGCATAGAGCGCCAGCGGATCGCCGCGAAATGACCCGGCGAGGTGGAAGGTCAGGTTGGCCTGATAGATGTCCCCGGCAGAAATCGCTTCCTGCACTGCGGCGAAAGCGGCCATGTAGCCGCCGGGCGAGAGCTGTGGTTCAAGCGGCCCGATCTGGGCGATGCCGGGTTCGGCGCGTGTCGCCAGCCAGTCCGGCATCGCATTGGCCGGAATAGTCTCATAGTCCTTGAACGCTCCGAACCAGACGAGTGGCCCCGTTGCCCCGGTGCGGGCATCGGCCAGTGGCATCAACCGCTCTTCCAGCGCCAGCCCGGCTTCGTAGGCGATATAACCAGCCAATTCGAAGCCTTGGTCACGCAGCTCGGCCAGCCGTTTCAGCGCCGGGGCCACCTCAGCAGCGCGGCGCGCCACCACCACTTCGGACGGCGTGCGATAGACGCGGGCGGAACTGGCCCCGCTGGGCCGGGCATCGTCAAGCAGGATGAAGGGTTCGGTCATGATCGGGCCGCTTCTAGCGGCCTATTGCGGCTGTTGCAAAAAGCCACTCGCACAAGGGGCTAGCTCGTTCTATCTGTGGTGCAAACCTGAATCACACCCCGGAGCATCCCGCATATGGAAGAGATCTTCATCGGCCTGGCCGCCAACGGCGAACGACAGAGCCTGCTGCTTGGCCGAGCCAATCGTCACGGCCTGATCGCCGGGGCAACCGGGACCGGCAAGACGGTGACCCTTCAAACTCTGGCCGAACAGTTTTCAGCGGCCGGGGTTCCAGTGTTCATGGCCGACGTGAAAGGTGATCTATCGGGCATTTCAATGGCCGGCAGCCACGATTTCAAGCACGCTGACAAGATCGAATCACGCGCCAAGGAACTGGGCATCGATCCCTTCGAATACCGCGACAATGCCGCCGTTTTCTGGGACCTTTACGGAGAAAGTGGCCATCCGATCCGGACCACCATTTCGGAAATGGGGCCGCTGCTGCTGAGCCGCCTGCTGGGACTGAACGAGACTCAGGAAGGGGTGCTGTCGATCGCATTCAAATGGGCCGACGACAATGGCCTGCTGCTGCTCGACATGGATGATCTGCAGCAGACCCTGATCGCCTGTGCGGAAAACGCCAGCGAACTGGCCACCAGCTATGGCAACATCTCGAAGGCCTCGGTCGGGACCATCCAGCGTCAATTGCTCGCCTTTGAAAGTCAGGGCGCGGACCGCTTCTTTGGCGAGCCGGCGTTTGAAATCAACGATTTCATCCGCTGCGATGAGAACGGCAAGGGTGTGGTCAACGTCCTCGCTGCCGACAAGCTGATGCAGAGCCCCAAACTTTATGCCACCTTCTTGCTGTGGCTGCTGGCCGAGCTGTTCGAAGCACTGCCTGAAGTGGGTGATCCGGAAAAGCCGGTTCTGGTATTCTTCTTCGACGAAGCCCACCTGCTGTTCGAAGATGCCCCTGAGGCGCTCTATGACAAGGTCGAGCAGGTCGTCCGCCTGATCCGATCCAAGGGCGTGGGGGTCTACTTCATAACCCAGAACCCGATCGACATCCCGGAGAAAATCGCCGGGCAGCTCGGCAACCGGGTCCAGCACGCGCTGCGCGCCTTCACCCCGCGTGATCAGAAGGCGATCAAGGCGGCTGCCGAGACTTTCCGGATCAATCCCGATCTCGACGTAGAAACCGCGATCACCGAGCTTAAGGTGGGTGAAGCACTGGTCTCGACGCTGGATGAGGATGGCGCGCCAACGATAGTACAGCGCACCCTTGTGGCACCGCCGCATTCGCGGCTTGGCCCGATCACGCCGAAGGAGCGCGCGATCATCCAGTCGATCAGCCCGTTCGATGGCAAGTACGATACATTGGTTGACCGCGAAAGCGCCGAGGAAGTGCTGGCGCAGAAGGCCCATGACGCCGCCGCGGCTGCGAAAGTGGTTGAGGAACAGGGCGAAGAAGCTCAACGCGCCCAACCACGCGCTACCCCCTCAATGTGGGAAAAGGCCGGGAAGGCTGCATTCGGGGCTGCCGCTGCGTCAGCCGGAACGATGGTCGCGCGTAGCATGACCGGACGCAAGTCGAGCGGATCGCCGATGGCCTCTGCGGCCAGCGCCGCAGCCGGCGCGATCGGCACTCAGCTCGGCGGTTCGATGCTCGGTCGGTTTGCGCGAAACCTGATGGGTTCGCTGCTGCGCTGACGCTGGTCGGTCGGGCTTGGCGTTTGGTCGAGCGGCCCGGTGCATTGATGGGCAGACCCGGTGCAGGGGAGCGATCAACAGGTCGCTTCCTTTGGAGAATTCATGCGTACGCTTCTGCTCGCCGCTTCCGCGCTGACTCTGGCGCTTTCCGCTGCCGCTCCCGCAACCACGGCCACTGCAGATGCCGAAACCCAGGCCGCCCTTGCCATGGGCCCGGTCCTGCCGGGTAAACTGAGCGACGCAGCACGGCCTGCAGCCTATCGTATCGACTTGACCGTCGATCCAAACCAGGAGCGGTTTACCGGAAAAGTTGAGATCGATGCCGTGCTGAAAAGCAGCGCGCGTTTCATCGATTTGCACGGCCGCGATCTCAAGATGAGCAGCGCGGTGGCCGTTGCGGGTGGACGGCGGGTTCCCGCGCGCTATTTCGAACTTGATTCGACCGGCGTGGCGCGGCTGGTCTTTGCCGAGCCGCTGCCGGCCGGCCTTGTCACGCTGCAGTTCGAGTATGATGCCGCGTTCAACAGTGGTCCTGCCGGCATGTTCCGGGTCAAGGTTGGGGATGACTGGTACAGCTGGACCCAGTTCCAGTCGATTGATGCCCGCGCCGCCTTTCCGGGCTTCGACGAGCCGGGCTTCAAGGTACCCTTCACGGTTACCCTGCGGACCCTTCCGGGGCAGATGGCGGTCAGCAACGCGCCGCAGGTATCGACCACGCGCGAGGGCGGGTTGGACGTTCACCGCTTCGCCCCGACCCTGCCGATGCCGACCTATCTGATGGCCTTCATGGTCGGGCCGTTTGCGTCGGTTTCGGGCACGGTTCCCGCTACTCCCCAGCGCAAGGCTCCGCTGCCGATCCGGATCGTCACCACCAAGCAGAACGCATCGAAAATGGACTTCGCGCTGCAAGGCACAAAGGGTATCGTTAGGCACTTGGAGGCCTATTTCGGTCAGGCCTTTCCCTATCCCAAGCTTGACCAGATCACGACGCCGATCCTGCCCGGAGCGATGGAGAACGCTGGCGCGGATCTCTACAACGACTCGATTCTCATCATGGACGAGAAGGCCTCGACTTCGCAAAAGCGGACCTTCGGCATGGTTGTCGCGCATGAACTCGCGCACCAGTGGTTTGGCGATCTCGTCACTCCGGCCTGGTGGGACGATATCTGGCTCAATGAAAGCTTCGCCAACTGGATGGGGTTCCGGATCGGCCACGAATGGCGCCCCAATCTCAACATTCGGGCCGGGGCGTTGGCCGAAGGCTTCAACGCGATGAGCACCGACGCGCTGGTAGCAGGTCGGGCGATCCACCAACCTATCCCGACCAATGCCCAGATCGACGAAGCTTTCGATTCGATCACTTATGGCAAGGGTGGCCACGTTGTGGCGATGATTGCCGGCTATATGGGCGATGCCAAGTTCAAGGGCGGGGTGCGCCGCTACATGGCTGCGCACAAATATGGCAGCGCGACCAGCGCCGATTTCTTCCGCGCAATGGCCGAGGTTTCGGGTGATCCCCGGATCCTGCCGGCAATGCAGAGCTTTACCGACCAGCAAGGCGTGCCGCTGGTGACTTTCGCCGCCGACGTTCAAGGCGGCTATAGCGTCAGCCAAAGCCGCTATGCCCGGCTTGGCACTCAGGCTCCGCCGATCCGCTGGGGCGTGCCGCTATGCGTACGCCGGCTGACCGGCAAGCAGAGCTGTCAGTTGCTCGATCAGGCCAATGGCAGCACTAGGGTGCTGGGACGCGGCCCTTTGATCCCTAACGCAGGCGGTACAGGATACTATCGTTTCGAACTGCCTGCGGCGGAATGGGACGCGTTGATCGCCGTGGCCGACAAGCTCCCCGGAGGTGAGGCGCTGGCGCTCGACGATTCGCTGTTCGCCAGCTTCCAGGCTGGTCGTGCCCGGCCCGAACAGCTGATCGCTGGCGCGATCAAGCTGGCGGCCAATCCGGACAGCTATGCCAGCGAAGCCGGAATCGGCAGCCTGGCATGGTTTTACCGTAACGGCATCCTCGATCAGGACGGGGAGGAAGGCTATCGCCGCCTGATCCGCCAGCTCTACGTGCCGAAAGTGGCGGCAATGGGCTTTGAACCGCGTGCCGGGGCCTATGCCGCCGAAGATCCGGAACAGTCCCAAAAGCGGATCCAGGCTATCACGCTGCTTGCGGGCGCCGGCAAGGATCCGGCGCTGCGAAAGCAAATCGGCGATGCGGCACGGGCTTACCTTTCCGGCGATGCCAAAGCGCTCGATCCCTCGTGGTTTGGGATTGGCTTTGATATTGTGGTCGAAGAAGGCGGACTGACGGCAGCAAAGCAGCTGGCTGAGGCCGCTCTTGTTTCGCAAGACCCGCTGTTCCGGCCCAATGCCTTGGGTGCCGCCGCCAGCTCCGGCAAGGAAGAGATCGGCCGCTGGGTGCTCGAACAATTCACCGACAGCCGTTTGCGCCGCAGCGAGCGGCTTGGCATGATCCGCGAAGTGGTGTCCAACAAGGGCACGCGCGACCTGGGCTTTGTCTGGCTGCAGGCCAACTATCAGGACCTTGCTGCGGGCGGCGGCGGGATATTCTTCGCTTCGCGCCTGCCCGGCATGGTCGGCGGCTATTGTTCAGCCGCCAAGGCCGACGAGATTGCCGCGTTCCTGCGCCCCAAGCTGGCCGGAAAGTCCGGTGCGCTTGAATTGGAGCGCACGATCGAACGAGTTCGTTCGTGCGGCGTGTTGAAAGACGCGCGCGGAGCTGAGCTCTCAGCCGAATTCAAGAAGATCAAGTAAGCGGCAGCGCGAGGGTGGCTGTGAGCCCTGCCACCGCCCCGTCAGCATTGCGGCGGTTGGCCAAGGTCATCCGCCCGCCGTGCTGCTCGGCAATCGCGCGGGCCAGTGTCAGTCCCAGCCCGGCGCCGCCGGTTGCGCTGTTGCGCGAAGGCTCGCCGCGGGTGAAGGGCTGCGTCATAGTCTCGATCAGGCCTTCGGCAATGCCCGGGCCCTCATCATCGATCCGGATCAGTGCCTCGCTTCCCTCACGGGCAATCGCGATCCGGGCGGTCTGGCCATAGCGTAGCGCATTCATCACCAGATTGCGCACCGCGCGCCTCGCCCAGGTCGCGCGTAGTGGCAAGACCAGCCTTTCGTCCGCCGTGAAGCTGACGGGCTCTCCCATGTCCTCGAATTCTTCGGCGATTTGTCCGACCAGGGCATTGAGCTCGGTTGGTTCGAGCGGATCACTTGGCCGGCCGACCCGAGCCAGGCTGAGGATATCGTCGAGGGTGCGGGTAATGTCCTCGATCGTTGCGGCCATCCGTGCGCGTTCGGCATCGTCCTCAACGCTTTCGATCCGCACCCGCAGGGCAGACAGCGGGGTCTTCAAATCGTGCCCGATCGCCCCGAGCATGACGTCCTTTTCATCGAGCAGCGTGGCGATCCTTTGCTCCATTGCGTTGTGCGCGACGATCAGGCGGCGCACATCATCGGGGCCTTGCGGCTCGAGCGGGCCTTCGGGGTCGCGGTGGGCGGCGAACTGTTCAACCCGCACGCGCAGTGCAGCCAGTGGTTTGGTCATCCGGCTGACGATCAGCGCGATTGCGCCGACCATCAAGCCATAGAGCAGCAAGGTTTGCGCCAGCAATGAAATGACCAGAGCCGGTTCGCCCTTGGGTACAGGGACGCGCACGGTCAGCCAGCGGCGGGCCTGTGGCAATTCGATTGCGGCAGCCATCAGGTGGTGAGGGCGGCCCTGATCTCGCCCCAGGATTCTTGCACGACGCTCCAGTCGATTCAGCAACCGCGGATCGTCGCTCAGCGGCCGGTCGACCACAACGACCTGGCCAACCTGAAGCCCCTGACTCTCGATGATTTCGCGCAGGTCATCTTCGGCGCGGGGGTGGCGGCGGCCTTGACCCAGGACCGGCTGAACCGGGCTGCTGTCGACCTGCAACTGCCGGTCGCCGCCGCCACGACGCGGCGGCTCACCCTGAAGGCGGAATGGCCCGCCGATCAGCCCTTCGTCGCGCGCCGCCCCGAACAGGCGCAACGCGGCGGTGTGGATCAGCGCTGCCTCGCGCCGCTCGACCTGGGCGCGGTAGAGCAGCACGGCGCTGATCCCTTGAGCCAGCAGCAGCGCCAATGCGATGGCCAGAAGCAGCTGCCCCTGCAGGCTGCGCGGCCAGATGAGCCCCCTGATCCGCTGCACTATTCCCTCCGCGCGGGTTCGCGGCGGACATCGGCGGCCAGCAAGTAGCCGCCGCCCCAGACGGTCTGGATCAGGGTTGGATTGCGGCTGTCGGTCTCGATCTTGCGGCGCAGGCGGCTGACCTGATTGTCGACCGCACGGTCGAACAGGTGCGCCTCTCGTCCCTGGACCATATCGAGCAGGCGGTCTCGATCGAGCACTTGCCGAGGGTGCTCGACAAAGGCCAGCAGCAAGCGGAACTCAACCGAGGATATTGCCACCGCGGCACCTTCGGAATCGGTCAGCTTGCGCTTGAGCGGATCGAGCCGCCAGCCATCGAACAGGAAATCTGCCTCCTCTGCGGGGGCCTGCGGACCCTTGCTGGCGCGGCGCAGCACCGAACGGATCCGGGCGACCAGCTCGCGCGGCTCAAATGGTTTGGTGACATAGTCATCAGCGCCGATCTCCAGCCCGACGATCCGGTCGGTTGCTTCGGTTCGGGCAGTCAGCAGGATTGTCGGGATCGACTGACTTTCGGCCAGATGTCGGCACAACGAAAGACCGTCCTCGCCAGGCATCATGATGTCGAGCAGAACCAGATCGGGCGGTTCATCGCGCAGCCGGGTGCGGGCCTCGGCGGCGCTGGCGGCCTGGTCCACGACAAACCCCTGGCGAGCGAGATATTCGGCCAGGGGTTCGCGCAGGGACCGCTCATCATCGACAAGGAGCAGGCGGGTTGCAGCGCTCTGATCCATGATCGTTGGTCAGTTCCGGGCTTCGGATCAGTTTGCGGGCGGCGGTGGCGGCATATTATCATGGCCAGCATGGCCGCCAGGACCGCGCTTGCCGCCCATCTTCTGACGCATTTGCGCGTGGTGCGTTTTGCGTTCTTCAGCGGTCAGCTTGCCATCCTTGTTGGCGTCGGCATTGTCGAACATGGTGGCGTGAGCAGCGATGAATTCGTCCCTGTTGACCGCGCCGTCCTTGTTCGCATCGGCCATGCGCAGCATCATCATGCCGCCCTTGCCGCCGTGCTCACCACGCTTGCCCATCCGGCCTTCGCGGGGGGGCTGGCCATCGCCGCTCTTGCGCGGGTGCGCCGCGTCGAACTCGGCGCGGCTAACCGAACCGTCCTTGTTGGCATCAAGCCGATCAAACATGGCAGCCTTCTTTTCGGCCTGATGTGCCCCGCGATCGGACTGGTCGAGCTTACCGTCCTTGTTGGCGTCCATCTTGGCGAACATTTCGCCAGCCTTGGCCTGGGCCTCGGCCTTGGTCACGGTCTTATCACCCATCGGATCGCCCATCGGGCCGTGGCCTTGGGCAATCGCGGTACCGGCCAGGCCGGTGGTTAGTAGGGCCAGGCCCAGAATGGACTTCTTCATGTCGCGAACTCCTTGTCGCAGGAAAGCAGGAGAAGCCACGGGGCGGGCAAGGGGAGGGGGAGGCGAACCCGGCCCCATGGCTTCCTGTATCCGTTCTAAAGCCAGAATGTCGCGCATTTATGCCGGAGGGCAAGCACTTTGTATCAATTTGTCGCGGACCGGAGCACCCGTTCATCCGGGGGCAAGCGGATGTCGCCCGGTTCAGCCCATCACAAATGCGTTGAGCTTGTTTCCATCCGGATCGCGGAAATAACCGGCATAGAACCCGTCGCCGCGGGGGCCAGGCGCGCCCTCGTCGGTCCCGCCATTGGCCAGCGCGATCGCGTAGAGCTGATCAACCTGGGCACTGTCACGCGCTTCGATTGCAACCATCACTCCGTTGCCGATGCTGGCAGCCTGGCCATCGTAAGGTTTGGTCGCGGCAATCCCGCAGCCGCCACCCGGCGTGCCCCAGGCGATAAAAGTCTCAAATTCCATCATCCGCCCGGTGCCCATTTCGGCAGCGATCGCATCATAGAATTTCGCGGCGCGGGGCAGGTCATTTGTACCCACGGTGACATATCCAATCATCGAATCGACTCCTCTGTTCGTAATAAGAACATGATAGGAACATCAGCAATGAGTCAAGTGGGCTTAACCCCGACTCAGCGGCGCGCAGGCCTCCTTCAGCCAGACCAGCGTCGCGCCATCGAGCTGCGGGGCGAGGATCGCCTCGACCTGGGCGTGGTAATCATCCCACCACTTGAGTTCTTCGCGGGTCAGCAGGGTGGATTCGACCAGTGTTTTGTCGATCGGGGCCCAGGTCAGGTTCTCGAACCCGAAATATTCGCCTTCCGCTCCCGCAATGTCGCGGCGTTCGACCAGGACCAGGTTCTCGATCCGGATCCCAAATTCGCCAGCCTTGTAATAGCCCGGTTCGTTCGAAAGGATCATGCCGGGGAGCAGTTCGGTTCCGGTCCCGGCCTGTCCGCCGCTGGCCTTGGCGATCCGCTGCGGGCCTTCGTGAACCGAGAGGAAACTGCCGACCCCGTGACCGGTGCCGTGGGCATAGTCGACCCCGGCCTGCCACAGCGCATAGCGCGCGCAGGTATCGAGCTGGGCACCGACCGTGCCCTTGGGAAACACCGCCAGCGCCAGCATGGTGTGGCCCTTGAGCACCCGGGTGAAGCGGTCCTTGTGCTCTGCGGTCGGCTCGCCCGGCCCGACCCACACGGTGCGGGTGATATCGGTGGTCCCATCCAGGTACTGCCCGCCAGAATCGACCAGGTAGATCGAATTGGGGGCGATGGGCAGGTTGGACTCTTCATCAACCCGGTAATGCGGGCTGGCGGCGTGCGGCCCCGCGGCGGAAATCGTGTCGAACGAAAGATCGCGGAGCAGTTCGCTCTCGTCGCGGAAAGCGCGCAGTTTCGCCGCAGCGGAGAGTTCTGTCTCAGTGCCCTTGGGGGCCTCGATGCTCAGCCAGTGCAGGAATTTCGCAATCGCCGCGCCGTCGCGGGCCTGGGCGGCGCGCTGGCCGGCCTGCTCGACCGGGTTCTTCTGCGCCTTGGGCAGTACGGTCGGGTCGGTGATCTCGACCACCTGGGCTCCGGCCTCGCTCAGCGCGCCGAACACAGCCTGGACCGACCGTTCCGGATCGACCGCAACCTTCTTGCCGGCCAGCGCCTGCAATTGCGGCACGAAGGCTTCGCGCGGGCGCACTGTGATGGCGTTGCCCAGGTGCGCTCGCAGTTCGGGCGTAACCTTTTCCTCGGCGATGAACAGCTCGGCGGTGCCGTCGGCATGGGCCAGCACGAAGGACAGTGCCACGGGGGTGCGCTCAACATCGGTTCCGCGCAGGTTGAGCAGCCAGGCCACTCCGTCCAGTGCCGAGACAACCGCGGCATCCAGGCCCTTGGCGCTCAGCCATTCGGCCACCTCGCTGCGCTTGGCCTCGCTCGACTGACCGGCATATTCATTGCCGTGAACCAGCGCCGGAGCGGGCGAAGGCGCAGGCTGGTCGGCCCAGATCGCGTCGATCGGATTGTCGTCTACCGGTACCAGCGTGGCGCTCCTTGGCAGAAGTGCCCTGGATGTCGCTTCGGCCCAGGGCTTGCCGTGCAGCCAGGGATCGAACCCAATCTTCATTCCCGCAGCGGCATTCTCTGCCAGCCAGGCCGCCACGGTCGTATCCAACGTGGACTGGTATTCGAACAGACGCCCATCGACTTGCTCGCGCACTTGCAGCGTATAGCGACCGTCAACAAAGATCGCCGCCTTGTCGCCCAGTACCGCCGCGGTCCCGGCCGATCCGCCGAAGCCGGTCAGCCAGGCCAGCCGCTGGGCGTAGGCACCGACATATTCGCTCATATGCTCGTCCGAGATCGGGATCACGAACCCGTCGAGGCCGCGGGTCTTCAGTTCCTTGCGCAGCGCTTCGAGGCGCGCTTCGTGCGTATTCATCAGCATGGCTTGCAGTCCTTCTGACCCCACCATAGAGCGAGGCCATGAGCATTGCCACACCCCCTGTCGCCGCAAAGCAGCCGCACGTCGAAACACATCACGGCATCACCGTGACCGACGATTACGCCTGGCTGCGCGATCCGAACTATCCAGAGGTGACCGATCCGGCGATCCTGGCTCATCTCAAAGCCGAAAATGCCTGGTTCGAAGGCCGGATGGCCGGACAGCAGGGACGGATCGACGCGCTGTTCAAGGAAATGCGCGCGCGGATCAAGGAGGCTGACAAGTCGGTCCCGCAGAAGGACGGCGACCATCTCTACTGGATCGAGTTCGAGGAAGGCGCGGAGTACAAGAAATGGTGGCGCCGCCCGGTCGCTGGCGGACCCGACGAGCTGGTGCTCGACGAGGTCGCGCTGGCCGAGGGCAAAGAATATTTCCGGCTGGGCGCGATTTCGGTCTCGATGGACGGCAAAATGCTGGCCTGGTCGGTTGACGATAACGGGTCTGAGCGGTTCACAGCGCGGTTCAAGAACCTCGAGACCGGGGAAATCCTGCCCGACGAGATCCCGGGAACCCTGTCCAGCCTGGTCTGGGTCGCAGGGGATAGGGGCGTGGTCTATTCGCTGGCCAACGAGCAG
>CAZOSI010000035.1:0-21048 GCA_964582485.1 uncultured Novosphingobium sp.
GTGCAAACGCCGCGCTTCTGCGGGTTCTGCTCCATCGCAGGGACCTTCGACTTGGTCTTCTGCGGAACGCGGCCCTTGCGGACCAGCTGATTGATCGTAGGCATGAAGTACTCTTCACCTTGGTTGTGGCCTGGCCGGACATGTGAAGAGGATGCGAATCGCGAATGCGCCAACCGCGGGGCCAGCCCCGCCGCAGCACCAATCGCGAGCCGAAAACACTCCACCCGCCTGAAAAGACCGGGTTACTTTGACGGATTACACCTTGAAAAGGCACGCACCGGCAATGTTCAGCTCAACCGGAGAGGCGTAAGCCCGAGCCCCGGAAGTGGCGGCCCTTAGGGGCGATGTTGGATTTGGTCAAGCGGAGGATGGGAGAAGAGGGAGCCTTGCGCAGACATTGCTGGCGTTAGGCCGCTATTAAAAGTAGATCAGAACTTGCCTTTTGTTCTGAGGGCATTCGATCCATTGCTGGCGCCTTGAAATATTGCCCCCGGCTCCCACATCTGGCAGTCATACACATGGAGTGCCAAGAGCGGCAAAAGGGACTCCACCCGAAGGAGAATAGATGTCAGAGGGCGATGTTCCGGAGAGGATAGTTGTAAAGTTCATCAAGGATGAACCTTCTGAAACCGATTTCTTCGGATCACACAGTCGCGTCTCCACCGCCATTTCTGATGTGATCGGCGAAGACAATGGTATCAACGTCGTTGGTCTGCTTGGTCCATGGGGCAGCGGAAAAAGTACGGTTGTCAACCAGATTCAAAAGCGACTTGGAACGACATGCGATAACATTCACTTTTTTAGTTACGATGCTTGGCTCTATCAGAACGACCCGCCACGCCGTTCCTTTCTAGAAGCACTAATTCAAGATCTGGTTCAAAATGCACTGTCCGATGAAGGGCAATGGCAAGACCGACTGGCCGATCTGTCGGGCCGTTCCGAAGAAACTGTCACCGAGACCAGTCGCAAACTTTCTTTGACCGGAAAATGGATAATTGGCGCGCTCGCCCTAGTTCCAATTGGAACTGTAGTACTGGGACGCGCACTCGATCCCAAAAATATTGCGGATGCGCCCTGGATGATGATGGGTGGGATTGCCCTAACACTGGCGCCAGTGATTATGGCCTCGATCTTCTATCTTAGCTGGCGTCCGTGGCGGCAAAGCTGGTTCAAAGGATTTTTCAAGAGCGAGTTTTGGACACAGCATCGAGATCAATACGCGGGACAGTCAATCTTTGCTCTGCTTACAAATCAGTCGGTTGAACGGGCTGAGAAGAAAACGAAGATAAGTCCAGAGCCTTCAGTCACGGAATTCAGAGCTGTGTTTCGCGACGTCTTGAAAAGTTTGCGCGCCAAACGCGAGCGGCTAGTGATCGTTATTGACAATCTAGACCGCCTTGCCGAGCCAGAGGCTGTTGAGCTTTGGGCCACGATCCGGAGCCTATTCCTCGGAAGCGAATTGAACGGCCCGCAACGAGCAGAACTGACAGTGCCATCGATAATCCTCCCCATCGATGAAGGCTCCGTCCAACGCATGTTCCAAGCGTCAGGGCACGGCAATGAGGCGAGCGACCTCGCTCGCTCGTTTATGGACAAGACTTTCGACGTATCGTTCTACATTAACGACCCAGTCATGTCTGATTGGCGTGATTTCCTAAGAGAGAAGTTGAAACAGGCCTTTGGTGAATCAGCAACCGACGAGCGAATATATTGGGCAACTAAGATTGTAGAAGAACATGCGACTTCGAGCGCTACCACGGGAAGAGTAACGCCGCGATCGTTGGTAAAGTTGGTCAACTCGGTAGGAGTCTTGGTCAAACAATGGGGCGACGGCTCGATCAATTTTCTCTCAATGGTATTCTTCGCGTTGTACCGAGCCCAGATTAGCGCGAACCCAAGGGGATTCGTAAACAGCGAGTGGCAAACCGTGGAAGCGGCTGTCCCAGGCTGGCAACGCGATGTCGTAGCTCTTCATTACGGCGTGCCTCGCGACAAAGCGTTTCAAGCGCTCTTGCAAGAGCCGCTTCGGATGTCGATTTCAGGAATGGACGAGACCCAGTTTTCTCTGTTGGCACAAGTCGTCGGATTTGGCCCAGTTTTCGAGGAGGTCGTTGCTAGCCCACCAACGGGGGCCAATGGCTCTGGTCCACAACCTGACTTCGTCGCAAACGCGGCACTGCTGGTTTCGCGCACCAATTCAACTGAGCAGATTTGGGCGAAAAGGGGGATGCATAAACTCGCATCGACTTGGTGCGAATGTGCACAGCTTGATAGCTTCCGTGCCGATTTTGCGAGCGTGGTGCAGGCGTTAGCTCCCTTCACGACCGAGCCCCGTTTTGTCCAAGCATGCGTAACGCAACTTGGTGCATCCCTAGCGAAATCAGGCATGTCGGAGGATATTGGGAAAGGCATAGTCGCGGCTCTTGGGGCCATTCAGGAGTCAGCAAAGCTCACCGGTCAACAACCTCCGTTGGTCCAACTTACCCTCGACTACCCTGCCTTGTTTGCACTTCTTGACGAACTTCCGGCCAATCTTCGGCCAATGCTACGATCAGATAAGAGTGCGAGCGAGTTCGTTTCGGCCCTCACTACCCGGCTCGGGAATGAAAGCGAGTCCGAGGGGGTTGCTGCGGCAACTCGCGCCTTAGCTTCGAACATCACTATTCAGTTCAAGGACAAGGCCAAGCCAAATTGGGATGCCTTGGCGGCAGCTGCCTACAACACAATTTCTGCCAACCCCGTGTCGTTCCACGCTACCGGTCCATCAATTGACGTTCTTGGTATTCTCTACAGCAAGAACCAAAATGCGAAGGCTCATGTCGAACAATTGTTCGATCAAGGACATTTGGTGAACCGACTTAATGAAGCTGACCAAGGCAAAATGGGACAGCAGCTGGCTGACATTGCCGCGTTGATGTTCCTGAGGGGTCAGGACTTCGCCGGTCCAAACGGCAAGAGCTGGGAGATCGTCGTTAACGAAAGTAAAGAGTTTGATGCCCAATTCAAAAATGCACTGAATTGGTATGTCTGGGCAAATCCGACGACATACGCTCACCAGTCACTAAGAACCCGGCCTTCGTTGAAGCCAGTGATAGCCGGGCTAGTAAAGCGGGATATATCTCGCAACGACGGGATTGGATTGACGACCGATCACCTGCTGAGGAACGTCGCTGCGCTGAGCGGCCTTGTTGGCACAGATCTGGTCAACATCGCACTGGCGAAAGCCGCAGGTAGGTCGGATCTATGGTCAACTATCGACGCGATGAAAGACGGCCGTCCATACGACGATGCCATCACAACGCTCGCTAACGTGGATGCTGTAGACCGTGCCACGCTGATCCAAAACGTTAAGGCACGTCTTGTTGGAAACGATGCAGCTACGTGGGCAGAAGCGCTGGCAGATGGCGTTTCTCCATATAATCTCGCTGAGATCTTTGGCAAAACACTTGGGCATAGCGACATACTTGGTGACGGTCTCAAGACTGCTGTAAGCGATGCCCTTCCGCATCTCACTCAATCGGACGAAGGTACAAGGCAGCGTTGGTTCTATCTCTCCCAGTTTGTCTCTCGAGATATTCGGGCAATGCTGTTCAAAAATCTGCGCGACATGATACAGTCTGGCACCGAATTTAGCGAACTACCGGAACTTATGAGAGCGGGCGGCTGTCAGGTCTTGGACGAAGGAAAGTTCGACGAGTTTGCTGACAAGACAACGCGGCATTTGGCCATACCGCTTCTGTCTTCCGAAATCGGTTTGGCTTACGTCTCAGAGAATATCGAGATGTTCTCCCGCTGTTTGTCGGCGAGTGACGATGACAGTAAAAATGTAATACGTGAGACTTTACGCAAAGTTGAAGAAGAGTTCGACGAAATCGAACCCAAATCAGCGAGCATAGTGACAGAAGCATTCTCAATGGTTTTGGACAAGCCAAGATCGACGTCAAAGCCTGCAAGGCCAAAGCGGGGCTAGAACGCTTCACCTTTTGCAACTTCACATGGTCGGCCACCCAAAGCGGACTTGCAGGACTGTCCAACAATGCGGACGTCATCAACAAAACTAACATACCAAAAAACCATTTTCCTACACACCCCCGCCTCGCATAACCTGCTCCGCCATAGGGGGCTCTCCAACAACGGCTGCAGGAAAGGCCGACCCTTGGCTCAGAAGAATTCAGATGGGGCGGTGGCCCCTGCCCCTCCACCAGCCGCTTCGCGTAGTCACGCTTCCAATGAAGGTCGGGATCACTCGCGCGTGCCCCTCCACCATGCTTCGCATGGTCCCCCTCCCCATTTTGGGGAGGATTTAGTTTGCAAATCGCCCCGCCCTTCTCGGCGCACCAGCCGCACGGCCTTTACCGCCGAGCCGCCCGATCCGGACGATCCGCTGCTGTCCTTCGCGCCCTATCTGCACACGGCTCCGCGCCGCAATTCGATTACGCCGGAGCGGCAGCGGGCGTTTATTGCCACGTTGGCCGCGACCGGGATCGTTACCCAGGCCGCGCGGCACATCGGGGCTTCGCTGGAGGCGCTTTATCGGCTGCGGCATCAGCCGGGGGCGGAGGGCTTTTCGGCGGCCTGGGACCTGGCGATTGATCGCGGGATCGCGCGGCTTGAGGACTGCGCGGTGGAGCTGGCGATCCGGGGTGAGGAGCTGCCGATCGTCTCGGCCGGCAAGCTGCTCGGCACCTATCGCAAGCACAATTTCGGGCACATCCGCTTCGTGCTGAGCCAGCGCCGCGCGGCGCGGTGGGCGGTTTCAGACCAGCATCTGGCGCGGTTGCACCCGGGGCATCCGGTGTACGACCGGCTCAGAGACGAAATCTATGCCGAGATGCGCGCCAATGAGCCCGATATCGAACAGGTGCGCCGTGAGGTGCTGCGCCGACTCTCGGTAGTGAGTTCGCATCCGGCGCAGAGCGACGAGTTGGCGCTCGAAACCTGGTCGGAAGAACCGAACGACCTTCCCTAAAGCCTGAAACTCGGCCGCTCTGCCAGCTTCGCCCGCCAGGCCGCGATTGCCGGGCGGCCCTCGTTGACATCAACCTTGACCCAGCCGGCGAAATCAAGCGCCACCCCGGCGGTTATGTCGGCCAGGCTGAAGCTGTCGGTCGCTACCCATTCGCGGCCCGCCATATGGGCTTCGAACCGGTCCAGAAAGTGCAGCAGCCGGGCGCGGCCGCGTATTGCCAGTTCGGGGATCTGGGCATAGTTGTGCGGCCCGGGCAGCGCGCGGTCCTTCATCCCCTTGGCGGTGTTGCGCAGCACTTCGGCGATGGCCATGAAGCATTCGCCTTCAAGCTTGGAGTTCCAGCTCGCCACTGCGGCCTTCTCCAGCGGCGTCGTGCCCAGCAACGCCGGCGCCGGCTGTGCGGCCTCGGCCCAGGCGGCGATCCCGGCATTGTCGGTCAGCACCGCCCCATCATCGAGCACCAGCACCGGCACCGTGCAGGCCGGATTGATTGCGCGGAATTCGTCGGTGAGCTGCTCGCCCTTGGACAGGTCGACGATCTTCACCTCATGGGCGATGCCCTTTTCCGCCAGCACGATCCGGGCGCGGCGCGGGCTGGGAGCGGGGGTGCAGTCGTAGAATGTCGGCATGGCGAGGTCTCCTTGTTCAGGCCGAGCCTAGCACGGCCGCGGCGCTGCGCCACAGCCCACGGGGTGACGTTACGGAAAGCGCTTGACTCAATAGCGTCATGTTATACTGTTACATCCATTGAAGCAGTCGCTCCGGCGCGACTCGGGCAAACCGGCCACCGGGCGATCCAACCACGAGGAGAGGATGCCATGGCCTACGCCGATGCCAACACCACCACCCGCAAGCTGGGGACCGGAGCGGTAGTTCTGCTGATCGAAGGCGGGCTGGCCGCCGCGCTGGTGATCGGGCTTGCCGCCAGCGGAACTGTCACCCCGCGTGAAATCCTGAATACCTTTGATGTGCCCAAGCCCGAGCCGAAGCCGGTTCCCCCGCCCCCGGTCGACAAGACGGTCAAGCAGGACAAGAGCGTGATCGATCGCCCGGATACCCAGATCAAGATCCCGCCCCAGCCCGGCACCACGGTCAATACCGGCGAACTGACGACCAGCACCGGCAGCGAGGGGAACGACAGCCTGGGCGAAGTGGTCTTCCCCCGTGATCCCGATCCGGTCCCCTCTCCCGAGCCGCTGTTCAAGCCGAAGAGCGCATCGCCCAAGGGCCAGTGGAAGAACTGGGTGACCACCAACGACTATCCGACTTCCGAACTGCGGATGGAGCACGAAGGGGTGACCCGTTACCGCCTGAGCATCGATGCCAGGGGCCAGGTGACCGACTGCGCGATCACCGCCAGCAGCGGCTTCCCCGGGCTCGACAAGGCGACCTGCGAAACGGTCAAGCGCCGCGCCCGGTTCGAACCCGCCACCGATCAGACCGGGGCCCGGACCAGCGGCAGCTATTCCGGCTCGGTCAGCTGGCAGATCCCCAAGGAATGAGGCCTTGACCCTGCCAGCTCCCCGCCCGGCCCGAACCGGGCGGGGCCTCTGGCGTATCGAAAGCTCCGCTTTCACGGCGTTCAGCAAAGCCTTGCTTGCCCGGTCCGATTTCGCGCGATAGGTCTCTGGCTTCCGGGGCTGGAGCAACCCCCCGGTCAGGCCCCGGAAGGAAACGGAGCCCAAGCGTTGCCTTTTCATGCAATCCGCCACTTCCGCGGATGGAAAGGCTATGGATGTCGTCCGCTTCCCCCTCCCCCACTCCCACATTCGGCGAACTGGTCCGGGTTTCGGCGCGGATCGGCTGTCTCAGCTTCGGCGGGCCGGTTGGCCAGATCGCCCTGATGCACCGCGAATTCGTCGAGGAACTCGGCTGGATCGAGGAGGATGAATACCTCCACGCGCTCAATTTCTGCCACTTGTTGCCCGGGCCAGAGGCGCAGCAGCTCGCGACCTGGATCGGCTGGAAGCTGCACGGCACCAAGGGCGGTCTCGCCGCGGGCCTGCTATTCGTTATCCCGGGAGCGCTGACGATCCTCGCGCTGTCGGTGCTCTATGGTTACGCCGCCCGGCTCGACTGGTTCGCGGCGCTGTTTCTGGGGATCAAGGCTGCGGTGCTGGCAATCATCGTCCAGGCGCTGCTGCGGATCGCTGGGCGGACGCTGAATTCGCCGCTGAAGCGCGCCATTGCCGCGGTTGCGTTTGTGGGCCTCGCGCTGTTCGCCCTGCCCTTCCCGCTGGTCGTATTGGGTGCCGGGATAGTCGGTTCCATCGCCGCAGCGCGCAATCCGGCGCTGCTGGCACTGAAGCCGCTGGGCAAGGCCCCGCCCACCGCCCCGCGCCCCTGGGGGCAGTCGCTGCGCGCGATCTTGGTTGTCGGGGCGTTGTGGGCGGCGCCAATGGTGGCGGTGTTCCTGCTGCTGGGGCCCGATCATGTGCTGTGGCACATCGGCACCTTCTTCTCGAAGCTGGCGGTGGTGACCTTCGGCGGCGCCTATGCGGTGCTGGCCTATATGGCGCAGCAGGCAGTACAGGATTTCGGCTGGCTGAGCGCGGGCGAGATGGCCGATGGGCTGGGCCTGGCCGAAACGACGCCCGGACCGCTGATCATGGTCACGCAGTTCGTCGGCTATCTCGCCGCCAACCGCGCGCCGGAGCCGTTCACGCCACTGGTTGCCGGGATCATCGGCGCGGGCCTGACCACCTGGGTCACCTTCGCGCCATGCTTCCTGTGGATCTTCGCGCTGGCCCCCTGGCTCGAGCGGCTTGAACATGCCCAGCGGCTGAAGGGCGCGCTCAGCGCGATCACCGCCGCGATTGTCGGGGTGATCGCCAGTCTGGCGCTGTGGTTCGCGCTGCACGTGCTGTTCGCGCAGCTAAAGCGGGTGACGCTTGGCCCGGCGGCCTTCGATCTGCCGCTGCTGACCAGCCTCGATTGGCGCGCAGCGCTGCTGGCTGCGCTTGCCGCAGGCCTGATCTTCGGCGCGAAGTGGAGCGTGCTGCGGGTCCTGCCCTTCGCCGCGCTGGGCGGGCTGGTGCTTGGCACTCTTACCGGAATTTAACCCGCCACGGCTAAGGCGGGGGGATGTCGGACAGCATCTTCCCGCCCGAAACCCGCGCGGCCTTTGCCGCAGCCTATCCCGCGCGCCCGGTCAAGCTGAGCCATGCGATACGCGATCATCCGCTGTTGACGCTGGAGGCGCTGGCCAGCCTGGCCGAGGCGCTGCCTGCGCACGAGATCGAGTACAATCCGGGCCAGCTGCCAATCGGGATCCGCCCTGAAGACGTTCCGAAAAGCGACCTGACCGTGACCGAAACGATCCGCAACATCGGCCAGGCCGGATCATGGGTCGCGCTCAAACGGATCGAGCAGGTTCCGGCTTACCGCGATCTGCTCCATTCGGTGCTGGGCCAGCTGGCCGACATCGTCGAACCGCGCACCGGGGCGATGATGCAGCTCGAAGGTTTCGTGTTCATCACCTCGCCCGGATCGGTCACCCCGTTCCACTTCGATCCCGAACACAACATCCTGCTGCAGGTGATGGGCCACAAGACCATGACGGTCTTCCCGGTCGAAGACGAGGCCATGTTCTCGGCCGATATCCACGAGCGCTATCATCTGGGCCTGCACCACCGCAACCTGACCTGGTTCGATGGCTATGCCGAGAAAGGCACTCCGATCCAGATCGGCCCGGGCGAGGCGATCCACGTGCCAGTCAAGGCCCCGCACTGGGTCCAGAACGGTGACGAGCCATCAATCTCGCTGTCGATCACCTGGCGTTCGGACTGGTCCTACGCCGAAGCCGACGCGCGCGCCTTCAACCACATGCTGCGCAAGGTCGGGCTGCGTCCGGCCAGCCCCGGTCCATTCCCGGCGCGCAACCGCGGCAAGGCGCTGGCCTGGCGGGCAATGCGCAAGATGCGCGGAGCGGGTTAACACACCGGCTGACGCTTTCACCTAGCGATGATCTGACGTTCTCAGACGCCAAGCCACTCTAGTCCTGCAGGCAGATCATCGGCTGAATAGTCAACCTGCAAGACGCGGCGACGCGTTGGCACTGATGCCGCTTCCGAGGCGTGGAGGATTGGCGTGGCGTAAAGCCACACGTCACCGGCATCGGCCAGACATGCGGCAGTTCCACAGCGACGAACCGTGGCGCCAACTTCGTCAAACGGAATTCGGCCTAGCTTGTGGGAACCGGGCGCAATCAACAACGGTGCATTGGTTGCAGGCACCGCATCAAAATGGGCTCGCAATGTTATCATCCTTGACGACAAGGCAAACGGCGGCTCGACGTGCTGCATCCCGCGCTTGACCGACCAGGGCCCGAAACCCGGCACATCAAGCCGTTCCCTTACGCAGATTGTCCGGTCCTGATGCCAGGCCAACGACCAGTTGGCTTCGGCCGATTTATTGAACAGGATCGCCCTTACAGGTTTGGCCTGCCCGCCGAGTGCTGCATCGGCAATTCTTCCGATGCAGCCGGTTGCTGCCAGATAGGGGTCGAGGGAGGTCACACCGCGCAAGCGCAGTCCTACTTCGTCACATGGTAATCCCGCGACAGCAAATTCGAGTTCGACCAAACAGGCATTGATTGCGCCGGGAAAAAGCCGCGCGCCGTCCCGCTCAAAATCGAGCGCCGCCAGATCAGGCATTGGTGCAGTCCAACGCCAAGACGTTACTTGCCCCGCGCCTTGTCTCGGGCTTTCGCTTCGGCATCGTCTGACTTGCGGTTGCGCTCTTTCTCAGCCTCGGTCGGCGCATAATCGGAGGGCGCGCGGATGTAGACTCCGGCGCCCGCCAGTTCGAGCAGATCGCTGCGGGCGCGCGGCGCGCGGTCGGCCGGAAGCTCGGGGGCCAGCGCCCGGGTATCGGCTTCCATCGTCACCGCCCCGCCCGTCAGGCTGACCTTGCGGCGGAAGTGATAGAGATCGCCGACCGTGCGATCGACCGGCTCACTGCCCTGCAGGCGGAAGCCCTTGCCATCATAGGGAAGCTTTATCGTCACCTTGCTGGCCCACCAGTCGGGATATTCGAAAGCGAAGGGTGCATCGGTGTTGATCTCACCCTCGCGGGCGATGTTGAAGCGCCAGCCGAGCCGCGAGCGATCGACCTCGTACCAGCGGGTGCCGAGGTCGGCGGTCCATTCCATCTGCGCCGTGCCGGTCATGGTCAAAACGAAATCGCCGGTATCGGGATCGGTGAAGGTGGCGACCTTGCCCGGCGCAATCGCATCGAAGCTTTCGCGCCACAGTTTGCGCAGTTCGCGGGTCCGCTCGGCCTGCGAAAAGCCGGCGAATTTCTGCCGGACATCGGAGGCATAGGGGCCGGAAAAGCGCATTTCAGCCGTAGCCGGGGCCGGCACTTCGAGCCCTTTGCTGGCGTCAATCGACAGGGTCACCATGGTTCCCGGACGGGTCAGCGGATCGGGCACCAAAGCCACCAGCCCGCTGCCCTGCGGGCTGACCGGCAGGCCGAAGCGGTAGCTTGGCACCTGCAGCCGGTCGAGCTGCTCATCGCCCAGCCGCGTGCCGTCGAGCCAGAACGATTTGCCGTCAATTTTGGCTTCGACAATGACATGGTCAAAGGCCTCCATCGAAGGAAGCCGCGCGCCGACCAGATCGCCTTCTTCGGTATGGACCAGCACCGGCCGAGCTTCGATCCCCAGTTCCTTCAGCAGCGCGACCAGCAGCACGGTCTTGCCCTTGCAATCGCCGAACCGGCGGGCCCAGGTCTGGTCGGCAGCGGCGGGCACGAACCCACCGGCGTTCATCCCCAGGAACAGGTAGCGGACCTGGCTCTGGACCAACTTGAGCGCCAGTTCGGCGCGGCGACGGGGGTCGGGGGTCTGGGCCGCGATTTTTGCCGCTTCGGCCTTGATCGGACTGTCGGACGCGAGCGTCGCGGCCTGGGCATAGAGCGGGGCGAACAGTCGCGAAACGGCGGGCCAGTCCTTGAACTCGGTCACCTCTACCGCATTGACCACGGTGAAGCGGCGCGGGGCGTTCTCGGGCGCGCGCGGGGCGGTGCTGTCATAGATATCGGCAACAAGTTCGGTGCCCTGCGGGGTCTTCTTCAGCTTGGGCTGAAGGATCCCCGGGAAGGTCCGCCACTGGATCTGCTTGTCCTTGTCCCACAGCATCCGGACCCGGAACCGGCCAAAGGTTGACCCACTGCTGGGGCCGACCAGATATTGGGCATAGCCCTGCATCGCCGGGTCCTTGCGCACCACCGAATAGGACAGCTCGACCACATCACCGACCCGCAGATCTTCGGGCTGCATCGTCGCGGTAAGCCGCCCATCGAGCATCGCGCTTTCCATCCGAGTCTCGCGCTGGATCACCTTGATCCCGCTGCCATCGCCGAGCAGGTTGATCGGCTGGCCATCGCGCAGCACGCGGTATTTGTGGATCGTCAGCACCTCGAGGCTGGGGTCCCAATCGACCTTGAGCGTGCCCGAATCGAGGCCTTCGGCGGTGCCGATGATCCAGGCGACACCGTAATAGGTGACTTCGTCATCCTTGTTGAACTTGACCTGGACATCGCCGAGCAGATCGACCGTCGCGGCGCCGTCAGCGTCCTTGGGCGGCTTGGGCAAAGGGGCGACGTCGACCCAGGCCGGCGGCGCGCCAACCAGCGGGCGGGCGAGGTTCGTGGTCGGCGCGGCAGAGCTGGCGGGCGCGGAAACCTGCGGGAACACGCTGCCCGGCGCATCGGCCAGGACCGTGGCCGGCAGCAACGCCAGCAGCAGCGCAAGTTTCGACAATCGCATCATTAAACCCCTGAGTGGCGCAAGGCGCACCGCAAGGCCAAGGCTTACGGATTTCGCACGCGCTGTCGAGGGGGCACGATTATCCGGCGGGCGGCATCACGCGGCTGAGGAATTCGATCACCGCGGCGTTGAATTCGTCGTTCTTGTCGCCTGCCACCATGTGTCCGGCGCCGCGGATATCGGCGATCTCCAGGTGGGGAATTCGGCGGCGCAGATCGGCCACGCCATCATCGTCGACAATGTCGCTCTTCATGCCCCGGACCAGCAGGGTCGGCAGGGTATCGGTCCAATCGGCATCGTCCATCATCTGGAGCAGAAAGCGCGGATCACCACGATCGGATTTCATCCAGCGCGGATCCCAATGCCAACGATAGCGCCCGTCCTCGCCCAGCCGCAGGTTCTTGTTCAGGCCCGACAGGTCCTTTGGACGGGGGCGGTCGGGGTAATAGGCGCTGATCGCGTCGGCGGCTTCTTCCAGACTGGCAAAGCCGTTGGGATTTGCGGTCATGAACCCGGTGATCTTGGCCACTCCCTTGGGGCTCATCTTCGGGACGATATCGACCAGCACGAGTGCCGCCGGATCGAGCCCGCGCGAAGCCGCGACCATCGCGGTAATTCCGCCCAGCGAGGCCCCGACCAGCGCGAAGGGCCGCGATCCCAGTGCTGCCACTGCAGCCAGATCGTCTGCGCGGGTTTCCAGGCTGTAATCGGCATCCGGTGACCAGTCGCTGTCACCATGGCCGCGCAGGTCATAGTTGATCGCGAAGTATCCGGCGCTGGCCAGCTGCCGCTCACACTTGTCCCACGAATGCCGGGTCTGCCCGCCGCCATGCCCGAGCACCACCGTCGGCGCGCCGCGCCGCCCCGCGATGTCGGCGGCGATCTCGACCCCGGGGGCCACGGTAATACGAATGGTCTCGCTGTGCATCGCCCGACTTGGCCCGGACCGGCAAGGCGGGTCAAGCAGGAATTTAACCGTGCGATTAAATGCTGAGTCACTTGCACCCTCGCGCAGCTCGACAGCAAATCGTTGCTGGCGCTGAAATTGGCCAATTGCCTTTTCGGTGAAGACAGTTAGCACTTGCAATAAGTGCCGTGATCTGTGGAGAAGGTAATGCGATCGTTCGCGAATACTATGCTGGCACTGTTGATTTCGTCGTCATTGTCGGTGGTGGCGAGCGCGCAAACCGGTTCTCCTGCAAAAGCCGCGCCGCCTGTCCAGCAAACGGTGCCCGCGGACAGCACTGCGCCTCAATCGCCATCGGCCCGCCCCCCGCTCATGCCAGCGATGGCATTCGCGGAACGCTCAGGCATCAGCGAGATGAGCCTGTCTCCTGATGGCAAGAAGATAGCGTTCCGGATGGTTCAGGAATCCGGCAAGGTCCACTTCGCCGTTGTCGATGCAGTTTCGCGCAAGACCGAACACAGCCTCGTTGTGCCTGAGAAAGACGAACTCGAATGGTTCCGTTGGGCCGGAAATGGCAAGTTGATCCTGTCGATTTCGCGGCTTGGCGAAGTGGAAGGTGAGGAATATCGCTATACCCGGCTTTACCTCTACGATCTTCAAAGCAAGGCGCTCAGCTTCGTAGGCAAGAAGGAAATGGGTTTCGTCGGCGACGATGTCCTCTACGTCGACCCCGCTGGCGCCTTCGTGCTGCTTGCAATGCAGCGGACCCTCTTTGACTGGCCATCGATCTGGCGCTTTCCGCTGGATGGTACAGCATTGAAGAACGGCAAGCAGGTCCAGGCCCAACGCGCGCACGTCTGGGATTGGTATGCCGATGACAAAGGTGTGGTTAGGCTTGGCTTCGAACAACTTTCCAGCGGCGACCTGCGGGTGCTCTATCGCAAGACCGAAGGGGAGAATTTCAAGCAGATCGCCAAAATCGATCCGTCGGAAAAGCAGTCTGGCGTCTGGCAGATGCTCAGGATCGTGACGGAATCAGACGATGGCTACGTCCTGCAAAAGGACGAATCCGGAAGGGTTGCTCTGCGAAAGTTCAATTATGCCACGGGAGAGGCCGGCGAAACCGTCTTTGCCCAGCCCGGCTGGGACATCGATGAAGTCTTGCTCGACAACGACAATAAGCCCGTCGCCGCATTCTATACCGATGATCGTGACCGGGTGGTGTGGTTCAATCCGGCGATGAAGGCGTTACAGGCCAAATTCGACAAGGCGCTTAAGGGCGCTGATGTCTGGATCTCTTCCCGGGCCGATGACGATAGCCGCATGCTGGTCTGGGCCGCAAGCGAGAACGACCCTGGTTCCTGGTATATCTATACCGCCGATACGAAGCGTATGGAGCTGTTTTACTTCGAAAAATCGAAACTCGATCTTGCACATCTGCCTAAACCGAAGCCGATCGCCTTCACTGCGCGCGACGGCACGCCGATAAAGGGATATCTGACATTGCCGCTGGGGCGCGATCCCAAAAAGCTGCCCTTGATCGTACTTCCTCACGGCGGACCCTTTGGCGTGCGGGACAAGCTTCGCTTCGATTCCGAAGTCCAGTACCTGGCCAATCGGGGCTATGCCGTCCTTCAGGCCAATTATCGCGGATCGAAAGGCTATGGCGAAGAATTCTCGAAGCTTGGCGACGGACAGATCGGCCGCAAGATGCAAGACGATCTCGACGATGCGGTCGACTGGGCGTCGGCTCAGGGGCTTGTCGATCCCGCCCGCGTTTGCGTGGTTGGCTCTTCCTATGGCGGATATGCGGCGCTCTGGGCCGTGATCCGCAATCCCGAACGTTATCGCTGCGCCGCCAGCTTTGCCGGTGTGACCGATTGGAACGCGCAGCTGCGCTACGATCGCAATTTCTTCAGCCGGGCCGGCGGAAAGAAGTGGAAGCAGCGGGTGATCGGTGACCAAACGGGCTTTAGCCTTGATCAGGTCAGCCCTGCAAAGCAGGCTTCCCGGCTGAACCGCCCGGTCTTGCTGGCCCACGGCGAAGAGGACACCAATGTGCCATTCAAGCAGTTCAAGGCCATGCGCGATGCCGCTGCCAAGGAGGGCAAGACGTTGGAAATGCTGACCTTCCCCGAAGAGGGACACGGACTGGACAAGGCCGAAAACGAAGCCAGGTGGCTTGATACTCTGGGCGCATTTCTGGCCAAGCACAACCCGGCCGATTGATCGCGGCATTGCCTGCTTGGCGCGGGCAGTGCACCTTGCCGCGATGAATCGCCTGCTTCGCCTGTTCGTCGCGCTCCTTGCGCTTGCCGTTTCCGCCCCGGCGCTCGCCGACACGATCTATGTCCGCGCCGGGCACCTTATCGAGCCTTCCACCGGCGAAGTGCTGGCGGACCAGCTGATCCGGATCGAAGACGGGCGGGTTGCAGCGGTCACCGCCTGGGCTCCGCCCCCGCGCGATGCCAAGGTAATCGACTGGTCGGACTATTGGGTGCTGCCCGGGCTGATCGACGCCCATGTCCATCTGGCCGACTATCTCCAGACCAGCAATCCGGCCGAGCCGCTGCTCCATTCGCCCGAGGAGACCGCCTATCTCGGTGCGCGCAATGCGCGGATCACGCTGGAGGCCGGGTTCACCACGGTTCATGATGTTGGATCCTACCGCGGCACCGGCAATATCGAGTTGCGCAACGCGATCTATCGCGGCGACGTCTCTGGCCCGCGGATAAACGCGGTTGGCGGCTATATCACCCGGCCCGGCGGCGGCGGCGAGGTGACCGGGCTGCCCAAAGACATGGTCGTGCCACCCGAGATGCGGATGGGCGTTGCCAGCGGTCCGGATGATGTCGCCCGGAAGGTCGATCTGCTGTTCCGCAAGGGCGCGGATTCGATCAAGCTGATCGCGACCGGCGCGGTTCTGACCGAAGGGACCGAACCGGGACAGATCGAACTGTCGGGCGAAGAAATCCGCGCCGCCGTGACCACCGCCGAAGCCCATGGTTCATGGGTCACCGCGCACGCCCACGGCGCCGCCGGAATCAAGCTGGCGATCGAGAATGGCGTGCGCGGGATCGAGCATGCCAGCCTGATCGACGATGACGGCATAGCGCTGGCCAAGGCGCGCGGGACCTATCTGGTGATGGACATCTACAATGGCGACTTTATCGCCGAAGTCGGCCGCCGCGATGGCTGGTCGGCCGATATCCTGCGCAAGAACGATGAAACCACCGATGCGCAGCGCCAGGGCTTTACCAAGGCGGTCCGCGCCGGGGTGAAGGTGGTGTTCGGAACCGATGCCGGGGTCTTCCCGCACGGTCTCCAGGCCCGCCAGTTCCGGTACATGGTGAAATACGGGATGACCCCGATGCAGGCGATCCAGTCTGCCACCTCGGTCGCAGCGGAATTCCTCGGCTGGGGCAGCCAGGTCGGATCGCTCACCCCCGGGCGCTGGGCCGACATGATCGCGGTCAAAGGCAATCCGTTAACGGATATTTCAGAGCTGGAGCGGGTCGAGCATGTGATGAAGGGCGGCGATCTGATCCGCTGAGATTGCGCCGCTCGCAGGCGCAAGCTAGGCTGATGGCAGAACGATTTTCCCGGGAGCCACAATCATGAACAGCCGCCTGATCGCCCTTGCCTTGCTGGCCTCGAGTGCTGCGATCGGAGTCGCCGTCAATGCCCAGGCTCCCACCGCCGCGGTCAGCAGTCAGACCTGGATCCATGCCGGGCGCGTGATCGCCATTCCCGGGCAGGCTCCGCGCGGGGCGACCACTATCGTGGTTCAGGACGGGCGGATCGCGGCTATGCATGACGGGTTCCTGCCTGCCCCGGCCGGAGCGAAGGTGATCGACCTCAAGGGCAAGACCGTGCTGCCCGGGCTGATCGACAGCCATACCCACCTGTCCAGCGACCGGGCCGGCAACGAAGGCCTGGCCGCGACGATGACCGACAGCCTGCCGCTCAACACCTACGAAACCCAGTGGAACGGAATGAAGACCCTGCGCGCCGGGTTCACCACGGTCCGCAACCTTGGTGACGAAAAGGGCAAGGTCCTGGCGCTGCGCGATGCGATCCGCAGGGGCTGGACCCAGGGTCCCCGGATCATCGACGCCGGGGAATCGATTTCCACCACCGGCGGGCACATGGATGGACGGGTCGGCTTGTCGGAAGACGTCACGCCGCTGATCGGAACCGAGAACCTCTGCGACGGGATCGACGATTGCCGCCGCGCGGTGCGCCGTCAGGTTGGGCGCGGGGCCGATGTGATCAAGTTCGCCACCACTGGCGGGGTCAATTCCGGCACCGGGCTTGCCACCCGGATGTTCGAGGATGAGGCCCGCGCCCTGATCGACACCGCCCATGCCTATGGCCGCAAGGTTGCGGTCCATTCCCATGGGCTTGAAGGGATCAAGCTGGCGGTCCGGCTGGGCGCGGATTCGATCGAGCACGGGACGATGATCGACGAAGAGACCGCGAAACTGATGGTCAAGAACGGCACCTTCTATGTCCCCACGCTCAGCACCGTAAATGGTTATCTGGAGCGCCTGGCAGCCAATCCCAACGCTTATCCCCCGGCGATCAAGGCACAGATTGACTGGCGGATCGGGATCACTGGAAAGAGCCTGCAGATCGCCGTCCCGCTCGGGGTGAAGATCGCCTATGGCACCGATGCGGGCGTTTCAAAGCACGGCCGCAATGCCGATGAGTTCGAACTGCTGGTCAAGTTCGGCATGACCCCGGCCGAAGCGATCAAGGCTGCAACGATTAACGCGGCCGCGCTGCTTGGTCTGGAAAAAGAGATTGGTACGCTGGAAGCGGGCAAGAGCGCCGACATCATCGCGGTCGATGGCGATCCGCTGGCCGATGTAAAAGTGCTGAAGCGGATGGCCTTCGTGATGGTGCGGGGGGATGTGGTGGTGAACTGAATCGATCCTCCCCCTTGGGGGAGGGGGACCATGCGCAGCATGGTGGAGGGGTACGCGCGAGTGATCGCTGGCCCTCCGGCCAGCACCCTGCGCCGTCCTTGACCGTTGGGACCACTCGCGCGTACCCTTCCACCCCCGCTTCGCGGCGGTCCCCCTCCCCGTTCCGGGGAGGATCACGCCGTCAAAAACGCCACCAGCGCCTTGACCTTCCTCTGCCGCCATTGCGGGGCTGGCGCGACCAGCCAGTAGCCCTGGCGGCAGGGGGCCGGTTCGCCCAGCCCCTGCAGCCGTCCGTTTTCCAGCCATGATTGCGCCAGCAGTACCGGCACCCGGGCCTTGCCCATGCCAGCCGCGGCGGCGGCAATCGCCTGGCCGGCATCGCCGACCGAGAGCGGGGTGTTATCGCAATCGTCACCTTCGGGGCTGGTATCGCCGGGCCAGCTGATCCAGCAGCCTCCCCCCGATTCAACGTCGCCCACGGTCACGCGACCGCTTTCGCCCAGCGCCACGCCCTCCAGCTCGCCCGGCCCTTCGGCCCAGCGCACCGCGAGATCGAGGTTGGCCTCGGTGAAATCGGCGTCCTCGTCAGAGACCAGACTGAACCGCACTTCGGGATTGGCCTGGCGGAACCGGGCCAGCCGCGGGGCGAGCCAGGCGGAGAAGAATTCGCGCGGGGCGGCGATGGTATAGACGTGGCTCGATTGCCCGGCCTGCATCGCCCGCACAGCATCTTCGAAGTGGAGGAACCCGGTGCGCAGCGCCTCAAGCCCGGCGCTGGCCTCGTCGGTCAATTCCAGCCCCTTGGGAGTGCGGCGGAACAGCACCACGCCGAGTACGTCCTCCAGCGCGCGGATCTGCTGGCCGACCGCTGCGGGGGTCACGGCAAGCTCGTCCGCCGCGCGCGTGAACGACAGGTGCCGGGCGGCGGCATCGAAGACGCGCAAGGCGTTGAGAGGCAGATGAGTGCGCTTCATGGCCGGGCGTCTAGCCCGCAGTCGCGGGTGCGGCCAGCGGGAAGAACGGGATCTTGACTTCAAACGCCGAATTATCGGCCCGCACGAAGGTGTAATGTCCTTCCATCGATCCCATCGGGGTGGTCAGCGGGTAGCCCGAGACATAGTCATGGCTTTGTCCCGGCTTCAGCACCGGGGTTTCGCCGACCACGCCTTCGCCTTCGACCAGGTTGATCATGCCGCGCCCGTCGGTGATCCGCCAGTGGCGCGTGGCGAGCTGTATGGTTTCGTCCGATCCGTTCTCGATCCGGATGTGATAGACCCAGAACCAGCGCCCCGCCTCGATTTGCGATTGTTCGGGCAGGAAACTGACCGCGACGCGCACGGTAATGCCCTGGGTGATCGCGGCGTGCTGGAACAGTTCCTTCATTGCGCCAAGATAGCGGCTGGTCCGGCCAGATCAATGACCCTTGGGGAATAGGATTGCGCAAATGTTGCATTGGACCGCACGCGTGATAGCACCGCCCCATGCCACACGCCCTTCCCGTGACCGAGCTGTTCCTGCTCGCGCTGATCATCATCTTCGCACTGCCCTATGCCGTCTGGCGGCTGCTGCGGACCGATTACTGGGCCCCGTTGGTGGTGGTCCAGATTGTCGGCGGGATCGTGCTTGGCCCGGGCGTGCTGGGAGCGGTGTTCCCGGCCTATTACGAATTCGTGTTCACGCCTCCCGTGATCGGCGCGCTGAACGGGATCGCCTGGTGGGCAGTGATGCTGTTCGTCTTCGTCGCCGGGCTGGAGCTCGATCTGGAAGAAGCGTGGAAGTGGCGCGGCGAGACCGGGCTGACCGCGGGTCTCGCGCTGGGCGTGCCGCTTGCACTTGGCGCAGCGGCCGCATGGCTGATGCTTGAATTCAGCGATCCGGCCGGCTGGATCGGCCCCAAAGGTCAGACCTGGCAATTCGTCGCCGGAGTGGGCATGGCCTGCGCGGTCACCGCGCTGCCGATCCTGATCCTGTTCATGCAAAAGCTGGAGATCCTGCGCACTGCAATGGGCCAGCGGATCCTGCGCTATGCCAGTCTCGACGATATCATGATCTGGGGCGTACTGGCGCTGATCCTGCTCGATTGGGAGCGGGTCGGGCGGCAGGCGGCCTATCTTGCCGGGTTTGCCATCGCGGTCTGGCTGGTGCGCAAGCTGATCGCTGCGGTCCCCGAGCGGGACCGCTGGTATGTCGGCCTGGTCTGGCTCGCTGCCAATGGCTACCTCGCCGACTGGTCGGGGCTGCACTACATGGTCGGCGCGTTCCTGGCCGGGGCGGCGCTCGACGCCAAATGGTTCGGGATCGAGAATATCGATCGCTTCCGCGATACCGTGCTGCTGGCCTTCATGCCGGTTTTCTTCCTTTCAACCGGCCTCAGAACCAGCTGGGACATGGGCGGCGTCACCGCCTTCGCCGCCGCCGCATTGTTCCTAGTGGCGATGGTGATCGGCAAACTGGCCGGCGTGAGCCTGGCCGGGCGCCTGCTCGGCTGGGGCAAGGGCGAGGCCTGGGTGATCGGCTGGCTGCTGCAGACCAAGGCGCTGATCATGATCATCTTCGTCAACATCCTGTTCGACAAGCAGGTGATCACCTCCAGCGCCTTTACCGCGCTGCTGCTTGCCGCGGTGGGCAGCACGATGCTGACGATACCAGTGGTCAGTCCAGCTTTGCGCAAGCTCGAGGGGTTGCTGGCCAAGCAGGGCTAGAATGGTTCACGCAGAGGCGCGGAGAAGAAAGTGAGGCGCGGAGGAGGAGCACGAAGCCGCAGGCTTCTATTCCTTCTGTGACCTTCCAGCAAAACGCATCCGAGCAGGAAGAGAGCGGCTTTGCCGCAAGCGCAACCTCTCTGCGCCTCACTTTCTTCTCCGCGCCTCTGCGTGAACTATTCCCCGCTTTCCCCAAAATCAGAGCCCAACCGCCTTCAACGCCTGATCCAGATCTTCAATCACATCGTCCGGATCTTCCAGCCCGACGTTGAGTCGCAGCATCCCTTCGGTCACGCCCATTTCGCGGCGCGCCTCTTCGCTGACCGAATAATGCGTGGTCGAGGCATTGTGGCACATCAGGCTCCGCGAATCGCCGATGTTGTTGGAGATGTCGATCAGCTGCAGCGCATCGAGCAGGGCATGGGCCTGGGCCCGTCCGCCGTCGAGTTCGAAACTGAAGATCGAGCCGGCCGCATCCATCTGCTTGATCGCCAAATCGTGCTGCGGGTGGCTGGGCAGGAAGGGATGGTTGATCTTGGGCACCCGGCCTTCCAGGAAACGCCCGACCAGAAGCGAATTCTCGCTCTGCCGGCGAATCCGCAGGTCGAGCGTCTCCAGCCCCTTCAGCACCACCCAGGCGTTGAACGGCGAGAGGTTGGGTCCGGTATTGCGCTGGAACCACAGCAGCTTTTCATTGATAAATTCGGCGCTGCCTGAAACCGCGCCGGCCAGCACGCGGCCTTGCCCGTCCATCAGCTTGGTCGCCG
>CAZOSI010000036.1:0-20887 GCA_964582485.1 uncultured Novosphingobium sp.
TTCGGTCTTCAGGCTGGGCTTCCACGCCAGCTTGACGCCTTCGGCTTCGCCCAGCACCTTTTCGAGCTCGCGCGCGACCGGATGGAGGTTTTCGACCGCGACCCAGATCGCGTGGCCGTCCTCGTCGCTTTCGACATCGTCGGCGCCTGCCTCAAGCGCGGCTTCGAACACCTTGTCGGCATCGCCCACGCTGCCCGGATACTCAATCAGGCCCAGCCGCTCAAACCCGTGGCTCACCGCGCCGCTTGCGCCAAGGTTGCCGCCGTTCTTGGCAAAGGCGGTGCGGACATTGGTGGCGGTGCGGTTGCGGTTGTCGGTCAAAGCTTCGACGATCAGCGCGACCCCGCCCGGGCCATAGCCTTCATAGCGGATCTCTTCATAATTCTCGGCGTCGCCTTTGCTGGCCTTGTCGATCGCGCGCTGGATATTGTCCTTGGGGACCGACTGCGCCTTGGCCGCGTTGACCGCGGCGCGCAGGCGCGGGTTAAAGTCCGGATCGGGCATGCCCATCTTGGCCGCGACAGTGATTTCGCGGCTTAGCTTGGAAAACTGCGCGGCGCGCTTTTTGTCCTGCGCGCCCTTGCGGTGCATGATGTTCTTGAATTTGGAATGGCCTGCCATGGTCTTGTCTTGCCGCTGAGGTTGGGAATTGGCGCGGCCTTTACACCGCGATCCGCTTTCAAAGCAACCGCTGCCACCATCCGACATCGCGCCAGCCGCCACACTTCCAGCCGACCTCGCGGTAGATGCCCACCGGCGTAAAGCCCACCGCCTCGTGCAGGGCGATCGATCCGGGGTTGGGCAAGGCGATCCCGGCAAAGGCCGCGTGCAAGCCCTTGGCGGCCAGTTCAGGCAGCAGACGCTCGTAAAGCGCGCGTCCGATGCCCTGCCGCGCGCAGGCCGGATCGACATAGACCGCGACATCGCAGGAACTGGAATAGGCTGCGCGGGTACGGTGCGGCGAGCCATAGGCATAGCCGATCACCGCTCCGTCCCGCTCGGCCACCAGCCAGGCATGGCTGGCACCATATTCGGCAATCCGCCGGGCCATTTCCGCGCCGCCCGGCGGATCAGTCTCAAAGCTGGTCCAGCCGTCAGTCACGAAAGGCCGGTAGATCGCCGCGCAGCGCGCCGCGTCGCGGTCAGGATCGGCGGCGCGCAGGTCCACCGTCAGACGACGACGGCCGTACCCGAAGCGCTGACCATCAACATCGATCCGGCCTTGCCCAGCACTTCGTAGTCGATATCGACCCCGATCACCGCATTGGCGCCAAGCGCCTGGGCCTTGGCCTCCATTTCGGCCAGCGCCTGCTCGCGGGCGCGGGTCAGCACTTCCTCGTACTTGCCCGAACGCCCCCCGAAGATGTCGGAGAACGATGCAAAGATGTCGCGCACCAGATTGGCCCCGGCGATCACTTCGCCGGTGACGATGCCGAGGTATTGCTGAACGGGGCGGCCTTCGATGCCGTTGGTGGTGGTGGAGATCATCGGGACGGTTCCTTTATTGCTTTGACAATCGGCGTGTCATTGCCGAACGAATCTCAATCCACCATAATCGCTGATGGAATTGGGGCAACAGGGCAGCTTTGAGATGGGTCAGGGTAGTATAAGCGTCCGCGACGAATTGGGTGTGCAGTTTATTCGAACCCTGGTCATGGATGTCTTGGCGTCACTCGAACGCGAACGACTCCAGCCATCTCAGCAAAACCGACGTGAATTGGTTCGTACCATCTTTGCTGCAATTGAAGGTTCGGTATGGGAATACCGATTGCACATAACGGGAATTGCGCGGGAGCTAGGTGTTCTGACCAACGAACAGGAATTTGCCCTTTCGGAAGTTACTTTTCAGGTGAGCGATACAGGGAAAATTGGCAAACAGGCAAGGTTCATTCCGCTAACTTCGATGTTTCGCTTGGTCACGCGCATCGCGAAATCCCTCGAACCCAATTTCGAGGTTCGCTTCGATACCGGGGGCTGGGAACGATTTCGACTAGCAACCGCAATCCGCAACAGGGTTACCCACCCCAAACGCCAAGCCGACCTCTTTATCGAAGCTCAAGATATCGCGATTTGCCTTGGCGCGCTCTACTGGCTCTTCGATGTTACCGAAGCCGCAATGACGGCTGCCAATGCCGTTTTCGCAACCCACGTGCAAGAATTGAAGGATATCATGCAAGCGCTCAAAGACGGCGATCCTGCAGTGATCGCCGAATATCACGCAGCGCAGGCAGCCTTGGATAGGTAACGCCTATTCTATTCCGAGTGCTGCCTTGTAGGTCTCCAGCAACATTTCCATTTCGCGGCGGTCATCTGGTTTCATCTTCCGGAGGCGGACGATTTGCCGCATCATCTTGGTATCGTAACCTACCGCTTTGCCTTCTGCATAGGCATCCTTGATATCGTCGGCGACGCCCTTCTTTTCCTCTTCGAGGCGTTCAATCCGCTCGATCAGCAGGCGCAGGCGGTCGTCGGTGGCATTGGCCATTGGGAAACTCCGGTGGAATGAGAATCGGTTGAGCGCGCTCTTAGGGGTTGGGCGCGTTCTTCTTCAAGCTCTCAGCCATGCGTTCGAGCTGCTGGGGAGTCGCTTCGCTGTGGAAACGTGCTTTCCATTCGCTCGCCGGCATGCCGTGGATCACTTCGCGGGCGCCGTCCTTGTCGTAAGGCGCACCGGCATCGCGGATCCAGTCGGCCAGGCAGTTGCGACAGAACCCGGCCAGGCCCATCAGCTCGATGTTCTGGGCGTCATGACGGTGTCGCAAATGGCGGACAAGGCGGCGGAACGCGGCGGCGGCCACGGCATCGTCGAGGGTTTCGAGCGGATCACCGGCCGTCGCATTCGTATTTTCAGAGCAGCTCATCGGGGTTTCCTTGGGTTTTCGCAGCTTCTTTGCCATAGGGCAGGTCAAAGCAGGAAGAGGTAACAGTGGCAAAATTCGATCCGCGCGGACGCAAAGTGAAAATCCTGGCGACGCTAGGCCCGGCCAGCCGCAGCCCGGAGATGATCGAGAAGCTGCTGCGCGCAGGGGCCGACGCCTTTCGCGTCAACATGAGCCACGGCGATCACGAGACTCACGCCCAGACGATCGCCGCGATCCGCGAAGTAGAAAAGGCGGTCGGCCGCCCGGTGGCAGTACTGTGCGACCTGCAGGGTCCCAAGCTGCGTGTCGGCCAGTTCAAGGACGGCCGTGCGGTGATCCGCCATTCGGGTCATTTCCGTTTCGACCGCGATCCCGCCCTCGGCGATGAAAACCGGGTCTGCCTGCCGCATCCCGAACTGTTCGGGGTGCTGCGCAAGGGCCAGCGGCTGCTGATCGACGATGGCAAGCTGCGGCTGCGGGTGATCGAAGCGAATGAGGACAAAATCCTGTGCTCGGCCGAAGTCGGCGGGGTAATTTCCGATCGCAAGGGGGTCAACGTCCCCGACGCGGTAGTGCCGATCCCGGCACTGACCGAAAAGGATCGCCGCGATCTGACCTTCGCGCTCGATCAGGGGGCAGACTGGATCGCGCTGTCGTTCGTCCAGCGGCCCGAAGACGTGGCCGAGGCCCGCCGCCTGATCGGCGGATCGGGTACCGCGCTGATGGCCAAGATCGAAAAGCCTGCCGCGGTCGAGCGGCTGGAAGAGATCATCGAACTGGCCGACGGGATCATGGTTGCCCGCGGCGACCTGGGGGTTGAACTCAACCCCGAGGAAGTTCCCCCAATCCAGAAGCGGATCGTCGCCATTACCCGCCGTTCGGGCAAGCCGGTGGTGGTCGCGACGCAGATGCTCGAATCGATGATCGAGAGCCCGGCCCCGACCCGCGCCGAAGTGTCCGACGTGGCCAACGCCGTCTATGACGGGGCCGACGCGGTGATGCTCTCGGCCGAAACCGCCAGCGGCGCCTGGCCCGAGGAAGCCGTCTCGATCATGCACCGGATCGCCGGGCAGGTCGAAAGCGATCCGGGCTATCGCCGCCAGGTCAATTTCGCCGATGTCATGCCCGATACGACCACCGCCGACGCGCTGAGCCACGCCTGCGCTTCGATCGCGGAAAGCCTGCCGATCGCCGGAATAATTGTCTTTACGGGTTCCGGCAGCACCGCCCGCCGCGTGGCCCGCGAACGCCCCGCCGCGCCGATGCTGGTGCTGACACCGTCATCGCGGATCGCGCGCCGGCTGGCCTTGCTGTGGGGCACTCACGCGGTCAGCACCAAGGACATCGGCAGCTTTGAAGAGATGATCGCCAAGGGCAAGCGGATGGCGTTGCGCCACGGGTTCGGAACCGCCGGCTCAAAGCTGATCGCGCTGGCCGGGGTGCCGTTCGGAACGCCCGGATCGACCAACCTGCTCCACGTGGTGACGCTGAGCGGGGACGAGCTGCACCGGCACCATGACTGAGCCGGTCGACAACGGCGCGGTCGCCAATGGCGACGCCTGCGTGGTGATCGCCGGCACCCACAAGGGGCGGGCCGGAACGGTCGAGGATTGGAAACTGAGCAAAACCGGCCAGGCCACGATCACTGTGCGCGAGGCATCGGGAGAACGGTTCAAGACGCTCGCCCGAAGCGTGCGGAAGGTTTGATCCCTAGTTCTGTGGTGCAGCTCGGTGGGCAAAGCTGAAGACCCGTTTCAGCTTCCAGCCGCCCTGATCCTTGACCCAAAGCTGGGTGAAGTGGGCCAAGCCGGCGAGCCGCTCGGGCCCGTCGCCCCGGCGCTCGTAAAAGCGGTGTTCGCCATCCTCGATCGCACCGAAGCCGGGAACCGGATCGACCAGCAGGCTCTCCGCCACCAGCTCACGCCGCGAGCGCCAGACATCGGAGCCCGAACGGGCGGCGCAGCCCCTGGCATAGTCGGCCATGAACTGGTCGGCATTGCTCGCCACGACCCCGCCCTTGTCGTGATACATCTCGAAATCGTCGGCCAGCATTGCCCGCACTTCCTGCGGATGGCAGCGGGCGTCGAAATAGAGCGTGAAGAACCTGTCGTCAGCAAGGCGAACTTCCTCGCGCAGCGCCGCACCTTCGGGCAACGACGGCGCTCCGGCGGCAAGCGCCAGCAGGAAAGCATGGATCATCGCAGTACTCCGCAGCAAGTGTAGTATATAGACAATACACTAACCACCAACCGCTAGCCGGGCAAGTACTATTCGCGCGCGCCGAACAGCGCCGAGCCGACCCGCACATGAGTTGCACCGAGCATCACGGCGGTCTCGTAGTCACCCGACATGCCCATCGAGCGACCCACCAGACCGTGATCGCGGGCCAGCTTGTCGAGCAGGGCAAAGAACGGCGCGGGCTCGATGTCCGCCGGGGGTACGCACATCAGCCCGATGACGGGCAGATCGGCAGCGCGCGCCTCGGCCAGCAGTGCGGGCAGACCGGCGATGTCGCAGCCGCCCTTCTGCGCTTCGGCGCCGATGTTGACCTGAACGAAGCACGGCACTTGCCGGCCAGCCTTGTCCATCGCCCGGGCCAGCGCGGTGACCAGACTAGGCCGGTCGAGCGAGTGGATGCAGTCGAACAGCGCGACGGCCTCGTCTGCCTTGTTCGATTGGAGCTGGCCGATCAGGTGCAGTTCAATTTCGGGATAAGCGCCACGCAGTGCGGGCCATTTGGCCGCGGCTTCCTGCACCCGGTTTTCACCAAAGACGCGCTGTCCGGCGGCGATCAGCGGTGTAATTGCCTCGGCCGGGTGAGTCTTGCTGACCGCGATCAGGGTGATCTCCTCGGCCTTGCGCCCGGCGATGTGGGCGGCCTGGGCAATGCGGGCGTTGACGTCTGACAGGGCGGTGGCTGGATCGATCATGGCGCGCTGCTATAGCGAGACCTTGTACGCATGCCAGCGTACAATCATGTGTCATCCCCCAAGGCCTTGGCGGGAATTTCGTTTTCCAATTTTGTAGCTTCTGTTAGTATTCGCCTATCGATTCATAAATATGGATCGCTGTTATGGAAGAATTTCAATCATTTGATAGGCCTATTGTTTCGGAAATCGAAACGGAAATCCCTGCGGTCAATGCTGAAGATGACGACATTGATAGCAAATGGACGGCCGGTTATGTTACTCAGCCAGGCACACCCCACGAAGATCATCAAGGAGCCGGCGACGACATAAGTTAGGATTTGCTTTGAACAGCGTTGACGTACTGATCCTTGCCTATTCACAAGATTCGGGGGTCGATTCCGTCTGCCGCCTTCTGGACCATGCTGGAGTACGTTGGGAACGGCTGAGCACACTGGCTGAACCCAGCCAGATCTTCTCATTCGATCCGGCTCGCGGCACGTTGAATACGAAGGCCGGACCGGTTCCACGTGCGAAGCTCGCCTGGAATCGCAGGACCCCGTTTGCAGCGCGGCGGAACATCGATCCGCTCTACCGGCAATTCGCGCTGGAAGAATTTCGGCAAGGGCTTGTCGGTTCCTTGCGTGTAGTTGCAGAGCGTTGGTTTCCCGAACCGGCAGCTTTGGTCAACGCATCCCGCAAGCCTCTTCAGCTATACTTGGCGGGTCGCGATCCGCGATTGAGGATTCCGGACACGATCATTACCTCGGATCCCGCTGCCGCATTGGCATTTGTTGAAAATCATCCCGGCGGCTGCATCGTTAAGACTTTGGGTCGGCCTGTCGTTGAAAAGGAAACGACCAATGCGGTATTCTACACCAGCATTGTGGACGATCGCGTCATCAACTCACTCGAGAAGGTCGCACATGCCCCTGTAATAATTCAAGAATATATCAAACGTCAGTGTGACATTCGCGTCACTATTGTCGGCGATAGAGTCTTTGGAACCCGGATCGATACCAGTTGTGAAGAAGCCGAGTCAGATTGGCGAATTGCAGCCTCACATGATGGCCTAAGTTACCAAACGGCGACTGTTGATGATCAAACAACCAAAGCCTGCCTAACTATGCTTAAATCCCTCGACCTGCGATTTGGATGTTTCGATTTCGCAGTGGACGCGGCTGGCAACTGGATATTTCTGGAAGTTAACCCCAACGGGCAGTGGTATTGGATAGAGTTAGAAACGGGCGCAAAAATTTCTGAGGCCTTTGCCGAAGAACTGATCTATCAAACAAGCCTTGCAGCCCCCCTTGGCCAACTGGATGTCTAGACCCAGCGTGCTATGAAGAGCGGAATGCCGCAGTCACCCCCCCTCCCTGCAACATGGCTGGTCAGCGATAGGCGCAACGATGCAGCACTGGAAGCGGCCTTACGGCGGCTGCCGCGCGGGAGCGGGTTCATCTTTCGCCACTACCACTTGCCCGATCTGGAACGCCGGGCACGTTTTGAGAGGTTGGCAAGGCTGGCGCGTTCGCGTGGGCATTTGGTGGCGCTTGCCGGAGACCGGACTCAAGCGCGGCGCTGGGGGGCGGACAAGGCTTATGGGCCGGGCGGGCATCTGGTCCCGGCGCACAGTCTTAGCGAGATCGGCCGCGCGGGCCAGGCCGAAGCTCTGCTGCTTTCACCGGTGTTCCCTACCCGTACGCACTCAGGCGCCAGGGCGCTTGGCCCGCTGCGCTTCCGCCTGTTGGCGGCGCGGGCGCAAGTGCCGGTGATCGCGTTAGGGGGAATGAATGCCTGTACGGCGCGGCAGCTGAACTGGCCGCGCTGGGGCGCAATCGATGCCTTTTTGCGATGAAGCGAATCCGCTTGATTTCAAGGATTCTTGACGGGGAGTCACCCCTGAGCGCATAGAGTCCCCCAAGACCCAGGGGAGCACCATGGCAACACGTCCAGCATCGGCCAGCCACCGCGGCGCCCGCGTCGATTGGCGCGCGGCCATGAAGCGCGCTTTGCGCCGCAGCGCAGAGATCGGCGGGGCGATCGCGCTGCTTGGCTCAACCCTGTTCCTGGCCCTGGCGCTGATGACCTATCACCAGACTGATCCCTCGGCCTCAACCGCGGCGGCTGGCCCGGCCCAGAACTGGATGGGCGGCGCGGGGGCATGGGTGGCGGAACGCGCGCTGTTCCTGTTCGGCTGGACCGCGGTACTGCTGCTGCCGATGCTCTACGTGATGGCGCGCAAGCTGTGGCGGCTGGTCGAGGAAGAAGACAGCGACCTGCCCCACGCCGACCATGCCTGGTGGCGTCCGGTCGGGCTGCTGCTGTTCGCGATGACCCTGATCGCGACCACCATCGCGCTGTGGATCAGCGCTGATACCGACATGCCGGCCGGCTGGGGCGGGGTTACTGGTTTGATGGGCGCAGGCGCGGTCGACTATGCCGCATCTTTCGCTTCGGCTGACTACCGCTGGCTGTTCGCCCCGATCGCCGGGTTGCTTACACTCACCGCCGGTGCGATCATTGCCGGTCGGGTCTTCGCGATCGACTGGGGCAGCCTGTTCACCCTGCCGATCTTCCTCAAGCGTCGCCCGGCCCTGCCCGATCGGGTTGCCGATGCGATCCCGGCGATCCGTGCCAAGCGCGAACGCGCTGCTGCTGCCGCCCCGGTGATGCTGGGCGAACCGCGCAAGGCGCCGGAGATTACCGACCCTTCGCGCCCGGCCAAGCCCGCCCAGATCTCCGCCCGCAGCCGCCAGGGCGATCTGTTCGACAGCTTCGAACTGCCGAACATTGACCTGCTCAACGATCCCGCCCCCAACTCCGCACCGAAGATCGACAAGCTGGGGCTTGAGCGCAACGCCCGCCTGCTTGAAACCGTGCTCGACGATTTCAACGTCAAGGGCACGATTGACGCGGTCCGCACCGGTCCGGTCGTGACCATGTACGAACTGGAACCCGCCCCCGGGATCAAGGCCAGCCGGGTGATCGGCCTGGCCGACGATATCGCCCGCAACATGAGCGCGATCTCGGCCCGCGTCTCCTCGATTCCGGGCCGGACGGTGATGGGGATCGAACTGCCCAACCAGCACCGTCAGATGGTCAGTTTCAAGGAACTGGTCGCCTGCGAACAGTTTGCCGGATCGAAAGGCGCGCTGCCGATTATCCTTGGCAAGGACATCGCCGGGGAGCCGATCGTCGCTGACCTTGCGACCATGCCGCACCTGCTGGTCGCCGGGACCACCGGATCGGGCAAGTCGGTCGGGCTCAACACGATCCTGCTGTCGTTGCTGTACCGGCTGACCCCGGCGCAGTGCCGCCTGATCCTGGTCGACCCCAAGGTTCTCGAGCTCAAGAGCTACGACGATATCCCGCACCTGCTCTCGCCGGTGGTGACCGAACCCGCCAAGGCGGTCCGCGCGCTCAAGTGGGCGGTCGAAGAGATGGAGCGGCGCTATCGTCAGATGAGTGAGCTCTCGGTCCGCAACCTGACCGGCTTCAACGAAAAGGTCCGCGGCGCCCAGGCCAAGGGCAAGCCGCTCGGCCGCCGGATCCAGATCGGGTTCGACCCTGAAACCGGCGAAGAACTGTACGAGGAACAGCAGCTCGATTACCAGCCGCTGCCGCAGATCGTGGTGATCGTCGACGAACTGGCCGACCTGATGGTGACGGTCGGCAAGGAAGTCGAAGTGCTGATCCAGAGGCTCAGCCAGAAGAGCCGCGCCGCCGGGATCCACCTGATCATGGCGACCCAGCGGCCTTCAGTCGATGTCATCACCGGGGTGATCAAGGCCAACCTGCCGACCCGCATATCCTTCGCGGTGACCAGCCGGATCGACAGCCGCACGATCCTGGGCGAACAGGGCGCCGAGCAGCTGCTGGGCAAGGGCGACATGCTCTACAAGCCCAACACGCTGCCGATCATGCGCGTCCACGGACCCTTCGTCAGCGATGAGGAAGTGGAACGGGTTGCCGATTTCTGGCGCGGCCAGGGCAGCCCGGAATATGTCGATTCGGTCACCGAAGAACCCGAGGACGGCGGCTTCGGCTTTGACGACCTCGATGCCACCGCCAGCGACGCCCCCGAAGAGCGCAAGTACCGCCAGGCCTGCCAGATCGTGTTCGAAAGCCAGAAAGCCTCGGCCTCGTGGCTGCAGCGCCAGATGGGTGTAGGCTATAACACCGCGGCGAAATGGGTCGAGCGGATGGAAGCCGATGGTTTCGTCGGCCCGGCCAACCACGTCGGCCGCCGCGATATCTACCGCGACAAGGATGGCAGTCCGCTCTAGCCGTGCTGACGGTCAGGCTATAGGGGCGCGGAGATGATCCGCATTACCGACCTGACCCTGCCGCTTGACCATGCCCCCGAGGCACTGGAAGCGGCGTTATGCGACCGGCTGGGGATCGGCCCGGCCGAACTGGTCCGCTTCAGCATTGCCCGGCGCGGGAACGATGCTCGAAAGAAGACAGCGATCAAGCTGGTCTATTCAATCGACGCGGTGGTGCATGATGAGGCCATGGTGCTGAACAAGCACGCCGGCGATCCGCATGTCCGGCCAGCGCCGGATACCGCCTACAAGTTTCCGATCGTGGCGCCCGAAGGCTGGAGCGGCCAGCGGCCGGTGGTGATCGGGGCCGGTCCCTGCGGCCTGCTCGCCGCGTTGATCCTGGCGCAGATGGGCCTCAAACCCATCATCATCGAGCGCGGCAAGGCGGTGCGCGAGCGGACCAAGGACACTTGGGGACTGTGGCGCCGCGCGGTGCTGGAGCCGGAATCGAACGCCCAGTTCGGCGAAGGCGGGGCGGGGACTTTCTCCGACGGCAAGCTCTACAGCCAGATCAAGGACCCGCGCCATCTTTCCCGCAAGGTGCTGACCGAGTTCGTCATGGCCGGCGCGCCCGAAGAGATCCTGACCGAGGCCCACCCCCACGTCGGCACATTCCGTCTGGTCACGATGGTGATGAGCATCCGCGAGACGATCGAGGGGCTGGGCGGCGAATACCGTTTCGGCACCCGGGTAGAGGATTTCGAGATCGCAAATGGCCAGTTGACCGGATTGCACCTGTCCGACGGCAGCTTCCTTCCGGCCAGCCACGTCGTGCTGGCGGTCGGCCATTCGGCCCGAGACACCTTCGAGACACTGCACCGGCGCGGGGTCTATCTCGAGGCAAAGCCGTTTGCGATCGGTGTACGGATCGAGCATCCGCAAGGCTGGATCGACAAGGCCCGCTATGGCCCCAACGCGGGCAACAAGATCCTTGGGCCTGCGGCCTATAGCCTGGCGCACAAGGCCTCCAACGGCCGCTCGGTCTATTCGTTCTGCATGTGCCCGGGCGGGCGCGTCGTCGCCGCGACCAGCGAGGAAGGCCGGGTCGTCACCAACGGCATGAGCCAGTATTCGCGCGCCGAATTCAACGCCAACTCGGGCCTGGTGGTCGATATCAGCCCCGAGCGTGACTATCCCGGCGGGCCGTTGGCCGGCGTGGAATTGCAGCGCAAGCTGGAAGCCCAAGCTTTCACCGCCGGCGGATCGAACTATCACGCGCCGGGGCAGAAGGTCGGCGATTTTCTGGCCGGGAAGGTCGGTACTGCATTTGGCAGCATCGAGCCGAGCTACAAGCCGGGGGTCAAGCTGACCAACCTAGCCGAATGTCTGCCGCCCTTCGTGCTCGACGCGATCCGCGAGGCGCTGCCGGTGTTCGGGCGGCAGATGCCGGGCTATGATCATCCCGATGTGGTGATGACCGGCGTCGAAACCCGTACTTCCAGCCCGGTGCGGATCAAGCGCGGGACGGATCTGCAGAGCATCAACACCCGCGGGCTCTATCCGGCTGGCGAAGGCGCGGGCTATGCCGGGGGCATCCTTTCCGCCGCGGTCGACGGGATCAAGGTGGCTGAGGCGCTGGCGCTTGATCTGGTGGGGGCGGCGTGATCCTCCCCGGAACGGGGAGGGGGACCAGCGAAGCTGGTGGAGGGGTACACGCGAGTGGTCCTGACAGCGCTGGCCAAATCGGTCGCAATCACCCGCACGTACCCCTCCGCCCCGCCGCTACGCGTCGCGGTTCCCCTTCCCGTTTCGGGGAGGAACGGTGACTTACGACGCCATCGTGCTGGGCGCCGGCGCCGCTGGCCTGTTCTGCGCCGCGACTGCCGGACAGCGCGGCAAGCGCGTGCTGCTGATCGATCACAATTCCGAGCCGGGCCGCAAGATCCTGATTTCGGGCGGGGGGCGGTGCAATTTCACCAATCTCCACACCGCGCCCGACCGGTTCCTCAGCGCCAACCCGCATTTCGCCAAGTCGGCGCTGAGCCGCTTTACGCCGCGCGATTTTCTGGACCTGGTCGAGGCATATGGGATCGCCTGGCACGAAAAGACCCTGGGGCAATTGTTCTGCGATGGCTCGGCCCGGCAAATCGTGGCCCTGCTGGTGGAGGAATGCGCCAAGGGCGGGGTCGAACTGCGCTACAGCGTTTCGGCGGACGAGGTTGAACACCGTGACGGGCAGTTCCATGTCGATGGCGCGAGCGCGCCGGCACTGGTGATCGCCACTGGCGGGCCGTCGATTCCCAAGCTTGGAGCGAGCAGCTTTGCCTACGATCTCGCCCGGCGCTTCGGCCTCAAGGTGGTTCAGCCGCGCCCGGCGCTGGTTCCGCTGACCCTGGCAGGCGAGGACGCGCTGTTCACCGAACTGTCGGGCGTATCTGCCGAGGTCGTGGCGAAATGCGGCAAGACCGTGTTCCGCGAGGCGGCGCTGTTTACGCACCGGGGCCTCAGCGGTCCGGCGATCCTGCAGATCAGTTCCTACTGGCAGCGCGGGCAGGAAGTGCGGATCGATTTCCTCCCCGATGCCGAACCGGACTGGCTGCTGGCTGCCAAGCGCGCAAGCCCGCGCGCCGGCTTGCGCAAGGTGCTGCCACTGCCCGACCGGCTGGCGGCGACGCTCAGCGAGCGGATCGGCCTGCCCGGCGAGCTCGGCAATTGCGCCGACAGGGCCCTGCGCGCGGCGCAGGAGCGGCTGGGCGGCTGGGCATTCCAGCCCAACGGCAGCGAAGGCTTTGCCAAAGCCGAGGTCACCGCGGGCGGGATCGACACCGTCGGACTTTCGTCACAGACCATGGAAGCGCGCAAGATGCCGGGGCTTTACGCGATCGGCGAGGCGGTTGACGTGACCGGCTGGCTGGGCGGCTATAACTTCCAGTGGGCCTGGGCCAGCGCCCACGCCGCCGCGCAGGCACTATAGGCTGAGCACTTCGCGGTTCGGGCCGAGCCGCACGGTCAGATCGGCGCGGTCTGGCATCTCCTGCAGTAACCATCGGGTCAGCCGCTCATAGTGCTGGATGAAGCGCGCCACCTCGGCCGGGCTCATTACCGCCGGGCCGCCCTGCGCGCGCAATTCCGCCTCCTGCTGTTCGCGCCACTGCGCCACCACCTCCCAGCCCGGCGCGGCGAGCAGGACCAGCAGATCGATCCGGGCGAACAGATCCTGATAGGCGCCCGCCAGCGTGGCATTGGCATGACTGCGCCAAATGGCGTCGGGGTCTTCCTCAGCCTCCAGCGCGTTGACCGGCACTGACAGTTCCACCTGCGGCACGGCACCCAGACACCAGCCTTCGAGCAGCAGGATCTGCGTATGCTGCGGTGCGCGCGGCCAGTCGGCCTCGGGCATGCGGTCATCTTGTGCCTTGGCGAACCGGGGCAAAGCTGCCGCCTCACCGCGTTCGAGCTCCGCGATTGTTTCCAGCCCCAGCGCGACATCGTGAGTCCCCGGCACCCCGCGCGTTGCGAACAGTGGGTGGACCCGCTGGGCAAGCTGCAGCCGCTCGGCCTTGGTCCGATACAGATCGTCGAGCGACAGCGCGGCAACCCGCCAGCCCGCCGCTTCCAGCCGTTCGGCCAGATGGGCAACCAATGTTGATTTGCCCGAGCCCTGCGCGCCGCAAATTCCAACCACCAGCAAGCCTTGCTGCGGAGCTGCCGCGATCCGGGCAAGCACGGCGTCTGTCAGGCGCGGGTCGATCATCGCTAACCGCTAGCACTCTGCACCGGCTCTGCACAGCAAGCCAAAGCAATCCCCATGGACCGCAATCATGGTCTCCACTTCGCCGCGCGATAGGCCGAACAGCGATCGACAGGAGGGATCAGATGCAGGGACTGGGCAAACGCTGGGATGGAGCCTTCGCGCTCAAGGTGGCGGGGGCGCTGGCGGTGATCGCGCTAGGCGACTGGCTGTTCTATCAGCGCACCGACTACTTCGGCGCTTTCGGGCTGGTCGGACTTGCCATCGCGGCCGCGCTCGGGCTGACCCGGCCGGCGGTGCGGCGTGACCGGCGCGCGCTGTTCGCCCTCGCACTGGCGCTGACCGCTGCCTTCGCGATGGTCTGGGATGCCGCGCCGCTGCCGTTCCTGCTGTTCTGGATCAGCCTGGGGCTTGCCACGCTGCTCCCCGGCACCGCCGCCTTCGACGATGGCTGGCGTTGGTTCCAGCGGCTGTTCGTCCACGGATTGAAGTCGCTGTTCGGCCCGCTGATCGACTTAGCCAAGCTCGCGCGGGTCAAGCGCCGCCGCCCGGCGCCGGGCAAGGGCGCGCGCTATTGGCTAAAGACGCTGGCCCTGCCGCTGATCGGATCGGCCCTGATCCTGGCGCTGTTTTCCGCCGCCAATCCGCTGATCGAACAGTTCTTCACCGCGCTCGATATCACTGCTCCCGAAGAGACCCTGATCCTGCGGATGATCCTGTGGAGCTTTCTCGGCCTGATCACCTGGGGTGTGCTGCGCCCGCGCCCCCCGCGCCATCTGCTGGGAACCTTTGACGGACGCGGCGATGCCAATCTGCCGGGAGTAAGCCTCGCTTCGATCACCATCTCGCTGGTCCTGTTCAACGCGCTGTTCGCGCTGCAGAACGTGCTGGACAGCGCGTTTCTGTGGGGCGGGGTCAAGCTGCCGGGCGATATGACCCTGGCCGACTATGCCCATCGCGGGGCCTATCCGCTGCTGGTCACCGCGCTGCTTGCCGCCGCCTTCGTGCTAATCGCGCTGCGCCCCGGATCGCAGACCGCCCGCAATCCGCTGGTCCGCAACCTGGTGATGGTCTGGATCGCGCAGAACCTGTTCCTGGTCGGCAGCGCGGCGATGCGGACCTGGGACTATGTCGAAAGCTATGACCTGACCCAGTTCCGGATCGCGGCGCTGCTGTGGATGGGACTGGTCGCGGTGGGGCTGGTGCTGGTGCTGGTCCGGATGCTGAAGGGCAGGAACGCGGCCTGGCTGATCAACGCCAACCTGGCCACCAGTGCCGCGCTGCTGTTCGCGCTGTGCTTCGTCGATCTCGGCACAGTCGCGGCGCGCTGGAACCTGGCTCATGCCCGCGAGTTCGACGGCACCGGCGCAGGCCTGGATTGGTGTTACCTAAAGGACCTGGGTCCCTCGGCGCTGGTTCCGCTGGCTGAACTTGAGGCGAAAGGCACCCCGCTTTCCGCCAATGCCGCCAGCCTGCGCTGGCACATCCAGCAACGGTTGGAGTCCGAGCGCGAGGATGGCGGCTGGACGCTCCTCAACAACCGCCGCCTCGAACAGGCCGAGGCTCTGCTCGGTCCGCGTTATACCCAGTCGCAACCCTATCAGGAGTTCTGCCTGCGCTATGTCGATTGACCTGCCCCGCGAAACCGCGACAATGCTCGCCATGACCCGCCGCGTTCTCCTGGTCGATGACGACCCGCATATCCGCCAGCTCTTGGCCTTCGCCTTCGACAAGGCCGGGTTCACGGTCGAGGAAGCGGGCGACGGGGAAGAGGCGCTGAGCGCGGTCGCCCGCCAGGCCCCCGATCTGGTGGTGCTCGATATCAACATGCCGCGGATGGACGGGCTGGAGGTGTGCCGCCGCCTGCGCGCCAGCAGCGATCTGCCGGTGCTGTTCCTGTCCAGCCGCGACGACGAGTTTGACCGGGTTCTGGGGATCGAACTGGGCGCCGACGACTATGTCACCAAGCCGTTCTCCCCGCGTGAGGTTGTAGCCCGCGCGAACGCCATCCTGCGCCGTTCTTCCCCCCGTCCGGCGCAGGATGGCCCCCAGTCGGGCGTCATCGCCAAGGGCCAGCTGCGGCTCGATCCCGAAGCCTGGACCGCGCACTGGAACGAGGCCGAGGTCGCGCTGACGGTCAGCGAGTTCAACATCCTCAAGGCGCTCGCGCTCGCCCCCGGGCGGATCCTCAGCCGCGACCAGCTGATCGACCAGCTCCACGGCCCCGGCTTCGCGATCACCGACCGGACGATTGACAGCCACATCCGCAACCTGCGCCGCAAGTTCGGTGAGGCCGGCGGCAGCGACGTGATCGAGACCAAGGCCGGGGTCGGCTACCGGCTTGGCCCCTGCGCCGGCACGGGCGAGGCCGCCACCTGATCCGCCGGCTGGTCATTGCGCTGCGCCCCGCAGCGCGGCGGCTGTGGCCGGTCCCGCGGCTGCGCTGGCTGCTGCTTTCCGTTCTGCTGTTCGCCGCCGCCCTGCCCGGGGTCGCCGCGCTGAGCCTGCGGGTTTACGAGAACGCGCTGGTCCGCCGGACCGAGGCCGAGGTCAGCGCCCAGGCCGCCGCGCTGGCCGCCGCGACCGCGCTGGTCTGGCCCGGCGCGCAGCCCGCCGCCGCTCCGCCCGAACCAGCCCCGGCCGAAGCCAGCCGGCTCGATCCTTACGAGGCCGCGCTGACGACGGGCATCGACCTGCGCTCCAGCGTGATCCTGCCCGAGCGGCCGCCGGCCGAGCCCCCAAGCACCCCGCCCGATCCGACCGCGTTGGAAGCCGCCCGGCGGATCGCCCCGGCGGTGGCCGAAACCAAGGCCGCCACGCTCGCCTCGATCGTCCTGCTTGACCGTGACGGGACCATGGTCAGCGGCCGCCAGATCGGCCTGTCGCTGGGGATGTTACCCGAGGTTCGCGCTGCGCTCGCCGGCGGATCGCAGACCGTGCTGCGCGCCAATTCCTCGTTCGCGCATGGCTATTTCGTCAACTGGCTGAGCCGCGCGACCGACCTTCGGCTCCACCACGCCCGCGCGATCACGGTAAACGGACAAGTGGTCGGCGTGGTGCTGGTCTCGCGCTCGCCCTCGGCGCTGTTCCGGGGGATGTGGGAGGACTGGGGCAAGATCGCGATCGGGGTGGCGGTGATCTTCACGCTGCTGGTGCTGATCGCGGCGATTCTGGCCCGCACCATCGTCGCCCCGCTCGAACGCCTCTCCGCCGCGACCCGCGCCCTGGCCGAAGGCCGCAGCGCCTGGCTGCGCCGCCCGACGCTGGAAGTGCAGGAGGTCCAGGGGCTTTATACCGACTTCACCGTGATGGCCGAAGCGATCGAACGGCGCGGGCGCTATCTGCGCGATTTCGCCGCCAGCCTCAGCCACGAATTCAAGACCCCCTTGGCCGGAATCCGCGGCGGGATCGAGCTGCTGCAGGATCACGCAGCCACCATGACCGAGGCCGACCGCGCCCGCTTCCTCTCCAACATGGAAGGCGATGCCGACCGGCTGGCCCGGCTGGTCAGCCGGCTGATGGAACTGGCCAAGGCCGATATGGGCAAGCCCGGCGGCGCAGGGCAGAGTGCGCTGGCGCCGGTGCTCGCCCGGCTGGCCGACGCGCATCAGGCCCCCGGCTTCACGCTCAGCGCTGCGCTGCCGCCAGACCTTCCCCCCTTGGCAATGGAAGAAGGTGCACTCGAAACCGTGCTCGCCACGCTGATCGAGAACGCCCGCCAGGCCGGCGCGACCGAGCTGGCAATCAGCGCCGCGCTGACCAACGGCACCGCCCGCATCGCGCTGAGCGACAACGGCCCCGGCGTGCCCGAGGCCGACCGGATCCAGGTGTTCGACCCGTTCTTCACCTCCCGGCGCGAAACCGGCGGCACCGGGCTGGGCCTGCCGATTGCAAGAGCGCTGGCGCAAGGCTGCGGCGGGGATCTGGAACTGGCCGAAAGCGAAAGCGGCGCGTGCTTTGTGCTGCGGGTGCCGGTGGGGGAGTGAGTTTGGTTCCTCCCTGTTCGCGCAGCGAATGGGGAGGTGGATTGCCGCAGGCGAGACGGAGGGGCGTGTGCGGCGCAAGGGGGATGCGTCTTGGTTTGAGGTTTGGGCGGGGGCACAAGTCTGGATCGAAGGGTTGGCGACGACTCTCGCTAACATAGCCGACCCGCGACGATCCAAATTCGTTCCCCAGAACATGTCCTTCATTCAGCAAAGGGGTAAGTTAAGTTGAGCGACCGGCGTAGGTCGATAGTGGACTTTCGTTGCATTGGGCTGCTAATCTGTTGCTATCGGGGGAGCTGGTAGTGGTAACAAGAAGGACCGTCATGGCGCTTGGCGCGGCCGGGTTAGTTGGAAGCTTGGTGGCCGCAAGGGGGATGGCCCCTGCCAGCAAGGGCGATTTGGCACCCGATCAGAGGCTGGGCAATTTTCGTATGCCGCTCGAATCTGAGCGTCATACGCGGACCTTCATGCAGTGGCCGGTCGCAGCCTCTGTCTATGGACGCGAGGCGCTTGGCGAGGTGCAGATGGCCATTGCGGAAATCGCCAACGCCATCGCCGAGTTCGAGCCGGTTGTCCTCTTAGCCGCTGACACTTCCCGTACCGGGCACAAGTCAGCGCTGAGCGAGCAGGTCGAGATCTGGGATATCCCGACCGATGATCTCTGGTGTCGGGATTCCGGTCCTACCTTCGTTGTTGACGGCGCAGGCAATCTCGCCGTGGCACATCTTCATTTCAACGGCTGGGGCAACAAGCAGCGATTCGGCAATGACGGACTGATCGCACAGCGCGTCGCAAGCCGTTTGGGTTTGCCACTGCTGGAAACGGGGCTGACAGGCGAGCAAGGCGGGATCGAGCATGATGGTTCGGGCCTGCTGCTCGCCCATGCCAGCTGCTGGGACAATCCCAATCGCAATCGGCAAACGCGGGACGAGATTGGACGGCGGCTTTGCACTGCGCTGGGCGGGCGCAAGATGATCTGGGCTCCGGGCGTAATCGGCGAGGACATTACCGACTATCATATCGATGCGCTGGCGCGGTTTGTCGGACCCGGCAGGGTCCTGATCCAGATCGACGACGAAGTCGATCCATCCGATCCTTGGTCGCGGGCGGCGCATGAGACCCTGCGCGTGCTGGAACAGGCAGGCGACATTCAGGGACGCCCCTTACAGATCATCAAACTGCCTGAACCGGAAACGACACGCTCGAATGCGCCCGACTTCGTATCGAGCTACATCAACTATTACGTCTGTAACGACGCTGTGATCGCCGCTCAGTTCGGTGACACGCGCACTGACGGACTGGTTCGTGAAATGTTGGGCGATCTATATCCGGGGCGGCACATCGTCATGCTGGATATCGATGCAATCGGAGAATCCGGTGGAGGCATCCATTGTGCGACCCAGCAGCAACCCGCAATAGCGGCGCAGCGCACCTAGGCGAATAGTGCGGCTGCTAGCCCTGAAAACGCCGAAATCAGCGCCACCAGATAAAGGCGCAAGGTCACTCTGTAGCGCTCGCCCGGAAGCTCAACTATCCGGTTGTCGAGTATCCGGAACAGCACCAGCGTAAACAGGGCAATGCTGAACAAGAACGCCAGTGCTAGAACCGTGTCGACAGTGCCGCTGACGGCAGGGCTGGTTTCCGAAGTCAGCGCCCAATTCGCGAGGAATGCGAGCTGAAAGCCGAGCAGAATGCCGATCGAGGTCACCATCGGCTGCCTGAAGCCAGCGATTTCGCCTTCATAATTGCGCCGGCTTTTGTCGGATTCGTCCGTCATATCCTGTTTAACCCCTCCTCGCACGGTGACCACGTTGCCGCGCCCAACATTACGCAATCGCTTAGCAGATGCCAACGGGCCGAACACCCAAGCCCTTCGGCGAACGAAAACGTCGATAGTCTAATGGGCGACCGGCAAGTTGCGCGCAGTCGAAATACTGCTCGGTCATAGCAAGATCGAAAACCCAGTACATTATTTCGGGGTCGACGTGGAAGAAGCGCTTGCCCCTGCAACGCTTGGTCGGGAACTGCCTTACGCCCCCGGCACGTTTAATGTCAGCTTACCGCGAAGGGCTCTTTGATTCCGGACAGGCTCAAAGGTCCAACTTTCCAGACCAAACCCATTTTCCTACACGCCCCCAATCTGCCAGACTCCCCGCATGCCCCATCCCCCGCCCGGCGAGGCTTGTCCTTGCCGTTCTGCCCAGCCCTTCCCCCAAAGCCGCGCCGCCCGCGCGGCTTTGGCGCATCCGGGGTGCGGGTTTTTTCTTTGCCTGGACTGTGGTCCAGGCGGTCCACGGTTGGGGACAGGCGGCATCGGCGGTGGAGCCGGGTCAGGTCCTCTCCATTTTCGCGTTAGCGCAAATGGGGAGGTGGCATTTGCGCAGCAATTGACGGAGGGGTATCCACTCTCGCGCCATTACCCCTCCGTCTCGTCCTGCGGACGATCCACCTCCCCATTTGCCGCCTTCGCGGAAAATGGAGAGGATCTTTTGGGGTCAGCCCCGCAGGGGGTAGCCGCGCCAGCGTTTGATCCGGCGGATTGCGAAGGCGGAGCGCATCGAGGAGACGCCGGGGAGCGCGGCGAGGCAATCGCGGTGGATCCGGTCGTACTGTTCCAGATCGCGGGCGGCGACGCGGAGCAGATAGTCGGCGTGGCCGGCCATCAGGTGGCAATCGAGGATCTCGTCAAAATCGGCCACCGCGCGTTCGAACCGCTCCATCGCCTCGCGGCTCTGGCTGGTCAGGGTGATCTCGACAAAGGCCTGAAGCTTGAGCCCCAACGCCTGCGGATCAATCTGCGCGGCATAGCCAGTGATCACCCCGCTGGCCTCCAGCGCCTTGATCCGGCGGTGGCAGGCCGAGGGCGAGACCCCGGCCGCTTCGGCCAGATCGGCGATCGAGCGCGACGAGTCTTTCTGCAGCGCCTCAAGGATCAGTATATCGTTGCGGTCCATGGCGAATTTTCCCGTTTCAGCTGCCTTTTGCGGGATAATCTTCCGATCCGCAAGCGTTTCCCCGCAAAGATTGGTGAAACATTCGCGTTCCATGGGCGTAAGATGAAAGCCCTTCCCCCTGGGGAAGGGTTGGGATGGGGGTTCTGCCATTTCGAATGTGG
>CAZOSI010000037.1:0-20601 GCA_964582485.1 uncultured Novosphingobium sp.
TCAGGTGCTCCTTGAAGCTGGCCTTGATCCCGGCGGCGCGCAGTTCATCGACGAAGTTGAAAAACACCTGGCACCGCTCCTTCTCTTAATCGCTTGATTAAGGCGAAGTGCGCCCTGGGGCAAGAGCAGTTGCGGCCCGGCCTCCCTGTTGGGATGACCGAGCCGCTCCGGGTCAACGCGGGGCAGGAGCTGGGGGCTCCGGGGCCAATGGCGAAGACGACGGGCTTGCGGATGGCGTGGGGGGAACGCGATCCGCGATCGACCAGAGCGAATCCACCCCGATCAAGCCGTTGAAGATGGATTGGTCCTGATAGCGGAACGCTTGCAAGGCTGAAGGTCCGCCAGCTCTCAGATAGGAACCGGCATCCTTGCCTTCAGGCCAAGCCGCCCGCTTGTGGCAGTTCATGCAGTTGGTATCGATTGGGTGGGCTGCGGCCAGCTCGATATAGGGGTTGTAAGCAATCGGCCAGTTGCCGGGCCGGGCCACATCGCGCCAGCCATAGGTCGAAGTCATCAGGTAATTGCGCCACGGCCCTTTGGCTGCGGGAATGTTCGGACGGTCGGCGGCATAGGGGCCGGTCGCGGCGCGATCGCTCCACCACACCGACTGGAAGGTCCAGTCCGGCTGCTCCTTGGTCATGATGTGCATGGCGATCAGTGCGAGATAATCGCCCTGCTGGAATGCCCGGCCATAGGCATAGTAGGCCGAGGCATCGAGGATCGCCTGATCGCATGGGTCAAGCGAGGCGACATCGGGCTTGAAGCTGTAGAATTGTTCGATCCCGACGGTGCGGGCCTGCTTGTAGGTATTGGAGCCAAGTGGTGCACCTGTGCTCGTCTTAACCCCATGAAGATAGGTCACGTCGACCGTCGCGATCTGCGAGGCCGATTGCGGCGTTATCGCCATCGCCCGCGGCCACTGCGACTGGATTTCGAACCCGGAATAGCGACCGAAATCGTCTTTCCGGTCATCCCAGACCGGAAGCGCGGTGTAACCGGTTTGCTTGACCGGCCAAAGCATCGGCTTGAGCACGATCGAGCCGGATGGCATCTCGGCCATCTGGCGGTTCTGGCCTGATGGCGGCAGCAGGCCTTGCAGGGTCGCGGTCTGGTAAAGGCTCTTGTTGCGGATCCACTGATACGCGGGATCGTTATAGATCACTCCGGCAACCATCACGTCGCCGTTGTTCTGGAACTGCAGGCCGCCGGCCAGGGTCTTCAGCGTCGATGGCTTGACCGGATCCTGGATGCATTGCTGGTATTTGGGGTTCGAAAGGACCGGCCCGGGGATCGGATACTGCGGGGCATCGGAGAAGTTGATCGGTTCTTCACCAGTGGTTGGTCCATTGTTTTGCTTGAACATCTTCATCGGCAGTTTGCCGTGCGGAGTTGCGACAGCTGCCTCGGCTCCCTCACCATCAGGAGAGCCACTGGGCGGGGTCTGATCAGCAAAGGCCTGCGTGGCGGTGCACCACGAACGCCACAGCCATTGGCCCCCTGCATCGGTCTGGAGCCCGGCAAACAGGTTCCAGCCATGCTGACGCGCGGCGGTAATATCGCGCTTTGATACCCAGCCTTGCACCGTCTGGGCGCTTTGCGGGTAGTTGAATCCGCCGGGGAAGGGCGCGGGGCTGGCACAGACCTGCCCGGCCGATGCCGCTTCGGGCTTGTCGCTGTCTGACGTGCAGGAAGCAATCGCTAACGCTGAAATCGCCACTGCGATCAGCCCAACTGGTCGATTCACTACGGATTCTCCCCCGTACTATTATTGAAGGGCAAAATTGCTATTATTTCGCTCAAGTAAAGAGGATTCTGATTTTTACTTGTGAGCATTTTAAAAAATGCAGAAAATGCAGCGCAATGTAAGCCTTGGCAGGATCTGCTAAGGGCGGGGATGGCCGCTGCAGCAATGGCGACTTGTCGAATCGGCTTGGCGTTGATTGCTTGCGCGAAGATCGCCAGGTCTTCTCGCCTCCCTGGCAGTCGCGAGCGGGGCAGGGGCCAATGTTAGCGGCACCATTCGGTTGATTTGACTCGAAGAATCCAGTTGAGTGCAGTGCGTTAAGCGATCATGATGAACAGATTCGGTTAACGGCGCTTTCACCATGATCCGCACTGCTTCAGCGTTTGGCGCAATCTTGTTGCTGCTGTTGGCGGCTGGCCTGGCCGTCCCGGGCCTGAGAGGTGTGCCGAGCGCCCACGAGGCTCGTGCCCAGACTCCTGCAGTTTCGTCGCCGCCGCGCTTAAAACCTGCCGCACCGCCGGTTCAGCTGCCCCCAGCGGTCAGCAACGTACTTCAATCCGGTGTGTTGATCGTGGTCAGCAAATCGACCCGGCGGATGTTTGTATTCAAGGATGGCGCGCTTTGGGGAGCATCGCCGGTCTCGACCGGCAAACCTGGCCATGGCACGCCGTCAGGGGTCTTCCCGATCCTGCAGAAGCGCCGGTTCCATCGTTCCAATATCTACAGCAACGCACCGATGCCTTACATGCAGCGCCTGACCTGGACCGGAATTGCGATCCATGCCGGACATGTCCCGGCCTATAACGCGTCGCATGGCTGCATTCGATTGCCGCAGGCCTTTGCTCGCTCGCTATTCGCTCTGACTCGCGCTGAGGCGACGACAGTCGTGGTCACCAACACTCTGGTGAAAACCGATGAAGCTGCACGAACCCTGGCACTCAACACTGAGCTGCCGGTGGGCGTGAGACCGGGCAATGCTGCGCCGCCGGTGCTTGCTTCAGCCAGCCTGTCGCCTCGAATAGATCCCCAGCCGATGATCCCCGCGTTGCGGCGCACTACGCTGGGCGGCCAGACAATCCAGCTCGCTGCAGCGCAAAGCCCGGCAGAGGCTGATGCGCTTTGGGCGGATCTGACAAGCCGACATCCCCAGCTTCTCGACACCCAGCACGCAGTCATTCCGGCCGTCGTCGGTGCCCGCCGGGTCTACCGCCTGCGCACCACCGCGCCCGGCGCACATGCGCTCTGTTCCGAACTAAAACGGGGCGGTACAGCTTGTTTCAACGTTAGCTGACGGTCGCGATCAGTTCTGCCGGCGCGCCATGAAAGCAAGCCGTTCAAACAGCATCACATCCTGTTCGTTCTTGAGCAAGGCACCATGCAATGGCGGGATCGCCTTGGTTGGATCCTTCTGCTGCAGCACGTCGAGCGGCATGTCTTCGTTGAGCAGCAACTTGAGCCAATCGAGCAGTTCGCTGGTCGATGGCTTCTTCTTCAGCCCGGGCACATCGCGGACTTCGTAGAAGATATCCATCGCCTTGGTGACCAGGGTTTTCTGGATCCCGGGGAAGTGGACATCGATGATCGCCTGCATCGTCTCGCGATCAGGGAACTTGATGTAGTGGAAGAAGCAGCGGCGCAGGAAAGCGTCGGGCAGTTCCTTTTCATTGTTGCTGGTGATCACCACGATCGGGCGTTCAACTGCCGCGATCCGTTCCTTGGTCTCGTAAACGTCGAAGCTCATCCGGTCGAGCTCCTGGAGCAGGTCGTTCGGAAACTCGATATCGGCTTTGTCGATCTCGTCGATCAGCAGCACGGGGAGCTGGGGTGAAGTGAAGGCTTCCCACAGCTTGCCCTTTTTGATGTAGTTCGAGATGTCGTGAACCCGCTCATCGCCCAGCTGGCCATCGCGCAGACGTGCCACGGCATCGTATTCATAGAGCCCCTGTTGTGCCTTGGTGGTGCTCTTGACGTTCCATTCGATCAGCGGCGCGCCTGTGGCCTTGGCGATTTCGTGGGCCAACACGGTCTTGCCGGTTCCCGGTTCGCCCTTGACCAGCAATGGACGGCGCAGCAGCACCGCTGCGTTGACCGCAACCTTGAGATCGTCGGTGGCGACATAGTTGCTGGTGCCGTCGAAGCGCATGGGGACTCCCTGTTCGTTTAATCGTTCGGTTAAGCCGGATAAGGCGCTTGAGCGAGGCTGGCAATAGGGCTGTGACCGGATCCAAAAACAGCGGGCGTCGCAGCTCGAAAGCGCGACGCCCGCTACCCCTCTCCCAATTCCCCCCAGAATTGCGCGACCCGAAGGGCTCTTTGTGGCAGCGGTCTAGCCTTCTGCTCGTTTGGTGAATATAAAGTTATTTGTGTTTTGAGGTGAGCTGCAATGATTGCGCTGGCTGGCCAAGGTTTGCTCGACCAGGTCTCCCCCGAGGCCGCGCACTGGCTCGCCTCGATTGCCCAGCGTCGTTCCTATTGCGACGGCGAACTGATCCACAGTCGGGGCGATCGGAAGGCGACGATGGCGATCGTGATCAAGGGGCAAGTCCGGCTTGGCCGGCTGCATGCCGATGGATCGCAAACCTTTGTCAGTCTGATCCGAAGTGGGCAGCACTTTGGCGACGTTTTGATGGTCGGCAGTTCGCACCATCGAACTCACGATGCCATCGCCCTGGGTGAGGTCGTGATCGATCATTTTGACGATGCCGCTTTCGCCCTGGTCATGTCCAATTTGGAAGTGTTAGGCGTGCTTTATCAGATAACCGCACAGCGACTGATCGGCGCGATGACGATGAATGACGATTTGCGCGGGCTTTCGCGCGAAGCACATCTCGCCAAGATCCTGCTGGCCTTGCTTAGCCGCTCGGGTGCGAGCGACCGAATCCCGTGCCTGCAGGAGGACCTTGCCGGACTGCTGGGGATAACGACGATGACCTTGTCGAAATGCCTGGGCAAGTTGAAGCGCGAAGGACTGATCGAGACCGGGTACCGGGTTATCCGGATTCCCGATTCCCAGTTCCTTCGCGACTGGCTTGCACGGCAGGTTTGAAAAGCGGTGCCCCCCGCGCCGGGAGGGGGATGCCGGCGCGGGGACGGTAGCCTTACTCGCTGGGAGCAGGCTCCGGAGTGCGGATCCGCAGGCGGCGCAGCCAGCGCCAGGCCAGTATCCCGCCACCAATCAGTGCAACCCAGGGCAAGGCTATGCCCAGCAGCAAGGTAGCGAAGGCCAGCAATCCTTCCAGGCTGGACCAACTTGCGCTCGCGGCCTTGGCGAAGGTGCCGTCGCCCGCCAGGATGCTTTCACTGGCATAACTGAAGCTGACCGGCGTGGTGGCGATCGACGCCTCCCTGGCCTTGCGATCGGCCACCTGGCCGCTCAACTGCTCGCGCAGGCTGGCCAATTGCTGCTGCAGTTCTACCCGTTCCGCAGCCGTAAGGCCCTTGGCGGCGAGACGGGCCTCGATCCGGGTGATTTCGGCCTGGATCCCGGCGCTGTCTGATTGCGAGAGCTTGATCGCGTCGCCGGCGTTTTCGCCCTGGACCGAAGCGTGTTCGATTTTGCCCTCAGCCGCTTCCACAGCCGCGATCGCATCGTTGCCAAAAGCGTGCGCGACATCGGGGGCGAGCAGCAGATCGAGCCGGGCGGAGACTTCGTCCTCGCGCGGCTGTTCATAGCTGACCCCGGTCACGCGGCAACGATCGGGGCCAAGCTTCTGGCAGGCTGCTGCATGTTTTTGCTGGACTTGCGAGATCGCCTTGCCGGGCAGAGCGAAGGCATAGTCGTAACGGAAGGCGACACCGGGCGCGACAGCACCGGAGATGTCCGGTGCACCGGCGGCAGGGGCTTCTTCGGATGCAGGGGCTTCGGACTTTTCGGCGGCACAAGCGGATAGCAGCAAGGCTGGGGCGCACAGCGCCAACAGGGGCAGGGGAAACGAACGCATGACTCTCTCCCGTATGACTACCGAATCGGTAGAGTATTAGATCTATCAAATGAGTAGAGTTTAGCAAGAGATAACTTGCTGACCGACTTTTGGGGCTGGGCGGGTTACTCAGCGCGGGCGGTGTAGTGCAGCTTTAGGCTACCCTCGGCCGGGATGCGCAGCGTGAAAATCGGCACGCCGTCGCGCTTTTCCCACTTGGCGTCAGACTCGCTGATCCGCCATGTGCTGTTGGTCGGCACGCGCAATTCGAACACGATCTCGTGCAGACTGGCATTGGCCACTTCAACCTCGACTTTGGTGCTTTGGCTTTCGCGCCACATGGTACGGCGACTGACTGTGATATCGGAAGCATCGCCAGCGTCCAGCTCGATCTTCTCGTCCTCGGCCGTGTCGCGCAGGTCCGGCGTCGCGATCAGCATCGACCGCCCACGGTGATCTTGCTGGATTACGAATGCACCGGAGGGAAGCGGCAAGCCAAGCTGGTGCACCTTGTCGTTGCGGGTCCGCAAGATGACGAAGGTCTGCGGCCGCTCCTCGCCGCCGTAGTTGACCAGCGAGATCGTCGCAGTGTGGATCCGCTCAAACGGCACGCCTTGCTGTTCGATCAGGCGGGTCTGCTTCATTTGCATGCCCGCTACTGTGGTGCGCTGCGGAACGCGGTAGAGCTTGAGGTCACCCAGCTGTTCGGGCGGCGGCGGCGGGGCTGCGGCATAGGCCGACATGGCTACCGGCGTATCCTGCAACTTCATCTCATGGCGCTGCGCGGTCACGACGATGCTGCCATCGGCATCGGTCCAGTTGCCGCGATAGCGCTGGTAGTCACCGGGGAGAAAGGGCTGAACCAGCTGATAGGGCCGCTCCGGCTTGCGCGGGACCTGGTGGGTGCGCTGGCTCGGCCAGCACCTGGCCACAACCTGTGGCTGATTGTTGACGAACTTCTGGACGTAGGCGCGGTTGAGCCCGCCCGCGACTATCTGGGTGCGGGCATTGGGGAGCGACATTCCGTTGCCGTTGGCCAGTGTGATCCAACCGCCGATGTCCATGGTTTTCCCATCGGGGTTGATCTGCGCCGTATAGTTCGCGCTCCAGTCGAACCCTTCGGCGATATAGGTGAGGGTGACCGTGGTGGTGATCGCGCGGGCGCTGCTGGTCATCACCGAAAGCGTCGGCTTGGCCGAGAGGCCTTCCGCGCCGCTCGAATAGCGAAAGGTCTCGGGCAAGCCTGAGCAGCGCAGGTTCTCCGTTCCGGCGGCTGTCTTGAACACGACACCTTCAGAGCTGGCCGATATGATTTCGCCCTGAACTGATGTTGTCTTGCCGGTGCTGGGATCGGTCCGTTTCAGTGTCACCACCTTGCCGCGCACCGCCCTGATCAGCGAGGAAGGGTTGAGCAGGGCCGCATCGCGGTTCTTTTCGATCACTCCGCCGGGCAGGCCTGAAACGATTGCACTTTCAGGCAGGATTCCGTCGACCACACCTTCGAAGCGCAGGCGGCTCTTGCCCGCCGGTATGCGCACAGTGCGGGTTTCCATCACAACCGCGAAGCCGCCCAGGCTGTCGAGCCGGATTGAGCCGCCATTGCGATAGGGCGCCCGATATATCGTGACTGATATGTCGCTTGGTGCCGAAGCCTCAATCTCGCGCACTTGTGCTTGCGCCGGCAGTGCGGCGACCAACGCCAGGAACAGAATCAGCCAGCGGCGCATCGGCGCAGCCTCAGTAACGGGTATCGAAGGTGGCGGTCAGGTCGGTCTTGCCATTGGCCGGCACGGTCACAGTCCACAGCACAGAATCTGCGTCGCGCCGCTCGCTCTTGGCGCTTTCGCTGGCGATCCGAACATCGCCCCACAGGCCGGACTGGATCACACGGACCGTCACCGGCTTGGGCAAAGCGTTGCTGACCGTATAGCGCATCGAGGTCTTCCAGCGCCGGTCGCTGACCTTGGTTCGGGCCTCGACCACCGGCTGGACCTTGACGTCGAAGGCCTGGCCGGTGCTGATCGCCAGCTTCGATCCCATCGGGGTATGCCCGATCGCGTGTTCGCCAATGAACTGCGCCTGGCCGCGCGTATCCCGGATGTAGAACCGCACGATCCCGGCAGGCAGCTGGTCTCCCAGTCCGCCCTTGGCCGAATTGCTGAAGCTGTAGACCGTTGCCGCGCTGATCGGGGTTTCAGAAGTCTGGAGCCAGCCGAACCTGGCTTCGTAGCCGTGCTGCGCCGGGGCGCCGTGCACGTCAAGGAAGCTGACCTGCTTGGTCTGGAGGTTGGCCACCGTGGTCCTCTCGGCCAGGGGGTAGAGGTAATAGTCGCCCAGCCGCTCACGCGTACCGCTTTCGGTTCCAGCTTCGACCATGCCTTCGCCGTCATAACCCGGTTGGTAACCGCGCCGCCCGCCGCCTTGGCCAATCAGCCGCGGATTGCCTGCGACCAGTACAGTTCGCGCATTTTCATAGGTGGTGCCCGAATTGTTGGTCAGGGTAATCCAGCCCTGAACATCGATCGTGCCCTGCTTGTCATCGAAAAGCGCGACATAGTCGGCGCGCCAGCCAAGCCCGGGGGTCAGATAGCGCAGTGCCGCCTCGCGGGTGCCGGGGCTGCCCTGCAGCGTGATCGAAAGGGTCGGGTCGGCGCGCATGTTGGGCGGGACTTTATCGAAGATGACCCGCACCGGCAGACCATCGTCGCGCAGCACTTCGATCCGGTTACCGATCTGCAGTACCACACCGCCATTGGCCGCCAGCACCACCGCCTGTTCGCGTGTTTCCGCGCCGGTCGCCGGATTGGTGCGGACCAGGGTGATCGTCTGGCCGACCGCGTTCTCCATGATCTTGGCTGGGGAAAGCAGGTCATAGTCAAAGTTCTGCTCGATGATCCGCATATCGCTCGCCGCCAGGCTTGCGGTTTCGGGGCGGATCTGGGCAGAAACGTTCTTGAATTCCACCTTCTGCGGAGCGCCAGTGAAGGTGACTTGCCGGGTATCCTGGACCAGCGCCTGATTGTCGGCGTAGATCGTGATATCGACGCCTGGCTCAGCCGTGGCGGCCGAGGCCAAAGCGACAAATGAAGCGGTGAGGATCAGGGGCAGGCGCGGCATGGAAGATCTCCTCTCACCACAATGTGATAATGTTACACGGGTGCTTGTCAATGCCGCAGACTTGGTCTTTCAAATCTGAACGGTATGTTGCCGGGATGATCGTAATTACTGGGTCTGTCCAGCTTCGCCCCGAACACCGTGATGCCGCCCTGGCACTTGGTGTCGAACATTCGCGCCGCTCCCGCGCGGAGCCAGGTTGTCTGGTTCACAATTGCCATTTCGATGCGGAAGACCCAGATCGGATCGTGTTCGTCGAGGAATGGGCCGACATGGCGGCGGTGAAGCAACATTTCGCGGTGCCCGCGTCTGGTGAATTTGTTCGGGTTCTGACGGCCATGGCGATTTCCCCGCCCGTGATGAAGTTGCTCGATGCCCGGGAAATCAAGGTCTGACGCGCTTTTTCGGACTGTCGGGTTTTTCCAATGACGGAAACCAAAGACGCAGTTATCACTAAGGCAACCTCAAGGCCGCTTTGGCCAGTTACTGGGGGGCCTGTCATGAGGGGAATCCAATGAAGTCTGTTTCTCGCGTTCTCGCCGCCGCTTCGGCACTTTCAATCTTGGCCGCAGTTCCGGCGCCGGCTCAGGCTCAGGACTATGACACCTCGGTCCATAGCCTGATGCTCGATTGCACCGCGTTGCAGATTCTGTTCGCAAGCGCTGCCGACAAGGAAGAAGACAAGACCAAGGCTGCCAATTCGGCGGCTGCCTTCCTTACCGCCGCCAATGTGCTGTCGGGTTCGGAAATCAAGGATCTGGGCAGCGCAATCAAGCCGCGCCGTGAACGGATCATGGGCTGGATTACGAAGAATGATCCCGCCGCAACCCGCCTGACCAAGAGCTGCGCCGCAATTATGTCGATCGGTCGCAACGATCCGGGCAAGTAGTCGAATTGACAGCGGCGCGGGCTGCCGAGCCTGCGCCGCTGCTCAAGCGTCGATCAGATCGCGATCGACGTCTCCGGCGCGGTTCTGGATGAACATGAACCGCTGCGCCGGGTCGCGGCCCATCAAGCGATCAACCAGGTCTTTCACCGCCGCGCGGTCTTCGTATTCGGGCGGCAAGGTCACACGCAGCAGACTGCGCTTGGCCGGATCCATCGTGGTTTCGCGCAGTTGCGGCGGGTTCATCTCGCCAAGGCCCTTGAAGCGGCCAACGTCAACCTTCTTGCCCTTGAAGACCGTCGCTTCCAGTTCAGCGCGGTGGGCTTCATCGCGGGCATAGGCGCTCTCCTTGCCCGCGGTCAGCCGGTAGAGCGGCGGCTGGGCGAGGTAGAGGTGCCCGCGCCGAACCACTTCCGGCATTTCCTGGAAAAAGAACGTCATCAGCAAGGTGGCGATATGGGCGCCGTCGACATCGGCGTCGGTCATGATGATGATCCGGTCATAACGCAGGTTGTCCGGATTGCAGTCTTTGCGGAACCCGCAGCCCATCGCCAGGCCAAGATCGCCGATCTCGGTATTGGCGCGGATCTTGTCGGCCGTGGCGCTGGCGACATTGAGGATCTTGCCGCGGATCGGCAGGATCGCCTGGGTCTTGCGGTCGCGCGCCTGCTTGGCACTGCCGCCGGCGCTGTCGCCTTCGACGATGAACAGCTCGGTCTCGGCATCGCCTTCGCCGGTGCAATCGGTCAACTTGCCGGGCAGGCGGAGCTTGCGGGCGTTGGTCGCGGTCTTGCGCTTGACCTCGCGCTCGGCCTTGCGGCGGAGGCGTTCGTCCATCCGTTCCAGCACCGCGCCGAGCAGCGCCTTGCCGCGCTCCATGTTGTCGGTCAGGAAATGGTCGAAGTGGTCCCGCACTGCATTTTCAACCATCCGCGCCGCTTCGGGGCTGGTCAGCCGGTCCTTGGTCTGGCTCTGGAACTGGGGATCGCGAACGAATACCGAAAGCATCACTTCGCTGCCGGTGATTACGTCCTCTGGTGCGATGTCCTTGGCCTTCTTCTGGCCGACCAGATCAGCAAAGCCGCGGATACTCTTGGTCAGTGCGGCGCGTAGCCCCTGTTCGTGAGTGCCGCCGTCGGGGGTAGGAATGGTGTTGCAGTAATAGGAATAGGATCCATCCGACCACAGCGGCCAGGCAACCGCCCATTCAACCCGGCCCTGTTCCTCGCCGGGGAAATCCTGCGAACCGGAAAAGAACTGGGTGGTGACGCATTCGCGCGTACCAATCTGCTCGCGCAAGTGATCGGCCAGTCCGCCAGGGAACTGAAACACGGCTTCGGCGGGAACCTCTTCACTGGCCAGCGAAGGCGCGCACTTCCAGCGGATCTCGACCCCGGCGAACAGATAGGCTTTGGACCGGACCAGCTTGAACAGCCGCGCCGGCTTGAATTGCGCATCCTCGCCGAAGATCTCGGCATCGGGGATGAAAGTTACGCTGGTCCCGCGCCGGTTGGGGGTGCCCCCCAAATGCTGAAGCGGGCCGAGCGGCGCGCCGCGCGAAAACTCTTGCGCGTAGAGCTCCTTGTTCCGCGCAACCTCAATCCGGGTCAGGGTGGACAGCGCGTTGACCACGCTGACCCCAACCCCGTGCAGGCCGCCCGAGGTGGCATAGGCCTTGCCGGAGAACTTGCCGCCCGAATGGAGCGTGGTGAGGATCACCTCCAGCGCCGATTTGCCGGGATACTTGGGGTGCTCATCAACCGGGATGCCGCGCCCGTTGTCGGTGATGGTCAGGCGGTTGCCTTCTTCCAGCGTCACCTCGATCCGGTTGGCGTGGCCGGCCACGGCCTCGTCCATCGCATTGTCGAGCACTTCGGCGGCAAGGTGGTGAAAAGCTCGCTCGTCAGTGCCGCCGATGTACATGCCGGGGCGGCGACGAACCGGTTCAAGCCCTTCCAGGACTTCGATCGCGCTGCCATCGTAGGAATCGCCAGTGCTGGCGGGAAGCTTGTCAAACAGGTCATCGGGTGCTTGGGACATGCAGAGGCCTATAGAACCCCCGGAATCCGCAGTGCAAGCCGCACCCTGTCTTTATCGTCAGTCCACGAACTTCTCGGGCGCGGGGCTGACAATGGTAACGCCCCCGGCGCGGGTTTCGCGCACTTCGAACGAGCGTTCGCCCAGGCCTGCCGCCGTGAAGCGGAATGGACCGTCGAGGCCCAGGAACCCGCCGCTATCCGCCAGCCGCCCGACCGGGAATACTGTGTTGCCGCGCCATTCGCGCGCTATACGGACGGTCAGCAGCACGGAATCATAGCCCAGCGTCGCCAGCCGATAGGGCGCTTCGCCGAACCGGGCCTGATAGCTGGTTGAGAACTGGCGGAACCGCGTATCGGGCAGCGCCGCAAACCAGGCCCCACGCAATGCGGCGGAACTGCTGGTAACCGGGTCGCCGCTCCACTGGTCGGTTCCGAGGATTCGAGGGCTGGTTGCCCCCGCCGCCTTGACCCGCGCAGCCGCTTGCGCCGCGATCTTGGGGCTATCGGCAATCAGCACGGCCTGAAACCCGCCCTTGGCCTTCAGTCGCGCCGCTGCGCTCAACACCGAATTGTTGCCTCGATCATAGCTATCGCTGGCGGTGAGCGTACCGCCAGAAAGGCGCACTGCTTCGGCATAGCTCGCGGCGATGCGGCTGCCCTGTTCGCCCTTGGGGGCAAGCACGGCAAAACGGGTGATTCCCTTGGCTTTGGAAAATTGAACTAACCGCAGGATCGAATTGTCATGGCTGGCACCCATCACGAATACGTCGCGCGCCGCAACGCGGGGATCGTTTGAGAAGGTGATCAGCGGAACCCGCGCCGAGCGTGCCACGGCTGACACAGTCAAGACTTCTTCGGTCAGCATCGGTCCGAGGATCAGCTTGTTGCCTTCGTCCACCGCACGGGCCGCCGCTGCCGAAGCGCCGCCTGAAGTATCGTAAGTGGTGATCCGCACCGTCTGGGCGTTGGTGTCGAGGATCGCCATGGTGGTGGCATTGGCGATTGACTGACCGAGCCCGGCGTTGGGCCCGCTCAGCGGCACCAGCAGTGCGACGCGGTGGCGAGCCTTGTCGGCAGGAAGGCCATCGCCCGGACCTTCGGGCGGCGGAGTGGGGGCCGGGCCTTTTGGGATGACCTTACACCCCGCGAGCAGGGCTACGCCCATCAGCAATGCGATACTGCGGCGGCTCATCCGAGGCTCGATCATCCCTTGTCGCTCCCTTGCGCGCAGTCCATGGTGGCACCGATGGATCAAGCACTTGCACCCGGCCTCTATATTGTCGCGACCCCGATTGGCAATCTGGGCGACATTTCGCACCGTGCAGGAACGGTACTCGGTGCCGTGGCTGCGGTAGCCTGTGAAGATACCCGGGTCACCGGCAAGCTGTTGCAGCACCTTGGCGTCAAGACGCGGCTGATCCGCTATGACGATCACGCCAGCGATGAAACCCGCGATTTCGTCTTGGGGCTGGCGCGGGACAGCGCGGTGGCGCTGGTCAGTGACGCCGGGACGCCGTTGATCTCGGATCCCGGATTCCAGCTGGTCCGAGCGGCAAGGGAACAGGGCATCCCGGTTACTTCTATCCCAGGGCCGAGCGCAGCGGTGGTCGCATTGACCCTCGCCGGCCTGCCCAGCGACCGCTTCCTGTTCGCTGGATTTCTGCCGAGCAAGGCCAAAGCGCGTGGCGATGTGCTGGCCGAGCTGGCGCCGATCAGGGCTACGCTGGTATTCTACGAAACCGCCCCGCGCCTGGCCGAAAGCCTGGCGGCGATCGCAGATGTCCTGCCGGGCCGCAAAGTGGCCGTCGCGCGCGAGCTGACCAAGCTGTACGAAGAATGCCGCAGCGGTACCCCGGCCGAGCTGATCGCGCACTATACCGCGCACCCGCCGCGGGGCGAGATCGTGCTGGTGATTGGCCCGCCGGGCGAAGTGGAAACCAGCACCGAAGATGCCGATGCGATGCTCCGCGAAGCCCTGGCTACACTCAAGCCAAGCCAGGCCGCTGCCGAAGTGGCGCGGGCGACGAGGCTTGACCGCAAGACGCTTTACGCTCGGGCAATGGAGCTGAAGTGATCTCGCGCGCCGAACGCGAGGCGCGCGGGCGGCGCGGCGAGGCATTGGCGGCCTGGTACCTGCGGCTGAAAGGTTGGCGGATCGTGGCTCAGCGGCTCAAGACCCCGCGTGGCGAGATCGACCTGATTGCGCGGCGGGGCAGGGTGGTTGCCTTTGTCGAAGTCAAATGGCGGGCCAGCGCTGCCGAGCTTGACCTGGCGATCGATGCCTACCGCCTGCGCCGGGTTGCCGCTGCGGCCGAAGCGGTGGCGCATCGCTATGCCAAAGCGGACGATGTTCAGCGCATCGACGTGCTGCTGCTTGCGCCGGGGCGCTTCCCGCGCCACATGGCGAACGCCCTGTTGCTGTGATTGGAGCCGAGTTCAAATGACCCTTCGCGTCGCTGTCCAGATGGACCCGCTCGAACGCATCAACATTGCCGGGGATTCCAGCTTCGCGCTGATCGAAGCGGCGCAGGCGCGCGGCCACGCGGTGTTCGAATATGCCGTGCAGACCCTCGCTTATGAAAGCGGCCGCCTGACTGCCTGGGCCGCGCCGGTTACTGTCCAGCGGGTCGAAGGAGCGCACTTTACCCGCGAAGAACATCGCCTGATCGATCTGGCACAGGATGTCGATGTTGTGCTGATGCGGCAGGATCCGCCATTCGACCTCAGCTATATCACCGCCACACATCTGCTGGAGCGGCTTGCGGGTCAGACCCTGGTGGTCAACGATCCGGCCTCGGTCCGCAATGCGCCCGAAAAGGTGTTCGTGCTCGATTACGCGCACTTTATGCCGCCGACCCTGATCGCCCGGCGGATCGAGGACGTGAGAGACTTCCATGCCCGCCACCCCGGCGATCTGGTGATGAAGCCGCTCCACGGCAACGGCGGCAAGGCAGTAGTCCGAATTCCGGCTGACGGATCGAACCTCGGCGCGCTGATCGAACTGTTCGACAACGCCTGGGTCGAACCGCACATGTTCCAGCCTTTCCTTCCCGAGATCAGTGAAGGCGACAAACGCATAGTGCTGGTCGACGGCGAAGTCGCCGGCGCGATCAACCGCCGCCCGGGCGAGGGCGAGTTCCGCTCCAACCTGGCGCAAGGCGGCTATGCCGAAGCGACCACACTGACCCCGCGCGAAGAGGAAATTTGCGCCGCGCTCGGCCCAGCGCTCAAGGAACGTGGCCTGATCTTCGTCGGGATCGACGTGATCGGCGGTAAATGGCTGACCGAAATCAACGTGACCTCGCCGACCGGCATTCGTTCGATCGACAAGTTCAATGGAACGGATACGCCGGGGCTGATCTGGGATGCGATTGAGCGGCGGGTGGGGCGGAGCTAGCCGTTTTCCCTGGGATGCGCATTGCGGTAAACGTCCAGCAGCACCGCCGCGTCGACCTTCGTATAAATCTGCGTCGAGCCCAGGCTGGCGTGGCCCAGCAATTCCTGCAAGCTCCGCAAATCCGCGCCCGCACTCAGCAGGTGTGTGGCGAAGGAATGGCGCAGCGCGTGGGGGGTGGCGGTGGCCGGCAGGCCCAGTGAAACGCGCGCGCGGGCCATGGCCTTCTGGACCATGCCCTGGCTGAGCGGGCCACCCTTGGCACCGCGAAACAGCGGATCTTCCTTGGTCAGTGGCCAGGGGCATTTGGCCGCATAATCGGCCACCGCATCGCGGACCAATGGCAGGATCGGTACGACCCGCTGCTTGTTGCCCTTGCCGGTGACAGTCAGCGTTTCGCCGATTGGCATGGTCGCACCGGTCAGCGACAGAGCCTCGGCAATACGCATCCCCGCGCCGTAAAGCAGCAGAAGCACGGCGCGGTCGCGTGCGCCAATCCAGGGTTCGCTGGCGTCCTCATCGACAGTGAAAGCGAGATTGACCGCCTCATCTGGGGTGACCGGGCGAGGCAGGCCCTTCTTGACCCGCGGTCCACGCATCCGGGGCGGGGCGGGATCGGCCATCCCGGACTGCTCGCGGGCGAAGGCGATGAAGCCCTTGAGCGCGGAGAGTTCCCGCGCAGCGCTGGCATTGGTGAGCCCCTCTGCGCGACGCCTCGCCAGCTGCTGGCGCAGCGCAGCGGAATCGAGGCGGGCGATGGCGGGCCAGCTGTCCAGCTCGGTGGCATCGAGTAGCCTTGCCGCCGTGGCGACATAGGCGCGCACGGTGTGAGGCGAGCGGCGGCGGCCATCGCTAAGGTGCGCGTGCCAGGCTTCGAGGAGATCGGCGCGAGTCATCCCGCGACCAGCTCCGCCGAAACCAGTTCGCCCAGCAAGGCATCGAGCAGCGGCATGCCCTGCGCGGTCACACCGATCTTGCCCGGCTCCTGCCACAGCAATCCCTGCGCGGAATAGAACCCAACCTTGTCAGTATCGAGCAGCTGCGCCGCACTGAAGCCGAACCGGGCTGACAGGCCGGCCAAGTCCACCCCCTCGCGCAGGCGCAGGCCCATCAACAGCGCTTCGGACGCCTGCTCTCCGGCGGTCAGCCGCCGCTCCTCGGCCAATCCGTCGCTCTTGTCTGCCACTGCAGCCAGCCAGTTCTCCGGCTTCCGGTGCCGCACAGTCGCCAGCCCGCCGCGCCGTCCGTGCGCGCCGGGCCCGATCCCGCAGTAGTCCTGATAGCGCCAGTAGGTCAGGTTATGGCGGCTTTCCTCGCCCAGGCGGGCGTGGTTGCTGATCTCATAGGCGGGCAGGCCGGCGGCTTCGGTCAGCTGCCGGGTCAGCTCGAACAGGTCAGCAGCGGCATCGTCGTCCAGCGGGGTGAATTCGTTCTGGCGGACCATGGTGGCGAACTTTGTGCCGGGCTCAATCGTCAGCTGATAGAGCGAGAGGTGCCCGGTGCCAAACCCCAGCGCGCGGGCAAGCTGCGCCTGCCACTGCGCCGGGGACTGGCCGGGCAGGGCATAGATCAGATCGAACGAGACCCGCGCAAAGTGCTGCTGGGCGACCTCAAGCGCCGTGACACCCTCAGCGGCGTCATGCAGCCGCCCGAGGAGACGCAGCGCGGCATCGTCGAGCGATTGCAGGCCGAGCGAGACCCGGTTGATCCCGGCTTGGGCCAGCGCCGCATAGTTTGCGGCCTCGACCGAGGAGGGATTGCCCTCCAGTGTGATCTCAATCCCGTCGGCAAAGCCCCACAGCCGTTCGGCCTCACGCAGCAAAGCCTCGACCAGCACCGGCGGCATCAAGCTGGGGGTGCCGCCGCCGAAGAAGATCGATTCAAGCCTTTCGCCACCGGCCAACTCATGTTCGCGGCGCATGTCGGCCAGCAGTGCGGCCTGCCATTCGGCATGGTCAACTGCGGCCCGGACATGGCTGTTGAAGTCGCAATAGGGGCACTTTGCGAGGCAGAACGGCCAGTGGATGTATAGCGCGCGGGCCATGCCCCTTGCCTAACCGCCAAACTGCTCCGCGACCAGCTTGGTGAAGGCATCGGCGCGGTGGCTGATCTTGTGCTTCTCGGCCGGGTCGATTTCGGCAAAGGTCTGGTCGCGGCCAGTGGGAACGAAGACCGGATCGTATCCAAAGCCCAAGGCGCCGCGGGGCGGCCAGGTCAGGCTACCGGCAACCTTGCCTTCGTAGATCGCGCTTTCCCCGTCTGGCCAGGCGATCGCGAGGACGCAAGCGAAGTGTCCGCTGCGGTTCGTCTCGGGGCCCAGTTCACAAAGCAGACCCTCGACCTTGCCCATCGCCAGGTACCAGTCGCGTCCGGCCGGTCCTTCGAACCACTGCCGCTCAGCCCAGTCGGCTGTGTAGACCCCGGGGCGTCCCCCCAGCGCATCGACGCATAGCCCCGAATCGTCGGCCAGCGCCGGCAGGCCGGAGCTTTCCGAAGCCGCCCGCGCCTTCAGCAGGGCATTTTCGACAAAGGTCTTCCCGGTCTCGGCCGGTTCGGGCAAGCCCAGCGATCCGGCCGAAATGCAGTTCAGCCCATAGGGCGCGAGCAGCGCAGAAATTTCCTTGAGCTTGCCCGCGTTGTGGGTGGCGATCACCAGCGTTTCGGAACCGAGGCGACGCGGCATTACTTCACCGCGTCGGCCTGCGCCGCGAAGATCCGGTCGCAGCCGATCCGGGCGAGGCGGAGCAGGCGCAGCAGGGCTTCCTCGTCATAGGTCGCACCTTCGGCGGTGGCCTGGACCTCAGCGATCTGGCCGCCTTCGATCAGCACGAAGTTGGCATCGGCATCGGCCGCGCTGTCCTCGTCATAGTCGAGGTCGAGCACTGGATTGCCCTGAAAGATCCCGCAGCTGACGGCCGCAACCTTGCGGGTCAGCGGGTCTTCCTTGATCGCCCCGTCGAGCATCAGCTTGGCCACCGCGATCCGCAGGGCGACCCAGGCGCCAGAGATCGCCGCCGTACGGGTTCCGCCATCGGCCTGGATCACATCGCAATCGAGCGTGATCTGGCGTTCGCCGAGCTTCTTGAGGTCGGTCACGGCGCGCAAGGAACGTCCGATCAGCCGCTGGATTTCTTGGGTCCGCCCGCTCTGCTTGCCCTTGGCCGCCTCGCGTGAACCCCGCGTATGGGTGGCGCGGGGCAGCATCGAGTATTCCGCCGTCACCCAGCCTTCGCCCTTGCCGCGCAGCCACGGCGGCAGGCGCTCTTCGACAGAGGCGGTGCAGATCACCTTGGTGTGTCCGAAAGAGACCAGCACCGATCCTTCGGCATGCTTGGTGTAATGCGGTTCGAAGCTGATAGCGCGCATCTCGTCGGGCGCGCGGCCGGAAGGTCGCATGGGAATTCCTTTGCTAGATTTCGCGGAGCGTTAGGCGCATTGGGGTTGAGCCCGCAAGTGGGCAGTCTAAAATGGCCGATCATGACCACACCGCCGATCACCGATCTGACCGACCGCGCCCGGGAAATCTTTCGCCTGGTGGTGGAAGGCTATCTGTCGACCGGGCAGGCGGTGGGATCGAAGACGCTGGCCGGGGCGGGGGCGCTCAACCTTTCGCCGGCTTCGATCCGATCGGTGTTGCACGAGCTGGAAGGTCTGGGCCTGCTGGCCGCGCCGCATACTTCGGCCGGGCGCTTGCCGACCGATCAGGGGCTGCGGCTGTTCGTCGACGGGATCATGCAGGTGGCCGAGCCTTCGGTGGAGGAGCGCGCCGCAATCGAACGCAGCGTCACCCAGCCCGGCCCGATCGAGGCCGCGCTGGAGGCGACATCGGCGCTGCTGTCGAACATTTCCTCGGCCGCCGGGGTGGTGATGGTCCCGCGGCGCGAGCAGCGCCTCGCGCACCTGCAACTGGTGCCGCTGGCAATCGACCGGGCACTGGCCGTGCTGGTCGGCACCGATGGCGCGGTGGAAAACCGGGTGGTGATGCTGCCGCCTGGCGTGCCCGTGTCCGCGCTGGAACAGGCCTCGAACTATATCTCGGCGCATCTGGGCGGGCGGACCTTGCCTGAAGCGGTGCAGGCGATCCGAAGCGAGATCGCCGGCGGCAAGTCCGCACTCGATGCCGCCAGCCGCGATCTGGTTGAACGCGGCCTGGCGGTGTGGAGCGCTGACGCCATGAGCCGCCCGGTGCTGATTGTGCGCGGGCAGGCCAATCTGCTCGATGAAACCGCGCTGACCGACCTTGAACGGGTGCGTCTGCTGCTCGACGATCTTGAGAACAAGCAGTCGATCGCCGAACTGCTCGATTCTGCCCGCGATGCCGAAGCAACGCGGATTTTCATCGGCGCGGAGAACCGCTTGTTCGCGCTTTCTGGCTCTTCGGTGATCGCTTCGCCCTATCGCGACCGCGATGGCCGGGTGGTCGGGGTGGTGGGTGTAATTGGCCCCACACGGTTGAATTATGCGCGGCTAGTCCCCATGGTGGATTTCACAGCCCAATCGCTGGGCAAGTTGATCGGTTAAGACAGGTTTTTGGATAAGATGAGCGACGAAAAACAACCGCAGGGCGATCCGGCGGTGGATGCCGAATTGGCCGGCGTGCCCGAAGAATTGCTGGAAAAGGAATCCGACAAGCTGGGCGATGCGCTCGACCGGCTCCGGGAAGATCTCGAAGCGGCCAAGCAGGAAGTGCTCTACGCCAAGGCCGAGACACAAAACGTGCGCCGCCGCATGGAAAAGGACATTGCTGATACCCGCTCCTATGCCGCGACCGGCTTCGCCCGCGACATGCTGAGCGTGGCAGATAACCTGGCCCGTGCACTTGATGCCATCCCGCAGGATCTGCGTGAGGATGACCGGATGAAGGGGCTGGTTGCCGGGATCGAAGCCACCGGACGCGAGCTGGAGAAGGTATTTGGCCTCCATGGCATCAGCCGCATCGCCGCCACCGGCCTGCCGCTAGATCCCAACCAGCACCAGGCCATGCTCGAAGTCCCCAGCGCCGATGCTGCACCTGGCACCGTGCTGCAGGAATTGCAGGCCGGCTACATGATCAAGGACCGCCTGTTGCGGCCTGCGATGGTGGCGGTGGCGAAGAAGGGGGACTAGGGGTTGTTGATGGCTGGTTTCGTGTCGGTGCGCCCTTTCGCACCGATTGAATCGAACTCCATTGCCAATTGCCCGACATCAGATGCCAGCTGGCGGAGCATCCGGAGCGAATAGACTCTGGATTCAGGCCTTCCTTCGGCTCGATCGGCCGAGTTCTGAAAGATCGCCATCGTCTCATTATCGGTTGTGGCGACGATCATTTCTGCGTGGACCAAATCCGTACGCTCTTTGAGCAAAGCTTCGGCTCTGTCGCAAAGCGCAAGAAATGTTTGCTGCTCTGACGCCGTGAGTGGGGTCAGGCTTTTTGTTTCACGCAACTTCTTGATTCGTTGCCCGACGAGCGCCCTGCTCGCGAGTTTCAGCTCAAAGCGTCCGCTCAGATTGATGCTCGCAAATTC
>CAZOSI010000038.1:0-8211 GCA_964582485.1 uncultured Novosphingobium sp.
TGATGCCGCCATCGCCCACCAGATCATCCTTGACCGACTGGATAAAGCAGGCGTGGGGTTGCGGGTGCTCATAGGCGCTGGTCGATTTGGTCAACTCGCCCGTCTTGTGATCGACATAGTAGTGCCCCTGTGACGGGCCGTCGATGCCATAGGCCCAATGCAGCCCGGTGTTGAACCACTGCGGGCTGTTCGGCGCGGCCATCTGGCGGGCCAGCATGAAGCGCATCTCGTCGTAATAGGCGCGGGCATCGGATTCGGTGCTGAAATAGCCGCCCTTCCAGCCCCAGTAGGCCCAAGCCCCGGCCAGACGGTCGAAGACCTGCTTGGCGCTGGTTTCCCCCACGGTGCGGGCGTTGGCGGGCAGTTGCGCCAAAGCATCTTCGTCGGGGATCGAGCGCCAGAGGAACTTGGGCACGTCACGCTCTTTGACTTTGCGCAGCCGGGCCGGGATGCCGGCCTTGCGGAAATATTTCTGCGCCAGAACGTCGGATGCCACCTGGCTCCAGCCTTGCGGCACCTCGACAGCGTCGTTGCGGAAGACCACGGTGCCGTCGGGATTGCGAATTTCCGACACCGTCGTCGAAAACGCCAAAGCGCCATAAGCACCGGTTGCTTCGGTGGTAAACTTACGCTCGATCTTCATCTGCCCCGTCCAATCTGTTGTGGCGGGGGTTCTGAGCCGCCCCGTCCGCTGTCTCAAACCATTGCATGCGCGCAGCCAAGTGCGTGACGTCCGGCCCTGTCCAAAGCCCGGTACGCGTCCAACGCCGCTGCGGCGTCGCCATCGCTTTCCTGTCTGCTGTCCTTGCCCCCACTAAATATGGTGGGCTTGCTTGTTCTTTCGTCAAACTGTCGTAAATTCGGCCGGGCTTCAACGGGAATTTTACACTTACCCACCACATTTTGTGCTTGACCCCTATGATCAATCAACAAGTGGCGTCACGCTGCCGTGAGGATAAGACTGTGGATGAATCTGTGGGCAAGTTAAGGTAGGGTGCGAAAAGCCCAGGAAAATCCAGAGTTGCGGCAGGCTTGGGCAAATCGGTTCAGATCGCGCCGCAACAGCCCCAATCGCCAAAGTCGACCTGAACACCGTGAATTGCAGCCCCTGATTGTATCCGCTGATTCCCGCAGCCCAAGGGCAGCCCCGATCCGCAGACACGGCGCAGGCGACTCAGCCGCCTTCACGATGCCCGTCAAAAGACCCGCCCCCCGTTGCCGGACCGGGGCCGCAGGCACCTCAGTGCGCCGCAAAATTGCTGGCACCGGCGGGCGGCTTGCCCTAAAGCCACAGCAGGACGGAGCGAGGTTGGGCGATGGCGGATCTTATCAAACGGGGCGTGGCCAAGGGGCTGCGCATGACCGATCAGCGCCGCGTGGTGGCACAAGTGCTGGGTGCAGCGGATGATCACCCAGACGTCGAAGAGGTCTACGCCCGGGCCTCTGCCATTGATCCCCGGATTTCGCTGGCCACCGTTTATCGCACCGTCAAGCTGTTCGAAGAGGCGGGCCTGCTGGAAAAGCACGAATTCGGTGACGGTCGCGCCCGCTATGAGGATGCCGAGCGCGATCACCATGACCATCTGATCGACGTCAACACCGGGCAGGTGATTGAATTCGTGGACCCGGAAATCGAGGCCCTGCAGGAACGCATCGCCGCCCGTCTGGGCTATCGGCTGATCGGCCACAGGCTTGAATTGCTGGGCGTGCCCGCCCGGAAAGGCTTAACGTGGCCTCTGAAAATCTGCGCGGCATTGGATTGATGGTGCTGGCGATGGCGCTGTTCGGGCTTGAGGACATGTTCCTGAAATGGGCCGCCGTCGGGCTGCCGGTGGGGCAGATCGTCTTTGTTTCGGGCGCGTTCGGCTTTCCGGTCTTTGCGTGGATGGCATGGCGGCAGGGTCAAAGGGTGTGGAGCCGGGCGGCGCTGCACCCTGCGGTTCTGGCGCGGGGTCTGGGAGAGATGATCGGCACCTACGCCTATATCACCGCGCTGGCGACGGTGCCTTTGTCGACCGTCTCGGCGGTATTGCAGGCGATGCCCTTGGCCGTGACGATGGCGGCGGCGCTGTTCATGCAAGAACAGGTCGGTTGGCGGCGGTGGTGCGCGATTGCGGTGGGGTTTGCCGGGGTGATCCTGGTGATCCGGCCCGGTCTGGACGGCTTTCGCCCCGAGGCGCTTTGGGTGCTGATCACCGTCGCCGGGTTGACGCTGCGCGATCTGATGGCGCGGAAGATACCGCCCGAACGATCCACCGCGCAGGTTTCGGCATGGGGCTTGATGGCGGTGACGCTGTTGGGCGCGTTGATGATGGGGACATCGGGCGATGTGGCGATGCCGACGGGGTGGCAGGCCTGGGTCTTGCTGGGCGCGCTGGTGTTTGGCACCGGTGGCTATTGGGCGATCATCGGGGCCACGCGGACGGGCGAGGTGTCGGTGGTGGCTCCGTTCCGCTATGTAAGACTGGTGTTCGCGGTGCTGATCGGGGCCTTTGTCTTCGCGGAATGGCCCGACGTCATCACCTTGTCAGGATCTGCGTTGATCGTGGCGTCGGGGCTTTATTCCTTTGCCCGCGAACGCCAGCGCAAACGCACGCTTTCCTTGTAACCCACCCTGCGCTAAGAGGCGCATGAGAGCACCCCTAGCCATCTGGAGGCCCGTGACATGAGCACGATCATCGACATTCACGCCCGCGAAATTTTGGACAGCCGGGGCAACCCGACCGTCGAAGTCGACGTAACCCTTGAAAGCGGCGCCATGGGCCGCGCCGCCGTTCCGTCTGGCGCCTCTACCGGCGCGCATGAGGCGAATGAGCGCCGCGACGGTGATGCGGCGCGCTACAAAGGCAAGGGCGTGTTGGAGGCCGTGGCCGCCGTCAACGGCGAAATTGCCGAAGAAATCGTAGGGTTTGACGCCACCGAGCAGGTCGGCATTGACCGCACCATGATCGAATTGGACGGAACCCCGAACAAGTCGCGTCTGGGCGCAAACGCCATTCTGGGCGTGTCTTTGGCGGTGGCAAAGGCTGCGGCGGAATATTCGGGCCAGCCCTTGTACCGCTATGTCGGCGGCACCTCGGCCCGCGTGTTGCCGGTTCCGATGATGAACATCATCAATGGCGGCGAACATGCCGACAATCCGATCGATTTCCAGGAATTCATGATCATGCCGGTTGGCGCGCCCAGCCTGGCCGAAGCGGTGCGGTGGGGCAGCGAGATCTTCCACACCCTCAAGAAAGGCCTGCACGACAAGGGACTGGCTACTGCAGTAGGCGATGAAGGCGGGTTTGCCCCGAACCTCTCCAGCACCCGTGCCGCGCTCGATTTCATCATGGAATCGATCGCCAAGGCCGGGTTCCAGGCCGGGACCGAAATCAAGCTGGCGCTCGACTGCGCGGCAACCGAGTTTTTCAAGAACGGCAAGTACGAGATCAGCGGCGAGGGCCTCTCGCTCAGCCCGGTCGAAATGGCCGATTATCTGGCCGCGCTGTGCGCCGACTATCCGATCATCTCGATCGAGGATGGAATGGGCGAAGACGATTTCGAAGGCTGGAAGGCGATTACCGACAAGATCGGGCACCAGGTTCAGCTGGTTGGCGACGATCTGTTCGTGACCAACCCCAAGCGCCTGACCATGGGCATCGAAATGGGCCTGGCAAATTCGCTGCTGGTCAAAGTCAACCAGATCGGCTCGCTCTCGGAAACGCTCGACGCGGTCAGCATCGCCAATCGCAACGGCTATACCGCAGTCATGTCGCACCGTTCGGGCGAAACTGAAGATGCGACCATCGCCGATCTGGCGGTCGCCACCAACTGCGGCCAGATCAAGACCGGGTCGCTTGCCCGTTCGGACCGGCTCGCCAAGTATAACCAGCTGATCCGGATCGAGGAAGAGCTGGGCGACGCTGCGCATTACGCGGGCGCGGGGGCTTTTGGCCGACTTGCCTGAACGATTGGGGTTCCTGCGCGATTTGATTTGCGCGGCGTTGTAATTCGGTCATAGTTCCCCTGGTCGCGATCTGGAGGAAGCATGGCGACTTCTGCAGACAGGATTGCCCGCACCGGCTGGCGAGACCGGTTCCTCGACCGGGTCGAGCGGCTGGGCAATGCCTTGCCCGATCCGGTCGCGATCTTCGCCGCAATCATCGTCGTACTGATGCTGGTATCGGCACTCGCCGCCGCGCAGGGTTGGAGCGTTACCAATCCGGTCACCGGTGAAGTGCTCAAGGCCAAGAGCCTGTTGTCAGAAGAACTGATGCGTCAGCTGCTGACCGAGGTTCCCAGGACATACACCGGGTTCACCCCGATGGGCTTCGCGCTGACGATCATGCTGGGGGCAGGGGTGGCCGAGCATTCCGGGCTGCTGCCGGCCTTGCTGCGGCGTTTGATGCAGGGCATTCCGCAGATGCTGCTGGTCCCGGCGACGATCCTGCTGGGCATGCTGACGATCCATGCCTTCGATTTTGGCTATATCGTGTTCGTGCCACTGGCCGGAATGATGTTCGCGGCTGCCGGGCGCAATCCGGTGCTCGGCTGCATTCTGGCCTTCATCGGCTGCTGTACGGGTCTGGCCGGGAACCTCTTGCCGGGGCAATATGATGTGCTGATCTTCGGCATCACCCAGACTGGCGCGCGTCTGCTTGCGCCGCATTGGGAAATGAACCCGTTTGGCAACTGGTGGTACATGATCGCGATCGCAGTGAGCTATGTCGGGATTGGTTGGTTCCTGGCCGAGCGGGTGGTCGGGCCGCGTCTTGGCCCATGGCAAGGGCATGAGGACGGCAGTTACGAGCCGCCCGCTCCGCTGACCGCGATCGAACGCCGCGGTCTGAAGCGGGCAGGGGTGGTTGCGCTGTTGTTTGCCGCCGCCGTGCTTACGCTGATCTTTCTGCCGGCCTATTCCCCGCTGTACGACGAAGCCGCCGAACCGGCACAGCGGGTTTTGCCGTTCTACCGCGCCACGGTGCCGCTGCTGACAATCCTGCTGCTGGCGGCGGGCTGGGTCTATGGACGCGCGGTCGGCACGATCACGTCCCACCGCGACGTGGTGAGAATGATGGCCAAAGGTCTTGAAGGCCTGTTGCCTTATCTGGTCCTGGCCTTTTTCGCAGCGCATTTCGTGGCGATGTTCGGCTGGTCCAACCTCGCGCCAATCGTCGCGATCGAAGGGGCGGCAATGCTGCGCGAACTGGATGCGCCGCCTGCCTTATTGCTTCCGTTGCTGGCCTCGGCATCAGCCTGGCTGGATTTCCTGATCGCCTCTGGTTCGGCCAAGTGGACCGCGATGGCCCCGGTCGCCGTGCCGATGCTGATGCTGCTGGGGGTCTCGCCGGAGATGACCACGGCGGCCTACCGGGTGGGCGACGTGGTGACCAACCTGATTTCCCCGCTCAACGCTTATTTCGTGCTGGCGCTGATCTACTGCCAGCGCTGGATTCCGGATTTTCGTCTTGGCACGCTGCTTTCGGCGACTTTGCCGGTCGCGGTGGCCTATTATGTTGCCGGAATGGCGTTGACGGCGAGCTGGGTGGCGTTCGACCTGCCGGTTGGTCCGGGGGCCACGGTCGCTTACTATCTGCCGGCGCGCTGAACGATCAGACCTTCGGTAGGAACGGTGCAGCGATCAAGCCCATCAAAGCACTTACCAGCCGCAATGGTGGGTGGAACAGGGCGTTGCTGAAGGCGGTGATCCGCTGCGCCCAGGCAGGCCCGTTCTTGCGCCATTCAATTGGCTTCGGAGGCCCCGAGAAGCCGTAGTCTCCATTCCACTTGTGGGGCTGCCAACGTGGCCCAACCGGTCCGGAGTTGTCAGCGGCATTGCCAAGCAATCGCGCCCCTGCCCCACCACCCAGCAGCAGCGGTGCAAGTGCGAAGAGGATGGCGGAGAGCCCCAGCGTGACAAGGTGAAGCAGGAATACGGTGGTGGCCATGCGCCCTTCAATCAGGGCCTTGACCGCATCGACAAGCTGCCGCGAGAAGCGTCCCCCTTTGGGTGCATAGGCTCCCCAGCGATAGGGAAAGCGCAGCCAGGAGGGCTCACGCACTACCGGATCGCCCCATGAAGTGGAAATCAGCATGTGGTTAAGCGGATCGCCCAAATTCCAGGTTCGTCCCGGCGCGATCTGGTCGACCAGACCCAATTCGATCCCGATATGTACGATCGGTCGCCACAAATAGAACAGTTTGCGTTCGTGGACATGCGCATATGTCGCGTGGCCATAGAGCGAGGAGTAAAGCTGGATCCGCCCCTCTGCGTCACGCTCCAGCCCGGCCAACGCTTCGTGCCCAAGCAGGACATCGCCGTCGCGGTGCTGTGAAAGGATCACGCCCGAGGGTTCAAGCGTGGCGTGATCAATCCGGACTACCGCCAGTTCCCAATCGGCTTCGTGCATTCCGCCGGGCCATAGGCTGAGCACCTGGTCGGTGCGAATTGCGCCCAATTCGGCCGGGCGAACCCGCGCCAGCCCAGGACCGTCAAACGGGTAAAACATCCAGAACTGCAGGTCAGTCACGCCGAGTTCGGGCAAGTGAACCGCGCGGACATACGCTGGCGCATGGTCGGGATCGCCGCGCCTGGGGTCGTCCTGGGGGGCCAGGTGCGGCTCAAGCGGGGGCCCGGCCAGATTCTCGTCCAAAGTCAGCCATAGCCGCTCCGGTTTGGCGGGGTCTGGCGGATCGGTTGGCAATTGGGCTGGGCTGGGATGCCAATTCAGCGTTTGCCCGGTCGCAGCATGGATCAGCTTTGCACGGGCGAGATACCACTCAATGCTTGAGGGGAAATAGGCTTCTTCCGGGTGGAAATGGATGATGGGTGCATGGCGCGTAATCAGGTCATGCAGTTGCCCGTTGGATAACGGTTCATTCCCAGCCCATCGAGGGGCGGGCGCGCCTCCTGCCTGAGCCTTGTTCTGATCTGACACCTGATCGCTTCCCTTGTTTTCAATGCGCTTAGATGGCTTTGCGAACAAATACTTGCTGAAATTCGCCAAACTAAGGTTGCTTCTAGGTTGCCAAGCACCGCTGGGACTGTTTAATCGTACGATTAAGCAAGCATTCGAGGAGAGGGCATGGCCGATTTTCCGACTCAACCTGCGGACGTTTCGCCCGCCTGGCTGACGGAACGGCTGCGTCTTGCGGGCCTGATCGGAACCGCTACGGTCAGTTCTGTCCGCTGGGAGCCGATTGGTACCGGCCAGGTCGGGGACAGTGCCCGGTTCCATCTTGAATACGATTGCGCAAATGCTGGGCCGACAACCGTCGCTGGCAAATTCCCCGCCGCCGATGCGATGAGCCGCGGCACTGCCGCCGCATTCGGGCTTTATGCCAAGGAAGTAGGTTTCTATCGCGAGATTGCTCCGCAGCTCGCTGTGCGAGTCCCCGGCGTGCTCGCTGCGGAAATTGCCGGGGACGGGGTCGATTTCGTCCTGATCTTTGAAGATCTGGGTCCGGCACGGGGCGGCAATCAGCTGGCGTCGTGCTCGGCAGAAGATGCGCGGGCAGGGATGCGGCAAGCGGCGGCGATTCATGCGCCAAGCTGGAACAATACGGCGCTGACCGGGATCGAGTGGTTGCAGCCGAGGGAAGGGCAGGTTGACCAGATCAAGGCGCTCTACGGCAATGCCCAGGCAATTTTTCGTGAGCGCTATGCTGATACGCTTGAACCGGAATTCATGGCGCTTTGCGACGAACTCAATGAGGGCCGCGAGAATTGGTTCGGCCGGAACGCCGGGCCCCGTTCAATCATCCACGGCGATTTCCGGCTCGACAACATGCTGTTCGACATCAAAGGCGCAGCCGAGCCAATAGCGGTGCTTGATTGGCAGACCGTTGCCGCCGGTAATCCGCTCACCGATATCGGATACTTCATGGGTACCGGTATCGGAGACCCGCTTCGCCGCGCGCATGAAGGTGAGCTGCTTGACCTCTATTGCGCCGAGATGACTGCCCGGGGCGTGCCGCTGAGTCGCGAAGCAATCTGGGATGACTATGTGCTGGGTGCAATCCACGGCATCTCCACGGCTGTGTTCAGCGCGGCTTATGTTGAACGAACCGAGCGCGGCGATGCCAATTTCCTCTCGATGGCCCGCGGCGGCTGCGCTTTGGCGCTGCAGCATGGCAGCCTGGCCAAATTGAAAGGCTGATCCGATGGTCTTGACCAAAGGCGATGATTATCCGCTGCACCAAACGCCCGAGCCGGTCGCCTATGCCGGG
>CAZOSI010000038.1:8221-19832 GCA_964582485.1 uncultured Novosphingobium sp.
GGACCGCAATTTCTACGATCGCTATTTTTTCAATGGCTATGCCCCCGATGGCTCAGGCTTTTTCGCCGCCGCGCTGGGAGTCTATCCGCATCTCAACGTGATGGACGCGCATTTCTGCGTGATCCGCGATGGGGTACAGTACAATCTCCACGCCAGCCGCGAGCTGGGTATGGAACGGATGGACCTGCAGGTCGGGCCAATCCGGATTGAAATCATCGAGCCGCTGCAAAAGCTGCGGGTGGTGGTTGATGGCGAGGGGCTGAAGGCTGACGTGACCTTCACCGGCCGAGCCTTCCCGATCGAGGAGCCACGCTTCATCCACCGGATCGGGCCGCGCACTTTCATGGACTATACCCGCCTTACCCAGAACGGCCACTACACCGGCTGGATTGAGGTCGATGGTGATCGCCAGGACTGCGCCCCCGGAACGGTCGGTACGCGAGATCGCAGCTGGGGTGTGCGGCCAGTCGGCACTCGCGACGAGCAGCCGCACGGTACCGGTGTGATTCCAGGCTTCTTCTGGCAATGGACCCCACTCAACTTCGCGGATCGCAGCCTGTTCTTCCACGTCAACGCAGACGCGAAGGGCAACAAGTGGAACACCCGCGCGGTGATCGCACCAGACGGCGCCGATGCCGCCGGGCTGATCGACACCGATGGCGAGATGGTCTCACCCCTGGCCAAGGGCACCCGATGGCCGGAGAAGGGTGCGCTGGTGATTGAAGGTCCGGACGGACCAGAGACGCTGACCTTCGAGCCGATCGGACGGTTCCAGATGCGCGGGCTGGGCTATACTTCGCCCAAATGGAACCATGGCTTGTGGCACGGTCCTCTGGCAGTAGAGCGCGAGGATTTCGGTCTGAAGCAATGCGATCCGGGCAGCATGGACAATTATCACGTGCAGCTGCCGTGTCGGGTTATGTCGGACAGACACGGCGAAGGCTTCGGCGTGTTCGAACAGCTGATTATTGGGCCATACCAGCCCTATGGTCTGAAGGAGTACATGGACCTTGGCTGATTTGCAGAAGCTTTCGCGCTGGGCCGTCGCTGCGACCATTTCCGGTGGTTTGATGGTCGGGCTGCTTAGTGGCTGGTGGGCGATCACCGGCGGGATGGGCGGTCAGAACTATTCCGGTTGGTATGGCAGTTCGGTTACCGGGTCAGCCGACGCCGGGCCGTGGCTTCGCGCCCGGGTTGCGGTTAGCGGGCTTTTGGCGCTCAACAAGAGCCAGGCGATCTATTTTTCCCGCAAGACCGACGACAGTGGGGAGCCACTGCGTGAAGAGTGCCGCTACCGGGTCAGCGGGGGAACCTTGCCGGGCCAGTGGTGGTCGGTAACGGTCTATGCCGCCGACAATTTTCTGCCGCTCAACGATGATGATGCGCTGGCCTTCGATGCCACCGAAGTACAGCCCGATCCGCAAGGCCAGTGGAGCGCCGTGCTGGCTGCCAGCAAGCCAGCCGAAGGGGCCTGGGCTTCGACCCGCAAGGCCGGGAATTTCGACATCACGCTCAGGATTTACCAGCCCAGCAAAGCGGCGCAGGCAGATTTCGCCGCGATCTCCATGCCCAAGGTGACGCGGCTCGATTGTGGAGGCAAGGCATGAAGCGCCCGGTGAAAATTACCTTGCTGTTCGCGGCTGCGGTAGCGGCGGGCCACATCGGCCTCGTCTATGCCACTCCGCATTTCCTGATGTCGGTTGCAACGAAGCGCGTTTCGCAGGACGGGGCAGTGGTGAATCAGTTCCAGTTCGGCCCCCGAACCACGCAGAATTCTCGTGGAGTGGTGCGGCCATCCCCCGATCTGGCATATTCCACCTGCGCTTACGATCTGACGCAAGGACCGCTGTTGATCGAAGCCGCACCCAGCCCGAACGCTGGCTATGTCTCGGTCTCGGTCTTCGCTGCCAATACCGACAATATCGCGGTGTTTGATACGGCGGCGAACCCGCAGGGCATCCGCTTCGTTCTGGCGCGTCAGGGGCAGCAAACCCCGGCAGGTGAGAAGGTGGTGATTTCACCTTCGGACAAAGGCATCGTGCTCGACCGGCGGCTCGCCCCCAATGCCGAGTTGTTCGCCGCTGCTGACCAGGCCCGCCGCGCGGACAAGTGCACCCGGATCTAGCGCAGCAGGATCAGCACTGCTGCGCCGCCGGCGATCAGTCCCGCACCGGCCAGGCGCGGCTTTCCGACCTTCTCCTTGAGGTAGAGCCAGGCGATCAGCACGCCGAACAAGATCGAGCTTTCGCGCAGCGCGGCAAGGCGGGGAACATCGCCAAGGCGATAGGCCCATAGCGCGAGGCCATAGGTCACTATCGACAGTGCCCCGGCAATCAACCCCGGCTTCCACTCGCTGCGCGCTGCGGCAAGGAAGCGCGGACCGCGCCAGACGGCAAATATTGCCCCGATCCCGAACCCGAGCATCACAAATACCCAAACGATATAGCTCAACGCGGAAGGTGCGGCGCGGGCGCCCTTGGCGTCGATCACGGTATAGGCCGCGATGGTGGCGCCGGTCGCCAGCGCCCAGGCGAGGGCGCGCTTGTCCGGAGTGTTCCACCAGGCGACCAGCGCCGTTCCGGCGCTGACCAGGCCGATCCCCAACGCCACCGGCAGGCTGATCGGATCGCCCAGTAACAGCACCGATGCCAGCGCAGCCAGAACCGGCGCAGTGCCGCGCATGACCGGATAGACTGCGCTCATGTCGGCGCCTTCGAAAGCCTTGATCACCGAGATCAGGTAAACCAGGTGGACCGCAAAAGAGGCCAGCAGCCAGACCCAGGCGCCGTGGGGCAGGGGCACCATAAATACCAGCGGCAGAATCAGCAACGCGCTCGACCCGTCGATCAGCGCCCGGCTCGACATCTTGTCACCACCGGATTTGAGGATCGCGTTGACCACGGCATGGGCCGCGCCCGATGCCAGCATCAGCAGTGATGCGCTTGCAATCACACCTGCGGGACAGCTTTGTTCAGCTGGGTGATCTGGTCGGGCATAAGCTCGATATCGACGGCTTCGACCAGTTCGTCGAGCTGGTCGGCGGTAGTCGCGCTGGCAATCGGAGCGGCGATTCCAGGCTGGTCGAGCAGCCAGGCAAGCGCGACTTGAGCAACCGTCGCTTCGCACTCCTTGGCGATCCGGTCCATCACCGCGAGCAGCGCGGGGCCATGTCCGTCATGGTATTTCCGCACCCGATCACCACGGACGAAACGGTCAAAATCGGCCGGCTTGCGATACTTTCCGGTCAGATAGCCACTGGCGAGGCCAAAGAACGGCAGCATCGCGATGTCGTTGGCGACGCAGAAGTTCTGATAATCCGGATCGAAATCGCCGCGTTCCAGCAGATTGAACTGGTTCTGCAACACCGTGAACCCGGGCAAGCCCTGGATCTTGGCTGCCGCAATCGCGGAGCGCAGGCGCTCTTCGGTGAAGTTTGACGCGCCGGCCTCGCGCACCTTGCCCCCGGAAATCAGCGCGCTGAACGCAGCTACGACTTCATCCTGCGGGGTCTTGGGATCGTCACGGTGGGCGTAGTAGAGATCGACATAGTCTGTCTGCAATCGTTCAAGCGATCCCTCCAGCCGCGCGGCGAGCGTCGCAGGGTCGAGATCGCCATGCTCCATGCCCCAGCCGGTCTTGGTGGCAATCCGCATATCCCGGCGGACCCCGCGGTCCTTCATCCAGGCCCCGATCACCTTTTCACTTTCGCCGCCGCTGTGGCCCGGAACCCAGGCCGAATAGACCTCAGCCGTATCGACCATCCGTCCACCGGCTTCGTAAAATGCATCGAGGATCTCGAAGCTGGTGTCCTGATCGGCCGTCCAGCCGAAAACGTTGCCGCCCAGGACGAGCTTGAGACCGGCCAGCGATGGGTGGCGGCTCATGCGAACTTCTCCTTGAGTGCGAGCAGCGCGAGGGCGGCCTTGGCCGCTTCGCCGCCTTTGTCTTTTTGCTTCGGATCGGCCCGGACCAGTGCTTGCTCCTCATTCTCGACGGTCAGGATGCCGTTGCCGATGGCGATGCCGTCCATGGTCAGCGCCATGATCCCGCGAGCGCTTTCGCCGGCGACGATTTCGAAGTGATAGGTCTCGCCCCGGATCACCACGCCGATCGCGACGAAACCTTCATAGGCGCCAGACTGTTCGGCCAGTGCGATGGCGCCGGGGATTTCAAGCGCGCCGGGCACGGTGATAACCTCTACCTGATGCCCTGCAGATTGCAGCGCGGCGCGCGCGCCATCGACCAGCATGTCGTTGAGGTGGTTATAGAAACGGGCTTCGACGATGAGAAAACGGGCCATGGAATTACTCCGCAATCGGCTGTTCGCCGACGATGTTGATGCCGTAGCCCTCGATCGCAACCACGTTGCGATGGGCGTTGGATAGCAGGATCATGTCGTGGATGCCCAGGTCAGCCAAAATCTGCGCGCCGATACCATAGGCCCGCAGGTCCATTTCCGGTGCCTTGGTGCCACTGACTTCGGCGCTAAGTTGGTCGGGCGAGGTTGGCATCAGCAGCACGATTACACCCGAGCCATGCGTTCCGATCGCATCCATTGCGCGCTGCAGGATCCGTTTGCGCGGGCCAGGCTTGCCCAGTACGTCGGAAAAGATCGAGATCGAATGCATCCGTACAAGAGTCGGCTCGCCGGTATTCACTTGGCCCTTCTGCAGTACGATATTGACCGATCCGTCAACCTTGTTGCGATAGGTCTTGGCGGTCCAGCCGCCACCATAGTCCGAAGTAAAGGGCGCTTCGCTGACGCATTCGACCAGGTGGTCGTTCTTGCGTCTGTATTCGATCAGATCACGGATCGTGCCCATTTTCAGGCCATGGCGCCGCGCGAAGGGGACCAGATCGTCCATCCGTGCCATAGTCCCGTCTTCGTTCATGATCTCGCAGATCACGCCAGCAGGGTTGAGCCCGGCCAGCCGCGAGATATCGACCGCAGCCTCGGTATGGCCGGCGCGGACCAGCACCCCGCCGTCGCGGGCAATCAACGGAAAGACGTGGCCGGGGGTGACGATATCCTCGCGGCCCTTGCCGGCATCGATTGCCACCGCGACGGTACGGGCGCGGTCACCGGCGGAAATCCCGGTGGTCACGCCTTCGCGCGCCTCGATCGAAACGGTGAAAGCGGTTTCGTGACGGGTGCCGTTGTTGCGGCTCATCAGCTCCAGACCAAGGTGATCGGTCCGCGCCTTGGTCAGCGTCAGGCAGATCAGCCCGCGGCCATGGGTGGCCATGAAATTGATCGCATCGGGGGTGGCCATCTGCGCGGGGATCACCAGATCGCCCTCGTTCTCGCGGTCTTCGTCATCGACCAGGATGAACATCCGGCCGTTGCGGGCTTCCTCGATGATTTCCTCGATCCCGACCAGCACCGGTTCGTCCTCGCTGTCCCACAGGAAGCGTTCGAGCTTGCGCAGGGTTTCGGTAGTGGGATTCCAGCCCTCGTCGGTGCAATCCCGCAGGGTATTGGCGTGGAGTCCGGCCGCGCGGGCCAGGCCGGCGCGCGACATGCCACCGTCGGTAATCAGGCGGCGGACGCGATCGATGATGTTTGTAGACATGATTCGCGGGCTATCACATTATAATGTGATGACCAAACCGCAATCTCACATTCCTGTGAATCAGTCGCCCTTGAACACCGGCTTGCGCTTTTCAAGGAAGGCGTTGACAGCTTCGGCATTGTCCTTGGTAGCATGAGCAACGGCTTGCATTGCCGCCGACATTTCCAGGACCTGGCCAATGCTCATCGATTGGGCGTCCCAGATCAGGCGCTTGGCCATGCGCACCGCGAACGACGGGTTGCAGGCGATCCGCGCAGCGAATTTGCGGGCAGCATCCATCAGATCGGCATCGGGCACGACCTGATTGACCAACCCGATCCGCAGCGCTTCGGCGGCATCGATGGTCTCGCCGGTCAGGGTCAGCTCGGCTGCCTTGGAGAAGCCGACGATCCGCTGGATCAGCCACGCCCCGCCATCGCCGGGAATGATCCCGAGCTTGACGAAGCTTTCGGCGAACTTGGCGCTTTCACCGGCAACCCGCAGATCGCACATGCAGGCCAGATCCAGCCCCGCGCCGATCGCCGGGCCATTGACGGCAGCGATCACCGGCACTTCGAGTGCGGCGAAGGCCAGCGGCAGCCGCTGGATCCCGCTCTTGTAATTGCGCCGGGTCCGCGCCGGCAGCGAAGCGTTGAGTCCGCCCGAATCCGGCAGCATCGCCTTGAGGTTACCGCCCGCCGAAAAGGCCGAGCCCGCACCGGTCAGGATTGCGACGCGGACCTTGGGATCGTCCTCCATCTTCGCCAGCGTATCGAGCAGCGCTTCGATCAGATCGAGGTCCGAGATCGGGTTGCGCAGCTCGGGCCGGTTGAGCGTGATCGTGGCGATACCGTCTGCGTCGAGCGAATAGAGGACGGGGCTGTCCATGGGGCAAGTCTCCGGTTCAGATGTTGCGGGCGGCTTTGGCACGGGCCTCTCGCTTCGACAACCACCATGTCAGCAGCACGCCCGCGAGCAGTGCAGTACCGGCGGTCAGCCAGGGATTGGCCTGGTTGATATAGCCGTTGCGCAGCACAGTCATGTGCACGGCATAAAGCGGGAATGATAGCGCGCCCGAGAGCATGGCCCAGCGCGGCGCGCCTTTCAGCCGCAGCCCGCCAGCCAGCAGCAGGGGGCAGAGCAGCAGGGTGAAGATCAGGTCATAACCCCAGCCCAGTGCAGCGAGCGGGGTAGACATCAGCAGGGGCGCGGCCAGGATCGCGGCCAAGGCGGGGACTTTCAGCGGCGGCTTGTCCTGCCAGCGACGCCACAGCACGACCCCGATGGAATAGGCCAGCAGCGCGCGGCCCAGCGCCAGCCCGAACTGCATGCTGAAAGCCCCGAAATCGGCATCGCCCTTGACGCTGGCAAAATAGGCCAGCGGCGGGACGAGCAGCAAGGCCAGACACAGCAGCGCGTTGCTTGAGAGGCGGCGCAACAGCACCACATGCGTAAGGTTGGCGACAAGCTCGTAAAAGATCGACCAGGCCGGCAGGTTGAGCGGGAACAGTTCCTGGTTGAGCGGGAAGGGGATCAGCAGCAGGTTGAGCAACAACGCTACCGCAAAGATGCCGGGATCGCCTGCCGCCAGCCACAGGTAGGGAATGCCGATCACCCCGCCGACCGCCATGGTTAACCACAGCCGCTTATAGCGCAGCGTCAGGAACCGTTCCGGGCCAATCTCTTCGCCCATCCGCGCTTCATAGGTCCGGGCCATGACATAACCCGACAGCATCATGAAGAAGTCGACCGCGAGATAACCCTTGGCGAACAGGTTGGGCAAGGCGGGAAACAAGTAATGGGCGTGGAAGCCGAAGACGCACAGCGCGGCCAGCCCGCGCATGGCATCGAGGCCGTGGATACGGCCCGGGCCGCTCACCCGATCAGCCGCTCAATAAACCAGAAGCTGGCAGTGATCCCAATGGCATAGGTGGAAGCGACAGTCGCTGTGCGGAGTCGAGCCGGGGCAAAGCGGCGCAGCGCCGTGATTGCCAACATCACCGCCGCGACAATCACCAGTTGCCCGGCCTCGACCCCGAGGTTGAATGTCAGCAGCGCGGTTGGCACGTCGCTTTCGGGCAGGCCGATTTCACGCAGCGCCCCGGCAAAGCCGAAGCCGTGGATCAGCCCGAACAAGAAGGCGACGATCCATGGCGCCCGCTCAGCCAGGTTGGGCGCCTCAGGGTTCTGCTTGACGATCTCCACCGCGAGAAACACGATCGACAGCGCAATCAGCGCCTCGACCGGGGCCTGGGCCAGCCCGACCAGTCCGAGCGTTGAGCCGACCAGCGTGATCGAATGGGCCACGGTAAAGGCGGTCGCGGCTTTGACCACCATACCGAACCGGCCAATCAGCAGCACCAGTGCGATGACGAACAGCAGGTGGTCATAGCCTTCGAGGATGTGGATGATCCCCAGCACAAAATAGCTCCGCGCCACTTCCCAGCCATCGGGAACGAGCGCGATCTCAACCATCGCCTTGTCCTGGGTCAAGCGGGCAGCCTGAACCGGTCGGCCAAGCGGGGCGACCCGCAGCAACGCATCGGTGAATGCCGCGTCCATGCCGGCCAGACCGACCTGCGATCCGGCCAGGTTCTTGCTGCAGGTCAGCCGACTTTCGGCGACCAGCACCAGCCCCTCAACCCGCGCCTGCGGCGGGGACTGGGTGCAGAAATCGGGGAAAGCCGGTTTGGTGCGGGTGGCGAGGCCGCCTAGGACCGGTGCCTTCCAGACCAATTTCCAGTGCTTGGCATCCTGCTGGGTGAATTCGAGATAACCCGGGCGCAGCTCATCAGCCTGGGCTGGCAGGGCCAGCAGAGCGGCGATCAGGACCAGCAGTATGCGGATCAAGCGCGTCACTTGGGCTGCTCGATCACCACGTCATAGCCCTTCAGCATCCGGGCATAGGCTTCGGCCTGGGCCCTGGAGGTGGCTGCTGCTCGCCAATCGTTCTCGACCCGTTGACGGACCCTGGCCAAGACTGGCGGCTGTGCTGCACCGCGGGCGCTGACCTTGACCAGATGAAGCCCAAGCCCGGATGCGATCGGACCGCTCCATTGCCCTGGCGCGACATTACGCAGGCCCAGGGTGAACTCGTCGCCGAAGGTGCCGGATATTTCGTGGCTGCCAGCCTTGTCGAACCGGGCAGGTATCGGCGCGGGAGTGCCGGTCACCGCCTCGCCTTTGCGCAGCCTGGAAAGCTGCGCGTCAGCCATGGCGCGGTTCTGGGGCGTATCGGCGCCGATATAGACCTGTTCGAAGCTGGTCTGCGGATCCTCGGCATATCGCGCCGGGTCCTGGTCGATCAGCGCCTGCAGTTCGGCGTCGCTGGGGGTCTTGGTTTCCGCGTCGGCGACCGCCATCGCCTCCATCTTGCGCCGCATTCGCCGCACGACAACCTCGTCGCCCTCGTCCAGTCCAAGGCTCAGCGCTTCGCGGTAATAGACCTGATCGGCTACCCAATCGCGGATCAGCCCATCGGTTTCGTCCTTGGTTGGCGGGCGGCGAAAGCTGTCCATGAACCGACCGACCAGAGCGCCGACCACCCGTTCGTCGACAACGATCCGCCGTTCGCCCAAATCTGGCGCGCGACCTGAAAGCAGCGCGAACACCAGCGCGCCGGCAATCAGAAAGTGAACCAGCGGCTCCCGCAGGAGCCGCCGGGCAGTGTGTTTCAGGGTCATGTCAGGCCGGGCGATACCAGATCGCTGAGGTATAGGCGCGCTCTTGATGCTTGAGCGGAATTTCCGGCGGAAGGGTCAGCTTGTACTTGACCATATCGTAAGCCATCCAGGTCGGTGTCGGGATCTGGAGCACGCGGACGTAGTAGAACGCGCGCTGCTTCGGATCGAATTCCGGATCGGTCCAGACTGTTGCCAGGTTAGGGGCACCAATCGTGTTCTGGTAGGTGGCGGTGGCCGTGTCGACCGTGTCGCCGACTGCCGGGACCTTGCCGCCAGAGACAATGCGCTTGTCCATGTCTGACCAGACAACGTCGAAGACCTTCTCATGCGCCTTGCCTGCGGCATCGACCCAGCCCTTGATCACCTGCACCCGGTCAAGGTTGCCGTCCTGCGGATCCTTCAGCGCCGAGATCAGGAAGGCGGGCTTGCCCGATCCGGCCTTAAGCTCGCCGCCCATCGGCACGCCGCGGGCATAGCCGGCCTTGACCCAGTCTCCCTTCAAGTCATCTGCCTTGAAGTCCCAGCCGCCGAACATCCGCACGGTCATCCGCGGGCCGGTGGTGGCATAGACTTCGCGCCGCATCATCGCATCGAAGATCGCCTCGCGGCTGTTGCTGGTGGCCCAAACCGCAGCATAGCCGCTGGCCAGTGACTGCCAGTTCATCCGGCCGCTCTGAACCCCGGGAACAAAGCCGGCGGTGGCGCGCTTTGGCGAAGGCTCAACTCCGGCGTGCTTGCCGAAGAAGTTGTTTTCTTCGGGGGTGGACAGTGAGGTGTGGCTGTCAGTCGATCCGATCACTCCGAACTGGTAGGGGTTCACCCCGGTCCGCTGCTCGATCAGCAGCCCGCGCTTCAGGGCTTCGCGGGCATAGGAGCCGGGCAGGTCGCTCTGTTTGGTCTTGATATTGCCGAGCAGATTGGCCTGGTCCCAGCCGGCCGTTCCATAACCGGCGAACTCGTCGTTCGGCGACATGAACGGATGAGCTTCGCTGTCGCCCTTGATCTGGGTGATTTCGGCAATCGGTTCGTGCAGCGCACGGCGGCGGGCATACTCGGCGGTGATCGGGCCGCCATTTGGCTCGGTCATCATCCACATCAGCCCGTTCGATACGTTGCCATTGTGCGGGATCGCCAGCACCTGTCCTCCGGTGCTCTTTTCATAGGCTTCCATCTTGGCCCACAGGTCGTCTGGCCACAGCGAGCTGTCGGGATCCCATGGCACGAGGCTGGAAACCTTGTCCTTGCCATCGCGGAAGATGACATTGCGGTGGAGGTTGTTGCCGGTCTGCATCAGAGTGTATTCAAAGCCGATGAAGGCGGTAAACTTGCCCGGCTCATTGTAGCTTTCGACCGTATCGAGGTGCGCGGCCCACAGCTTGCCGATCCGTTTCGCGGCGGCTTCCTTGTCGGCCATGAATGCGGGGATTTTGCCCTGGGCCCGTGCGGCCAGCATTTCGCCTGTCGCCTTGAGCGAGCCCTCTGGCCCTTCGTGCATCATATCGTACCAGCGCAGCGCGGTGGGGTCGGTGATCATCATCCGCGGCGCTTCATACAGCGCCTTGGTTCCGCCGATCCCTTCGGCGTGATCGCTGATCACCAGGAAGTCGAGCGGGCGGGCCAGCTTGGCCTTGACCCCGGTGGTCGATTCGACCTCTTCACCCTTGGCAAAACGCAGTGCGGCCTCGGGATCAAGCCGGGTGCCGAACCCGAAGGCATCGACCGAGTTGCTGGTGTGAAGGTGCGTATCGCCCCAAAACACCTGTTCTGGATAGGCGGTGTTCTTGACCTCTGCTTTGCCGCCGGCCCCCTGGCCCAGCTTGTCGCAGCCGGTGACAATAGCGGTAGAGGCGAGCAGCAGCGCTGCACTGGCAATCGCTTTGCGCATGGGTCTGTCTCCTAAGCGGGGTTGTACCAGATCGGCGAGGTATAGCCGCGTTCCTGCTGCTTCAGCGGGATCGAGGGATCAAGCTTCAGCTTGAAGCGGACCATATCAAAGTTGACCCAGGTCGGGGTGGGTATTTCGAGCACCCGGACATAGTAGAATGTCCGCTGCTTGGGATCGAACTCAGGATCGCTCCATACGGTGGTGAGGTTGGGTGCGCCGATAGAGTTTTGGTAGGTCGCCTTTGCCGTATCAACCGTGTCGCCAACAGCCGGAGCCTTGCCGCCAATTGCCACGCGCTTGTCCATATCGGACCAGACCACGTCAAACACCTTCTCGTGGGATTTTCCGGCGGCGTCGACCCAGCCTTTGACCACCTGAACCCGATCAAGGTTTGCCCCCTGAGGATCCTTGAGTGCGGAAATGACGAAGCTGGGAATGCCGCTGCCAGCCTTGAGCGTGCCGCCCATCGGCACGCCGCGGGCATAGCCGGC
>CAZOSI010000039.1:0-19762 GCA_964582485.1 uncultured Novosphingobium sp.
GCGCCTTCAGCCGCGCCTTCGATCAGGCCGGGAATATCGGCCAGCACGAATTCGCGGTTGCGGTGGCGAACCACACCCAGCTGCGGCGTCAGCGTGGTGAAGGCATAATCACCGACCTTGGCCTTGGTATTGGTGATCTTATTGATGAAGGTGCTCTTGCCGGCATTGGGCAGGCCGACCAACCCGGCATCGGCCAGCAGCTTGAGCCGCAGCCAGACGTACATTTCCTCGCCCATTTCGCCCGGTTGATGCTGGCGCGGGGCACGGTTGGTGCTGGTCTTGTAGCTGGCGTTGCCGCGCCCGCCCATCCCGCCGTGGAGGAAGGTAACCCGCTGGCCGGGCTCGGTCAGATCGAGCAGCACGGTCTCGCGGTCTTCGTCCGAGATGAGCTGGGTGCCGATCGGAACCTTGATCACCAGATCCTTGCCGGCCGCGCCGTTGCGATCCTTGCCCGAACCGTGAACCCCGCGCGGGGCCTTGAAGTGCTGGGCATAGCGGAAGTCGATCAGGGTGTTAAGCCCCTGGACGGCCTCAAAAATGATGTCGCCGCCCTTGCCGCCGTTGCCGCCGTCAGGGCCGCCATATTCAACGTACTTTTCGCGCCGGAACGACACGGCTCCTGGGCCGCCCTGGCCCGAGCGGATGTAGATCTTGGCTTGGTCGAGAAAATGCATGTTTCGGTTCTAACGGAATTGAGGACGAATGTCGCGCCTGGCCTTCGACAGGTTCAGGCTGAACGGGATTGGCGGAGGATTTTGCACGTTTTTGGGTTGGGATTTGGCTCAGGCCGGAGCGAGAACGGTAGGGTTCGAGAACCGGAGCGGAGCGACCTGCTGGTCGTGAGCACCGGAAGCGCAGAACACTGCCGTTCGCAGCCCGGCATGGGGCAAATCACAACCCAAAAACACTGGTGGAGCCGAGGGGGATCGAACCCCTGACCTCGTCATTGCGAACGACGCGCTCTCCCATCTGAGCTACGGCCCCGTTCCAGTGCGAGTAACAGACGGCACGCCGCCCGCTAGCGAGGCGCCGCCTTAGCGAAAGCAGACAGCCCTTTAAAGCGCAAAGTTCGTCCTAGCGGGCGCGGTCAGTCGACTGGGTATTCTGCGGGGTTGCGACAACCAGCGAACCCGGCACAGCGTCCTTGCCCCAGCGTGCGTCCCAGGCCGCCATATCCAGCCGCCATTGGTCATAGCGCTTGTAGAAATCGTCGAACACGATCTCGATGTTGGGCAGCGCGGTGGTGGCGAAGGTGCTGAGGTTGGCCGATTTGACCAGCTTAGCATCCTTGCTCATCGCCAGGGCGGCGTTGCAGAAGGCCGGCATGATCGGCGGAACCGCGAAATGGTTGTAGACCTCGGTCATGAACTTTTCGCGGTGCTTGACATAGCCCGCACCATATTTGGCGCGCCATTCTGCATCGACCTTGGAATTGGTTGCACGCAGGGTCTTGGCGTGGTTCTTGAGGAAGGCGCGGTAGTTGACCACGATTTCGCCGTGCTTGGCATCGCGGCAATTGAGCGCCGCAACGTTATAAGCCGAACGCAGGTTCCACAGCGTTTGCGCCGGCGAGATCTTGCGATTGACGCTGAGCCGGACTCCGTCGGGACCAAGTGGCTGGTATGTAAGATAGGGTGAAGCCCATTCGGGCGGAACCGGTTTCCATGCGACATAGACCATCTGCGGCGCCGGCGGAGCAGGGGGCGGCGGCGGGGCCTTCTTCTTGTCCTTGGCTTCTACCGCCCCGGCAACAAGCACCATTGCGGCGGCGCACCCGATCATAGCCTGGCGAATGTTCATTGGCGTGTTCCGACCCATTTCAGTTCTCAATTCCCTACGTTCCTGGCGCGGCGCTGCTTAACCCGCGATGACGTTTGCCTAGCGCGGCATCCCCAGAAAGCAAGTGCCCGGCCTGCTGCAGGGCAGGCCGGGCACGTCTGGCCGTTGCCGGCAAGGGATCAGTCGCGGCTGCCGAGGAAGCTCAGCAGGAACTGGAACATGTTGACGAAGTCGAAATAGAGCGACAGCGCGCCCATAATCACGACCTTGCCCATCATGTCGGTTCCGGCGACGTGGTAGTAGGTTTCGCGCAGGCGCTGCGTATCCCAGGCGGTCAGTCCGGCGAAGATCAGCACGCCCAGGCCCGAAATCGCCATGGCCAGCGGGCCAGATTGCAGCCACAGGTTCAGCAGCATCGCAATGATCAGGCCGATCACGCCCATCGCCATGAAGCTGCCCATGCCCGAAAGGTTGCGCTTGGTGGTGTAGCCATAGAGGCTAAGCCCCGCGAAGGCACCGGCGGTGGCGAAGAAGGTCGTCGCGATCGACGGCCCGGTGTAGATCAGGAAGATCGACGAGAGCGACAGGCCCATCGCCACGCTGAACAGCCAGAACAGCAGCTTCAGCGTCGATTCCTGCATGCGGTGCAGGCCAAAGCTCATCGCCATGACGAAAGCCAGCGGCGATAGAGCGATGACCCAACGCAGCGGGGTGACCATCACCTGGGCAGCAAGGCCCGAGGTCGCGAACAGCAGCGCGACAACGCCCGACAGCAACACGCCCGAGGCCATGTAGTTGTAGATCGACAGCATGTACTTGCGCAGGCCCTGGTCCATCGTCACCGCGCCGAGCGATGCGCCGTTAAGCGCCGGACCGCTGGTGCCGAACGGCGATTGGGTGGTCCGAGGATCGTTCCAATCAGACATGACAAACTCCTTTGCCGCCCCAAAATAGAGGCAGTGAAATGAATATCGGATGGATCGGGCGCGGATTCAAGCGAAACCGGACCGGTTCGATCCAAAATTGATGGTTAATTCAGCGACGCGCTTCGGTCGCCATTTCCGCTCCGCGATCGCGCGCCGCGCGCAAAGTGGCGGAAATCAACTGGTTCAAGGCCTGATCCCGGTCAAGCACGGCAAGGCCAGCGGCAGTCGTCCCGCCGGGGCTGGTTACCCGCTGGGCCAATTCTTCCGGAGCCAGATCGGTCGACGCTGCCAGGATTGCCGCCCCTTCGACCATGCTCAAGGCCAGACGCCACGCCTGATCGGGATCGAGATCGAGCTCCGCCCCGGCTTTGCCTAGTGCATCGATGATCCGGTAAACAAAGGCCGGGCCCGACCCGGCCAGTGCGGTAACTGCATCGAGCTGGCTTTCCGAAGCGAGCCATTCCGCCGTGCCGAGCGGGGCCAGCAAGGCATCGACTCGCGCCCGCCCCGTATCGTTCAGTCCGGTTGCATAGAGGCCAAGCGGCGACTTGCCGATCGCAGCGGCCAGGTTGGGCATGACCCGGACCATCGCGCTTGTCTGTGGGAACCGTGCGGACAAGCTGGCCACTTCCGCCCCGGCCAGGATCGAGAGCAGCACCGCACCGGTAGTAGCCCTGGCCAGCGCCGGAGCGACATCGTCGAGCGTCTGCGGCTTGATCCCGAGCAGAACGAAATCGAACCGTTCGTCCGGTACTTCGCGCAGCAGTCGCACCCCGGCCGGCGTTTCGGCCAGGACGGGATCGACTACGGTGAAGCGGGCCGGATCAAACTCGCCGCGCAGCCAGCCCGCCAGCATCGCCCCGCCCATGTTGCCGCAGCCGCAAATGAGGATTTTTTCGTCCATGGCGCTTCCTAGCAGATCCCGCCCCATGACGGGGAAGGTTTCAAGCCTCTCCGGCGGCGTCGACCATTGAGCTTGCCAGCGCCTCGGCCGGGCTCTTGTCGCCCCACAGCACGAACTGGAATGCCGGATAGAACCGGTCGCATTCCTCGACCGCAGCCTCGACCGCAACCTGCGCCTGGGCCAGGCTGAGCAGGCCCTCGTCGCCTAGCAACATCGCATGGCGATAGAGCAGTACCGATCCGTTCGACCACATGTCGAAATGGCCAACCCACATCTGTTCGTTGACCAGCGCCAGCAGCTCGTGAACCGCGGCGCGTTTGTCGTCCGGAACGCGGATATCGGGCAGGCATAGTAGCTGCAGGACATGATCCTCACGCCGCCACACCCCGCGCAGGGTATAGCTGGCCCATGATCCCTTGATCTCGCCGGACATCTCGTCTTCGGTGACGAATTCGCAGGGCCAACCGCGCGCTTCGAACAGGGAAGCGAGCATATCGACGGGGGCAGAGTCCTCGTCGCGCTCATAATGGCGGTCGCCTTGCATCATGGCAGGGTGGATGCAGCGGCAAGGGTGCACCGCACAATCCACCGGGCGCGCTGCCCTGCGCAAAACTCGACAAGCCTGTTTACAAGGTGTGGAAAAGGCGTGGACGAAGCCTACTTCGCGCCGCCCAGCGCATCGACCACCTGTCCGGCCGGGCTGGTCCACAGGAACGCACCGCTGACCCCGGCCTTCTTGAGCTGCGCCAGGAAGCCTGTGGCTTCCTTGGTGGTCGCGAAGGGTCCGGCGAGCAACCGGTTCGACTGCCCCCAGGCGGTAACATAGGGTCTGAGCCCCTTGAACACTGCCGGATCGTCCTTGGCCAGCTTGCGCCAGTCAAATCCGAGCGCGGCCTTGTCGCGGCCGGTTGCGACCTGCACCCAGATCCGGCTTGGCTGGGTTTGGGTCGCAGGTTTGATTTCCTTGCCCTTCGCCTTGTCAGCGCCCTTGGCCTTGTCCGCAGCCTTGTCCTTCTCCGCAACCGGCGGTTCCTTGACCGGAGGCGTGCCAGGGCGAATCCGCCGAATGTCGACAGCACCTGCCTGCGGCTCAATCTCGCGGCTGGGCGGAGCGAGATCGGCAAAGGCCTCGTCAATGCTCGATTGTCTTGGAGCTGGCTTAGGCGCAGGCGGCGGTTCAGGGGCAGGTGCAGCCGGTTTGGCCAGGTCGAAGCCCGACACAGCCTTGCCTGGCCCCGGATCGAGCGAGCCGAAGCCGGGCTGGGCCGTGGGTGCCGGTGCTGGCACGGGCGGTGGCGGTGGCGGCGGTGGCGGTGGCGGTGGCGCCGGGGCGGGCCTGGGGGCTGGAGCCGGCGGAACAGTCGCCTGGGCCAGCTTGACCGGCGCCGTTGTGGTCTCGCGACCGACGTTGGGCTCGGGCGGTGGTGAAGCCGCGACGACGGCTGGCTTCGAGGCCACAGGCTTCTTGCCCTTATCGTCCTTCTTGCCCTTCGTGGTTGCCGGAATCACACGCGGCGGAGCGGCAGCAACCTGAACCCGCGAGCGCGAATATTGCGCCATGCGCGGATCATCGTTGCCGATCTCCGAAGCACGGGGAAACCGCCCAAGGTTGGCGGCACCAGCCTGCTGCGCGGCCGTCAGTCGCGGCATGTAACGCAAATAGGCCGAGATCGCGGTTGCCATATCGAGCGGCATGGTTTGCCGGGCAATCGCCTCGGCCTCATCGGTCTGGCCCATGATCGCCATGCCGAAGGCGCGGGCCCGCCAGGCCGCCTTGTCCTGCTTTTGCAGCAACGGTGCGAGCGTGATGTCCATGCCTTTGCGGTCGCGGATGATCGCCTGGCTGATCGCCAGCCGACGCAAAGTCTCGTCACTGGGGGTCGCCGCCAATGACTGGCGGTAGTAATATTGCGCGGTTGGCGCATCACCGACCAGATCGAAAGCCAGCCCGCGATCGGCCAACCGGGCCGGATCGATCGGCCCGGCCTTTTCCGCTTCGTCGAACAGTTCTATTGCGGTGAAGGGATCTTCGCTGAGCACATAGGCTCCGGCCAGACCAGCCTTGATCCGGGCGTTGCCGGGCTGAAGCGCCAGAGCGCGCTGGTAGAATCCGATTGCGGCCTGGGCATCGCCCAGTTCGAGCGACGCCTGACCGGCTTCGCTAAGCGCCTCAATATCCTGCGGGCTCCGCGCCAGCCGGCCAAGCGCATCGTTGAGCCGCATCCCGGCCGACTTCTGCGGCACGGCCTGAACCACCGGCACGGCGACCTGCGGCACAGCCCCGGTCTGGGCGGCAGCTACCCCGGCCCAGCCGAAGGCGGCAATCGAGGCAGAGCACAATCGGAACAGGCGGAAAGCGGTTTGAGACATTGACGCAGGCGTTACCCTCTTCGCGCCCGCAGGCAAGCGGGATCGCACCGCAATAGCGATGCAATCCCCAAGCTTAACCAGCCTGGAACGCGGCTACTGGTTGTTCTGGCGGCCGAGGAAGCGCGGGATCGAGATCGAGGGCCCATCCTCGTCTTCATCCTCGTCGTCCGAACGCGAACCACCGCGTGACAGGTTGGCCATCCGTTCAAACAGGGTTGCCCCGCCGACCTTGGGTGCGCGCGCCGCTGCGGCTGCCGCCGCCGGAGCGGGGCTGCTTGCTTCACCAGATCCTTCCGATGCGGTCATGCCGCTGCCATCACTGCCGCCGGTCGAACCGGCTTCGGCGGTATCGTCGCTGCTCGAAATGAGCCCGCGGCGGCGGCCGGGCATGGCACTGCCCGAACCGACCGGGGCATCTTCATCGGCCAGGCGGCTGGCATCAAGCAACAGTTCGTCACCGTCGCTTTCGGCTGTCGCTTCGGCCTCGATTTCCAGCTCAAGCGCATCGGAAGCTTCAGGTGCCTCGGGCGGGGTCAGTTCGGGCATGTCCCAATCGTCGTCGGTCGCGACAGGCTCGGGCACCTCGGGCGCTTCGGGTTCGGAAGCCGCTTCGGGTTCAGGCTCGGGCTGCGGTTCGGGCGCAGCTTCAGGCTCCGGGGCCGACTGGCGCTCAAGCAACGGCTCGGCGGCAGGTGCGGTCATCGCCGGGCGGGCCGGCCCGCGCGAATTGCTGAGGCTGAACGGGCGGTTCGCTTCTTCCGCCATCGAAGCGGTCTGTTCGATCCCGGTGGCGACGACCGAAACACGGATCTTGCCATTGAGGTCGGGATTGAAGGCGCTGCCCCAGATGATGTTGGCGTTGGGATCAACCAGTTCGCGAATGTGGTTCGCGGCTTCGTCGACTTCGAGCAGCTTCATGTCGTCGCCGCCGATGATCGAAATGATTACGCCCTTGGCGCCCTGCATCGAGACGCCATCGAGCAGCGGATTGGCAATCGCCTTTTCCGCGGCTTCGAGCGCGCGGTTCTCGCCGCTGCCCTCACCGGTGCCCATCATCGCCTTGCCCATTTCGGCCATGACCGAACGGACGTCGGCAAAGTCGAGGTTGATCAGGCCGGGCATGACCATCAGGTCGGTGATCGAGCGCACCCCTTGCTGGAGCACCTCGTCGGCCATCTGGAAGGCTTCCTTGAAGGTGGTTTCCGCCTTGGCGACCAGAAACAGGTTCTGGTTGGGAATGACGATCAGGGTATCGACGTGCTTCTGCAGCTCTTCGATCCCGGCTTCGGCCGCGCGCATCCGGCGGGTGCCTTCGAACAGGAACGGTTTGGTTACCACACCGACAGTCAGCACACCCTTATCGCGCGCCGCCTTGGCAACGACCGGGGCCGCACCGGTGCCAGTGCCACCACCCATGCCAGCGGCGATGAAACACATGTGCACGCCGTCAAGCGCGCGGTCGATCAATTCAAGGCTTTCTTCAGCTGCGGCGCGGCCCACTTCGGGGCGGGCACCGGCACCGAGGCCTTGGGTGATTTCGGAACCAAGCTGGATGCGGTGCTCAGCGACGGCGTTGTTGAGCGCCTGGGCATCGGTGTTGGCGACGACGAAGTCGACCCCCTCAATCCCGGCCGTGATCATGTTGGCGATGGCGTTTCCACCAGCCCCACCAACCCCGATCACGGTGATCCGGGGACGCAGCTCCTCGACAGCGGGCGGTCCGATATTGATGCTCATCTAAGCTCTCCTGTCCGCACAGCGGATGCAACACATGCACTTACGGGGGTCTTGCACCCTTCGAATCACCGAATCAAAGCCAATTCAACCATTTTCCACAGTCGTTCAGGCCACGCCGGGTAAACCCGGAGGTCCTAAAAATACTCCCGCATTGCCTGGTACAGCCGATTGACCAGGCCAAAGCCCTTATAACGCATGATCGGCTGATAGCTTGGCCCGACCGAACGGATGTCGATCGGATCGGCCGCAGCGTAGAGCACCAGGCCCGAAAGCGTCGAGAAACCAGGGGTCGAATGCGCTTCGGCCAGGCCCTTCAGGTGCTGGGGTTTGCCCAGCCGGACCGGCTTGCCCAGCGCCCCTTGCGCGAAATCGGCCAGTCCGGCCAGTTCGGCGCCGCCGCCGGTCAAGACCACAAGCTGCCCGCGTTGCCCGGTAAAGCCGAGCGCTTTCAGACCCTTGCTCACTTCCTCGATCCAGGCGGCAAGCTGGCCGGCGATGACCGACACCAGTTCCGCGCGCGGCACCCGGTTCTTGTCATCGGCATGGCGCGCAGCCGGGCCAGAGCTCTCCTCGCCCGGCGCGTTGACCGGAATCATCTCGCGGTGATCAGCCGGGCTGGCGATGGCCGAGCCATGGACGCACTTCAGCCGTTCGGCCTGGAAGCGTCGAATCCCGAAGGCGCTGGCCACCGCATCGGTGATATCGCCCGAGCCGAGCGGAATGGTTACCAGCCCCAGCAGCATGCCGGCAGCATAGACCGAAATATTGGTAACCTCGCCGCCAAATTCGACCAGGGCCACGCCCAGTTCGCGTTCTTCGTTCGACAGGCAGGCGTGCCCAGCGGCTACCGGCGAGCCGACAACAGCCTCAACCTTGAGATGCGCGTTCTGCACAGCTTCGGTGATGTTGCGCACCGGCGCGCCATCGGCCAGCATGACGTGGATATCGACCCCGAGCCGTTCGGCATGAAGACCCTTTGGATCGGCCACCCCGTCGGCTCCATCAAGCGTGTAATGGGCCGGCTGGGCGTGGAGGACCATCCGCCCGTCCGGCTGAATTACATCGCGCGCCGAAACCAGCAGATGATCGATATCTTCGGCTTCGATCCGGCGCCCGCCGATATCGACCTCAACCTGCGCCACCTGACTGGCAAGCCCTGCACCGGAACAGCCGATCCAGACGCTGGAAACCGAGGTGTTGGCCATTTTCTCGGCCCGCTCTACCGCATCGCGCACAGCATAGGTTGCAGCAGCCATGTCGGTCACATAGCCGCGCTTGATCCCCTGAGCGGCGCGGTGGCCCGATCCCAGCACGACCATCTCCCCGGTTTCGGACAGCCCGGCGATCATCGCCGAAATGCGGAACGAGCCGATGTTGACAGCGCCGAAAACGCGGCTGATGCGGGGCGCGGCCATTACTGCTTCTCCTCGGACTTGGTAGCGGACTTGGTGGCGGGCTTGGCCTCGACCGACTTGGAAGCATCTGCCAGCTTCGCGCTATCGGATGCCCTCGGCGCGGGTTGTTCAACCGCATCGGTGCGGCCAGGGACGCGCAGATAGATCCGGTCCGGTGCGCGCATGTCGAAGGCCACGGCCTTGCCGCCAAGCAAACGGTTGCGCCCGTCGAGCTGGGCAAAGGTCATCAGCGCCTTGGCCGATTTGTCCTTGCCTTCGGGCAGCGCCAACACCTGACCAGTTTTGAAGGTCAGGTTCCAGCGCCGGTTGCCAACCCATTCGGCGCTGCGCAGCTGCGGACGCATCGCCGGGGCAGCTTCGATCAGTTCAGTCAAAGCTGCGACCTGGCGCCCGGCACCCGGCCCCTTGAGCAGCAATTTGCCCTTGGCGCGTTCGGCCGAGACGACCTCCAGCTCTTGCCCGTCCTTGTCGATCAGCATCAGACGGTCGGCCTTCTGCACGACCGCGACCGGCTTGCGCTCAACCACGTCGATCACCAGCGTATCGGGCAACTGGCGCGAGACCCGGGCATCCTCCACCCACGAAAGCTGCAGCAGCTTGTCGCGCAGGGCGTTGACATCGACGAACGGCATGGCCCGGTTCCGGTCGGCCAGCGCGATCTGGTAGATCTTCAGTTCGTTGAGATTGTTGGTGCCGCGGACGTTGACGTTGTGCAGTTCGAACCCGGCATCGTGAGCGAACACTGCCACCTGATCGCGCGCCATCGCCGGGACCCCGGCAAAGCTGGCCGCCATCCAAGCCCCAACTGCGACGATCCCGAGGATCATCGCCAGGAAGATGCGGTGCAACTGCGCCTCGCTGAACGGCAGCCACGCCATCAGCGAATCGACGACCGATCCGGTCCTGGCCTTGGCACTGCGGACCTTCTGGGCCTTGCCCTGGGCAGCCGCGGCCCGGCGCACGCCCTTGCCGCCGCGCTTGATTGTCCGCCCACTCACTTGGTCTTCTCCTTGCCAGCGAGTGCTTCTTGCTTGCCCTGCTTGGCCGCAAGGGCTTCGGCGATGATCGTTTCAACCAGCTCGCCATAAGATATGCCAAGGTGCTTGGCCTGTTCCGGCACCAGGCTGAGCGGGGTCATCCCCGGCTGAGTGTTGGTTTCGAGCACGAACAGCCCCGCCAGGCCGCGTTCGTCATCCCAGCGGAAGTCGGTGCGGCTGCAGCCCTTGCAGCCGAGCAGCTTGTGGCAGCGCAGCGCGATATCGAGGCAGGCCTGGGTGATCTCGTCCGGGATTTCGGCCGGGCAGACATGCTCGGTCATGCCATCGGTATATTTGGCGTCGAAATCGTAGAATCCGCTCTTGGGCTTGAGTTCGGTCACCATCAGCGCCTTGTCGCCGAGCACCGCCGTGGTCAGTTCGCGCCCGCGGATATATGGTTCGGCCAGCAGGTGATCGAATTCCTGCCACGGCCCTTTGGCGTCCTTGCTGATCGGGTTGCCGTAATTGCCCTCGGCGGTGACGATCGCCACGCCGACCGACGAGCCCTCGTTGACCGGCTTCAACACATAGGGCCGCTCCAGCGGATCGCGTTCGTAAATCTCGGCAACCTCGACAATCCGCCCACCTGGCATCGGAATGCCGTGGGGGACCAGCGCCTGCTTGGTCAGTTCCTTGTCGATCGCGATTACCGAAGTGACCATGCCCGAATGGGTATAGGTCAGCCCCATCAGATCCATCATGCCCTGGACGGTGCCGTCTTCGCCCGGGGTGCCGTGCAGCGCGTTGAACACCACGTCGGGCGCGGCCTCGGCCAGCTTTTGCGCGACATCGCGGCCCATGTCGACGCGGGTGACCTTGTGCCCACGCTCTTCCAGCGCCGCAGCTACGCCTTCCCCGCTCATCAGCGACACCGGCCGCTCGTTCGACCAGCCGCCCATCAGGACCGCGACATGGAGTTTGGGGAGAGTCACTTCTTACCTACCCTTTGAATTTCCCATTCGAGCGTCACGCCCGATTTGTCTTTCACCCGCCGCCGCACTTCTTCGCCCAGCGTCTCGATGTCGGCGCTGCTCGCATTGCCCGTGTTGAGCAGGAAGTTGGTGTGCTTCTCGCTGACCTGCGCTCCGCCCAGGGTCAGCCCGCGGCAGCCAGCTTCATCGACCAATTGCCAGGCCTTATGGCCATCGGGGTTCTTGAAGGTGCTGCCGCCGGTCTTGCTGCGCAGCGGCTGGCTGGCTTCGCGACTGGCGGAGATTCGGTCCATCTCGGCCTGAATGTCGTCAGCCATGCCCGGACGCCCCTTGAACCGCGCGCCAACCACGATCGCTCCGTCGGGCAGTTCGGAGTGGCGATAAGTGTAGTGCAATTCGCTGACCGGCAGTGTCCGCAGCGTGCCATCGCGCAGCACCACGTCGCAATCGACCAGGATATCCTTCACCTCGCCGCCATAGGCCCCTCCGTTCATCCGCACGAACCCGCCAACTGTGCCCGGGATCGAGCGCAGGAACTCAAGCCCCGCGATGCCGTTGTCTCGCGCGGTCGAGGAGACGAGGATGCCCGAAGCACCGGCCCCGCAATCGAGCGTCAGGTCCGCGCTTTTGCTGACCTTGGCGAAGGCCTTGCCCAGCCGGACCACCACGCCGGGAACGCCCCCATCGCGGACGATCAGGTTGGAGCCGAGCCCCAGCGCCATCACCGGCACCACCGGATCGAGATCGTGCAGGAAGGCTTGCAGATCAGCCACGTCTTTCGGCTCAAACAACCACTGCGCCGCACCGCCGGACTTGAACCAGACCAGCGGGGCGAGCGGGGCATTGGGCGTCAGCTTGCCCGCCACCTTGGGTAGAGTGACCGCATTCATCCGCCAGCCCTCAGGTACTTGATCTTGTCGGCAAGACCACCGGCCCACTTGGTGATATCGCCGGCGCCAAGGCAGACCACCATGTCGCCCGGCTGGGCGCCGTCGGCCAGCACAGCGGCGAGCGCATCGGCTCCGGAAATCGTGTGTGCGCTGCGATGCCCGCGGGCCTTGATCCCTTCGACCAGAGCGTCGCTGTCCACCCCTTCAATGGGCGCCTCGCCAGCCGAATATACCGGCGCGGCATAGACAACATCGGCATCATTGAAAGCGGCCTGAAAGTCTTCCATATGATCGCGCAGCCGGGTGAAGCGGTGCGGCTGAACCACAGCGATCACGCGGCCGGCACTCACACCTTCGCGCGCCGCGGCCAGGACCGCGCGGATTTCGACCGGGTGGTGGCCGTAATCGTCGATCACGGTCACACCATCAACCTCGCCGACCTTGGTGAAGCGGCGTTTGACCCCGCCAAACTTGGCAAAACCAGTGCGGATCACTTCGTCGGCGCAGCCCATTTCCGCCGCCACGCCGATCGCGGCGAGTGAATTCTGGACGTTATGACGCCCTGGCATCGGCAGTTCGATCCCTTCGATCCGGCGGCTCTCACCATCGCGCTGGCGGATCGTCACGTCGAAGCGGTTGCCGCCGGGATAGGGCGCGACATTCTCACCCCGCACGTCAGCCTGGGCGGAGAAACCATATGTCACCACGCGGCGATCGCGGATCTTTGGGATGACCGCCTGAACCTCGGGATGATCGATGCACAGCACCGCGCAGCCATAGAACGGCACGTTCTCGATGAACTCGACAAAGGCGTCCTTGATCGCGTCAAAGCTGCCGTAGTGATCGAGGTGCTCGGGATCGATGTTGGTGACCACCGCGATGGTCCCGTCGAGCCGCAGGAATGAGCCGTCGCTCTCATCCGCCTCAACCACCATCCACTCGCTTTCGCCAAGCCGGGCGTTGGAGCCGTAGGAATTGATGATCCCGCCGTTAATCACTGTCGGATCGATCCCGCCGGCATCAAGCAAAGCTGCGACCATGCTGGTCGTGGTAGTCTTGCCGTGCGTGCCGGCGACTGCAACGGTGCGTTTCAGCCGCATCAATTCGGCCAGCATCTCGGCGCGGCGGACCACCGGGATGCGCGCCTCTAGCGCGGTGGCGACTTCGGGATTGGTCCGCTTGACCGCAGTCGACGTGACCACGACAGCCGCATCGCCAACGTTCTCTGCGGCGTGCCCGATCATCACCTTGATCCCGCGCGTGCGCAGTCCTTCGACGACATAGCCTTCGGCGATATCGCTGCCTTGGACCTTGTAGCCCAGGTTGTGCATCACTTCGGCAATGCCCGACATGCCGATGCCGCCGATGCCGACAAAATGGATGATGCCGATATCGGTGCCGACGCCCTTCATGCCGGTGCCCCCTGCGCTGACACCGCTGTCTCGCCGCTGTCTGCCACCCGGATCACATCCATCAGCGGCGCGGCGCCATAGCTTTCCACAAGATCGGCCAGATCGCTGACTGCATTCGGATATCCGCAGTTCCAAGCGGCATGCGCCGCAGTGGCCAAGGTCTGCGGGTTCCTTGCAATGGCCTGAATCTGCTTGGCGAGTTCGCTGGCGGTGAACTTGTCCTGCCGGATCATGCGTGCGCCACCGGCGGCGCAGATTTCGGCGGTATTGTAGGCCTGGTGATCGTCGGTAGCGATCGGTAGCGGAACCAGGATCGCCGGCCGGCCGACCGCAGTCAGCTCGGCTACGGTCGAAGCGCCGGCCCGGCCAATGAACAGATGAGCATCGGCCAGCCGCTCATGCATGTCTTCGAAATAGGTGCCGAGCTCGGCCGGAATTTCGTGGCTGGTATAACGGCTGCGCACCGCCTCGATATCCTCCGGCCGGCATTGCTGCGTCACTTGCAGGCGGTTGCGCAGATTGGGCGGAAGCATGGCCAGACCATCGGGCACGACCTGGCTCAGAATTCCCGCCCCCTGGCTGCCGCCGGTAACCAGCACCCGCAGCAAACCGTCCTCGCTAAAGGCCGGGAAAGGCTGGTCGCGCAATGCCAGCACCTCGGCCCGAATCGGATTGCCGACCAGATGGGTCTTGGCCAGATGCTTGGGCTTCAGCCGCTCGGTCTCGCGATAGGATGTGGCGATGGCATCGACCCGGCCCGCAAGGAACCGGTTGACCCGGCCCAGCACCGCGTTCTGCTCATGGATCACGCTGGGAATGCCCGCGCTGGTCGCGGCCCACAGCGCCGGAAAGGCGGGATAGCCGCCGAAGCCGATCACTGCCGAGGGCTGAAAGCTCTCGAACAGCCGCGCGGCCATCCGCTTGCCTTCAAGGATCGCTCCGACCCCCTTGGGCCAGTGCAGCGGGTTCTTGCCGATTCGCCCGGCCGGAAGAATATGCGCGACCAGCGAATGCGGCTTGCCCGGCAGGCGGCTGCCGCGATCGTCGGTGATCAGCGCGCAATGATGCCCGCGCCGTTCCAGTTCCACCGCCAGGGCAAAAGCCGGGATCAGGTGTCCGCCGGTACCGCCGGCTGCGAGGACATAGTGGCGGGAAGGTCCGCTCATAGCTTGATGCCCATGCTTGAAAGACTGAACCGTTCGCGCCGGATGAAGGGATTGCGCCGGGTGATCGAAAGCAGGAAGCCAGCGCCCAGGCACAGCGCGATGGTCGATGAACCGCCATAGGAAATCAGCGGCAGGGTCATCCCCTTCGACGGGAACAGCTGCAGGTTGACCAGGATGTTGATGAAGGCCTGCCCGCCGATCTGGGCGATCAGCCCGGCAGCGGCAAGCGTGGTGAACAGGTCTTCTTCCTCAAGCAGGCGGATCAGCACCCGTGCAACCAGCGCGAGGTAAAGCACCACGATCACCAGACAGGCGAGCAGCCCGAATTCCTCGCCGATCACCGAGAAGATGTAGTCGGTATGTGCCTCGGGCAGGCCGAGCTTGCGGGTGCCGAGCCACAACCCCGACCCGGTCCAGCCGCCAGCCAGCAAGGTCCGCTGGGCCAGATCGACCTGATCGAAGGCGGTCCCACCACCCAGGAAGCTGTCGATCCGGTGACGGGCGTTGTCATAAAACATGTATGCCAGTACCACGAAAGCCAGGCCAGCCCCGCCAGCGAGGCCGATGCGCTTCAGCGATATCCCGCTCATCAGCACCATTACGAACCAGACCCCGATATACAGGATTGCCGATCCGAAATCGGGCTGAGCCATCAGTAGCACGGCGATCAGTCCCATCAGACCGGTTACCAGTTCGATTACCGGCAGATTGGGATCTCGGACCCGCCAGGAGAGGATCCAGGCGATCCCGATTGCGAAGGCCGGCTTCAGAAATTCCGAAGGCTGAAGCGACATCCCCAGATTGAGCCAGCGCTTTGCTCCATTGACGCTGAAGCCCATGACCGGAACCAGCAGCAGGGCCACCAGCATGGCAAAGCCCAGCAAAATCCCGGCCCGCCGCGCCATGTCCTTGGACAGCATCGAGGCACCGAACATCGCAATCAATCCGATGAACTGATAGCGAATATGCATCGCAAAGAAGTGCAGATCATCGAGCCGGACCGAGGCGGTCGAAAGCCGCCGCGCGCTGGCCGGAGAACTGGCCGCGACCGCCGCAGTGCCAATTGCCATCAGCGTCAGGATCAGAAACAGCAGGGTCCGATCAATCTCGCGCCACCAGATTGCAAAATCGCTGCGACGGTTGCGTTGTGGGCGCACTGTCCCGCCTTCAACGCCGACCCGGCCGCCGCGCGGCACCACGGGAGGAAGCGTGGCCATCAGTTTCGCGCTCCCCCGTTTGCCGCAGCCGGTTCTGGAGTCAGCAGCGTCTGAACAATCTGGCGAAAGGTATCGCCGCGTGCTTCATAATCGCGGAACTGGTCGAAGCTGGCGCAGGCCGGAGACAGCAGTACCACGTCACCAGGCTGGGCGGCGGCCATTGCCTGCTGGATCGCTTCGCACATCATCTCGCTGCGGGTCACCGGCATGTGCGGGCCGAGCAGCTCGGCAAAGCGCGGGCCGGCATCCCCGATCGTATAGGCAGCGGCGATATTGCCGAAGAACGGCGCGCACTCGTCGAGATCGTCGCCCTTGGGCAGGCCGCCCAGGATCCAGTGGACCCGGCGATGGTCGCTGGGTGGGAATGCCGCCAGTGCAGGCGCAGCGGAGGCCGGATTGGTCGCCTTGCTGTCGTTGATGTACATCACCCCGTTCGCTTCGGCGACGCGCTCCATCCGGTGCGGCAAGCCGCGAAAGCTGGCCAATGCCGGGCGCCACTGCATCGGGGTCAGTCCCAGCGCTTCGGCGATCGCGACGGCAACGGCAGCATTCTGAAGATTGTGCGGCCCCTGCAAGCTGGGCCAATCGGGCTGAAACTTGATCAGGTCCTTACCATCCACGCTGCGGACCCGCCAAGCTTCCCGCAATTGGCCTTCGTGCGCAGCGGCGGCCTGAGTCTTGGCATCGCTCATCCCGAAAATCGCGAACTGTTCGGGCCGCTGCATCGCAAACAGCCGGGTCTTCGAAGCGGCATAGCCGGTGAACCCGTCATAGCGATCAAGGTGGTCGGGGGTGATATTGAGCAGCGCGGCAACTTCGCATTCTAGCGATTGCGTGAGATCGAGCTGGTAACTCGACAGTTCGAGCACATAGACCCCGCCGGCTGACAGGGGATTGGCAGCAAGGATCGGAAGACCGATGTTGCCGCCCATCCGGGTCGGCAAGGCGGCCGATTGCAGAATGTGATGGACCAGCGCAGTGCAAGTCGATTTGCCATTGGTCCCGGTGATCCCGACCACGCGGTGCGCCGGCAGTTCGGGCCGGGCGATCGCGAACAGTTCGATATCGCCAATCACCGGCACGCCCGCAGCGGCAGCAGCCTTGGCGATCGGATGGGTGTTGAGCGGCACGCCGGGCGAAACCACTACCCCGGCAAAGCCGGTCAGGTCGATGCCAACAGGATCGGCCAGCTCTACCCGGCCTTCCAGTGCCCGGCGCGGCTCCTCGCGGCTGTCCCAGGCAGTTACCTCGGCACCACCGGCCAACAGGCTTTCAACAGCCGCCATCCCCGAGCGGGCCAGCCCGAGAACGGCATAACGCTTGCCGGCAAAGGCGGAGGTGGTGATCATCTGAGCTTCAACGTCGAGAGCCCGATCATGGCCAGCACGATCGAGACAATCCAGAAGCGGATCACCACGGTCGATTCCTTCCAGCCGAGCTGTTCGAAATGGTGGTGAATCGGGGCCATCTTGAAGACCCGCTTGCCGGTGCGTTTGTAAACCGCAACCTGGATGATTACCGATAACGCCTCGGCCACGAACAGCCCGCCGACGATGGCCAGTACGATCTCGTGATGCGCGGCCACCGCAATCGCACCCAAGGCTCCACCCAGGGCCAGGCTGCCGGTATCCCCCATGAACACCGCCGCAGGCGGTGCATTGAACCACAGAAAGGCCAGGCAGGCCCCCATGATCCCGGCGCAGAGGATCGCCAGCTCGCCCGCGCGCGGCACGTGCGGGATGCCAAGGTAGGCGGCAAAGTCAGCGCGGCCCGCGAGATAGGCGATGATCGCGAAGGTCCCGGCGGCGATCACCACCGGCATGGTGGCAAGGCCATCGAGCCCATCGGTCAGGTTGACCGCATTGCCCGCCCCGACGATTACGAATGCCGCGAAGACATAGTAAAGCGGACCGAGCGGGATGTAGCGGCCGCTCAGGAACGGGACATAAAGATTGGTATCGATCTGACTGACAAGCAGCCACGAGGCCAGCCCGGCGACCGCGAATTCGCCGGCCAGCCGAACCCGGCCCGGAACCCCGGCGGTGGTGCGCTTCTTGACCTTGTCATAATCATCGAGGAACCCGATTGCGCCGAAGCCCAGGGTCACCAGAATGCAGGCCCAGACCAGCGGACTGCCCAGGTCCATCCACAGGAACATCGAAACCGCCAGCGAGACCAGGATCATCAGCCCACCCATGGTCGGCGTGCCGCGCTTGGCGAAGTGGCTTTGCGGCCCGTCTTCGCGGATTGGCTGGCCCTTGCCCTGGCGAATGCGGAGCATCGCAATAAAGCGCGGGCCGATGATCAGGCCGAGCACCAGCGCGGTCATCAGCGCGGCACCGGCGCGGAAGGTCTGGTAGCGGATGAGGTTTGCCAGCCCCTCGAACTGAAAATACTGAGCGATCAGGTAAAGCATTCCTGATCCTAATCCTTCTGCTGCGCGAGCGCGGCGACGACTGTCCCCAACCCGACCGAGTTCGACCCCTTGACGAGGATCGCGTCACCGCCTTCCACGCCATGCGCCCTGAGCGCATTGAGCGCTTCAACGGCAGTCCCGCAATGGGCGAAGGCGATGGCCTTGCCAAGCGCGGTTTTGGCCGCTTTCCCCAGTTCGTCGGCCAAGGCCTGCATCTCGTCGCCGACCAGCACGACGAAGTCTGCTCCCGATGCGGTGAGTGGTTCGATCAGCGCTGCGTGATAGGCCGGACCATGCTCGCCGAGTTCCTTCATCGCTCCCAGTATCGCGACCCGGCGACGCGCCGGGGTGACCCCAAGCTGGGCCAGCGTCGCGCGCATCGATGCGGGGTTGGCGTTATAGCTTTCGTCTATCAGCAGCGCCCGGCCTGAACCGTCACCGCCGCCTGCGGGAAGCCTATGCCGCTGGCCCCGCCCTTTCAGGCCTTGCATCTCGGCAAGCGCCAATCCGGCCGCGCCAAGATCCCCGCCAGCTGCGCCGACAGCGGCCATCACCGCCAGCGAATTGGAAATCCAGTGCTCGCCCGGTTCGGCCACAGTATAGCAGATCCGCCGCGCACCCAGATCGGCGGTCACCAAGGAACCACCACCCGGGGCCGGGACGGCGTCAAGCAGGCGAACATCGGCGTGTTCCGCCCGTCCGAAGGAAACGACCGCGACTTTTTTCTGTTCTGCCGCTTCCTTCAGCCGGGCGAATTGGGGGCTGTCTGCCGGAATTATCGCGACGCCGCCGATCTCCAGCCCTTCGAATATCTCTGCCTTGGCGTCGGCGATTGCCTCGATGCTGCCCAGATTCTCGATGTGCGCAGGAGCGATCGTCGTGATAACCGCCACGTGCGGACGGACCTGTGCGGTCAGCGCGGCGATCTCGTCGGCGTGGTTCATGCCCATTTCAAAAACGCCGTAGCGGCTGTCCGCCGCCATCCGGGTCAAGCTTAGCGGTACGCCGACATGGTTGTTGTAGCTCTTGACCGAGCGATGCGCCTTGCCCCGGCTCGAGCGGTCGAGCGCGGCAAAGATCGCTTCCTTAACCCCGGTCTTGCCAACCGAGCCGGTCACTCCAATTACCGTTGCGTTGGCGCGGGTCCGCGCGGCTTTGGCCAGCAGCCCGAGCGCAATCGTGGTATCCCTGACCAGCACGTGCGGGCCATCAACCGGGCGATCCACCACGACGGCCGAGGCGCCCCGGGCAAAAGCCATGTCAACAAAGAGGTGGCCGTCCATGCTTTCGCCCTTGAGCGCGAAAAACAGGTCACCCGGAACCACATCCCGGCTGTCAATCTCGATCCCGGAGACCTGGAACTGGCCCATGGCGACCCCGCCGACCGCGCGCGCGATTTCGACCGCGTCCCACAGCGCCAGGCCATACAGGTCGGCCTCTTCAGCCGGCCATTCAAGTATCTTCGCTAGCGCATTCATGCGGCACACTCCCTCGCCACGGCTACGTCGTCGAACGGCAGGACGCGGAAAGCATCACCAGCACCCACGATCTGGCCCTGTTC